>DHDG01000036.1:52444-52964 GCA_002399265.1 Firmicutes bacterium UBA4882 | reverse complement strand
CTCTCATTAAGCTGAACGTCGTCCTTGTTAAAGGGGTTAATGACTGCGAAATCTCCGATTTTGCCACATTAACGATGGGACTACCAATTCAGGTGCGTTTTCTGGAACTGATGCCTTTCGGAATCGGGGCGGAGATGGGGCGTAGCGCGGTCGTGTCAGCCGACGAGGTGATCGCCAGACTGCCGGATTTGATTCCTGTCGAGATTAACAAAGCGCAAAACGCTGGGCCGGCGCGGGTGTTTCGCCTGCCGGGTGCCCGGGGGACGATCGGGTTTATCAGCCCGGTGTCATCATGCTTCTGTCCTTCCTGTAACCGGCTGCGCCTGACCAGTAACGGCCTGCTGCAGCCCTGTCTGTTCAGTGCGGAAGGGATTGATATTGGAACGGCAGCCAGGAGCGGGGTCAGCAGCGAGGAATTGAGCGCAATTATTCGGCGGGCGGTTTTGGCCAAGCCGGAAGACTGGCGCAAGGTCGCCCGGGAAATTCCTGATCGCTGCGGAAGGTGCGCATTAGGACGTCC
>DHDG01000036.1:6584-52262 GCA_002399265.1 Firmicutes bacterium UBA4882 | reverse complement strand
CGGCGAATTAAGCGGCGAATTGAATCATTTTTCCTCAGAAGGTCTGCCGCGCATGGTGGATGTCGGTGCCAAACCGGATACAATTCGGGAGGCATGCGCCGAGGGATTAATTACGATGCAGCTTGAGACTTTGGAGCTCATCCTCAATCGCAAGGCAGCGAAGGGTGACGTACTGGCGGTGGCGCAACTGGCCGGCATCATGGCCGCCAAACAGACTAGTAGCCTGATACCGCTTTGTCACAACATCCCACTGAACGGAGTTGATATTGTTATCGAACCGCAGCGGGAAAACGGCGTCAGCGCGCTTCATATTGTGGCTACAGTGCGTTGCAGAGCCAAAACAGGTGCCGAAATGGAAGCACTGACCGCTGTCTCAGTGGCAGCATTGACAGTCTACGACATGTGTAAGGCCGTCGACCGGGGCATGGAAATAGGGGCGATCCACCTGCTGACTAAATCCGGCGGCAAAAGCGGTACCTACACCCGAAAATGATCCGTTGGGGGCGTTTTTTTGGCGAAAGTAGTTTCCATTAATTTAAGCGCAAAGAAAGGCGAGCAGAAAACCCCTGTACAGTCAGCTGTTTTTAAGAAAGACTGGGGTATTGAGGGGGATGCCCATGCCGGACCATGGCATAGACAAGTCAGCCTACTGGCAGAAGAGAGTATCGATCAAATGCGCGCGCGTGTGCGCGCTTCCGGCCTGGAGCTAAACTACGGCGATTTTGCTGAGAATATCACCACAGCCGCGATCGAGGTTATGAAATTGCCTGTTGGCTCCCAGATTCAAATCGGCAGTCAGGTCGTTCTGGAAATTACCCAAATCGGCAAAGAGTGTCATCAAGGCTGTGTGATCCGCGAGAAAGCCGGCGACTGTGTAATGCCGCGTGAAGGTGTATTTGCGCGCGTCGTTGAGGGTGGGACGGTCTCAGTGGGAGATGCGATTACAATTGGCTGCCCCGCGATCAGAGTCGGCGTAATCACTGCCAGCGATAAGGGATCCGCCGGGGCCAGAGCGGATCTCAGCGGCCCAACAATCCGGGAGATGGCTGCAGCGTTCGGCGGCATAGTAACCCAATATTGCATTGTTCCAGACGAGAAAACTGCACTGGCGGACGTAATGGCAGCCTGGTCTGATCAGGGGCTATGCGATCTGATATTCACAACCGGGGGGACGGGGCTTTCACCCAGGGATGTTACTCCAGAAGCCACGCTCAGCGTTGTTGAGCGCTTGGTGCCCGGTATTCCGGAGGCAATGCGGGCCAAATCCCTCCAGCTGACCGACAAAGCCATGTTAAGCAGGAGTGTCGCCGGTACCCGTGGGCGAACGCTGATCATTAACCTGCCGGGGAGTCCGAAGGCGGTTCGGGAGTGTCTGGAAGTGATTACCGGTGTGCTGCCCCATGCTATTGAAACGCTGCGCGGGGAAGTAAGCGAGTGCGCCCGGAAGTGAGGCCGGATTCAGCTGCGCCTCAAAGTGGCTGTTGTTTCCGGACTAAGGCGAAATCCGTCACCCTTCTTTTCAAGCGTGCCTTCGATGCGCAGCAAATCATAGCGCCGGGCAGCAAAGAAATCCCTGTTTTTCTCAGAAAGATGTCGCTCCAGAGCGGTGGCACGGATTCTTTCCCCAGTAGGACCTCCGCATAAATAAAGTAATCTTTTGCCGCGTTCAATGATCGGATCGCTAACCACCCGCCAGGTCGTGTCGCTTGTGATGTTGGTGCCTGAGGCGCTGGCGGTGCCGGCACTGTCCTTGGTGGCGTACAAAAGGGCGGCGTAATTGAGCCGTTCTTTTTTGCTTCCAATTTCGCGGTCTATTTGAGCAATCCAATCAGGGCGCTCCCAGACTTCGGTGCCATGACACCAATCATTTTCTGCCAGGATCCCTTGGCAATTAGCGCAATGACAGCAAGGCCACAACAAAGCAACATCGGGATCGGTCAGCAGCTGATCTCGTAATTCGATTAATCGGCGCGCCGTTTCCCGTAAGGCCGGTTCGGCTACTAACAGCCGCCCGGTCGGGCTTAGGCGGTTCTTCAGCAATGTAAAAATACGTTGGGATTCCTCAACCGTGTTTTCATTGAGTACATTAAAGGCCAAAATCAGATCAAAATCCATCTCTTGAGGAATGCGGCTGGCGGCGTGTATCTGCAGCGGGAGGTCCGACCGCTCCAGCAAGCGGACTGCTGTTTCCAGTACAGTCGCACTCTGATCCACAAGATATAGTTCAGCTACAGCTGAATGCGGATTAAGATGAGATTCAAGATAGAATGCGGTGCCAAGCGCTGCTGATCCTGGCCCACAGCCAAAGTCGAGGATTCTCCATGGAGTCGCTGTTGTTGTTGGCGGGGTAGATGTCTTTGGCGTCGTTGGTGACATTGGCGGCAAAAAACCTTCGCTGGCGATGCGCCTCAGCAACAGGAAAGTCTTAACACAGTTCACCGGAAAAAAATAGGCTAAATAGGCGGCACGCAAATCAGGATCGGACATATACAGGTGTTCCTTGCCGGAAGTTGGCAGTGGCTTCTTCAGGCGGTTAAAGAAGTCGGACAAATCGCCGACATTTCTGGCCAATCCCCGCTGCGCAGGCAGAATATGCTCGTCCACTAGCAGCCCTTCAATTAGCGCAGTCAGCGATTGCGTAGTCTGTGTTTCCGGAAGCGTCGCATCTTTTTTGCCCACGAAAAATCCCTCCGATTCATAACACAAGGGGACACGAGGGGACGGTTCTGCTGTGTCGCTCACGGCGCAGACGAGGGAAATGACACAGCAGAACCGTCCCCTCGTGTCAATTGTTGGGTCTAGACTTTGTTACACAAAAGAGGTATAATAATTAATGCTAATGCGCCCGTAGCTCAGGGGATAGAGCACCGGCCTCCGGAGCCGGTTGCGCAGGTTCGATTCCTGCCGGGCGCACCATTCTGCCATTTCAAACCCGTCTTGAACGGGTTTTTTGTTTGGTTCGACAAATAGACATGTTTTGCTTTTATTAAGAGGATTCCTGTCTGACTAAAAAGAAATAAGATCAATTCGCGGATTGGGAAACTTATCTATGAGCTGAAGAATTGGCGACGCTTTCAGCTCCTGAACATAAACTGGATCAAAACAATAATGTCAGTGACGAAGCAGATTTCATCTCACTGAACCAAGAAAGGTGTTGCAAAATGGCTGTCTATGTATCCACCAGTTGTTTGAAAGGTGGCAGGGATGCTCTGACAGTTGTCAGAAAGTATGTTGATTCCGGTATACGCCATATCGAGCTTGGGTCAGCGCATGCCAGCACTGTCGGTCTCAACGAACTGCTGACTTTCCCGGGCTTAAGGCTGGCGGCCCATGGAACTTTTACCGGACGGATGGCCCCACGCGGCACGTCGTTGTTTTCCAGGGACGATCAGGCGCGCTTGACTCAGATTAAGCAGATTAAGGAAGATATCAGGTTATGTTCCGCCCTCGGAGCAGGCTTTTATACGTTTCATCCGTTGGCACCCGGTGATACCGACCCGGATTGGCAGGCTGGTGTCACAGCCTTACGGGAAGTAATTCGGGAGGCTGAAGAAGTCGGCATTCCGGTTGGCATTGAAAATGTGCATTATGGAAAGCTTGGGCATACGGGATTGCTTGACCGAGCTGAAGAATTGCAGAGCCTCATCCGGGAAGTCGGTTCGCCGATGCTGAAGATTCTGCTCGACTTGGGACACCTCAAGCTGGCTGCTGTTCAGGAAAGGCTTGACCCGTTCCACTTCATCCGTCTACTGGCCCCTTATACGATTGCTATTCACATGCACGATAATGATGGTAAGACTGACGGGCATTGGCCGCTAAACGCCGATAGTGAAGCTGCTCAGTGGATAAAGATGTCCGAACTGTCGAATATTCCGGTGATTCTGGAGGCAACCCGGCAGACAATGCCCGAAATATTGCATCAGTTAGCGCTACTGGAATGGTTGATTAGGGAAGACTCTCACGTATAAAACGATTCGGGGAACCGGGGTGTGAAGATGGAAGATCGAAGCAAAGCAGCATCGCAAGCTGCATCAGAGCACGCCGTAGAGCGCGCACGCATTCTGGAGTTGCGTCGTGCCATCGAAAGGCATAATCAGCTTTACTATGTTGAAGATTCTCCTGAAATAGGCGACGCCGAGTATGATACACTGATGCGCGAGTTACGCACCCTGGAGGAAAAGCATCCGGATTTGGCGGATCCCGCCTCGCCCACGCAGCGTGTCAGCGGCCAGCCCAAAACCGGGTTTCGCACAGTGCAGCACCAGGTGCCGCTGCTCAGCCTGGATAATGCTTTTAGCGCTGAGGAATTGCGGGCTTTTGACGGCCGGGTGCGCCGCGGACTGGGACTTGGGACGACTGATGCCAGTCGCGGTTCAAGTTGTCCCGTACGGCCGGCCTCACCCGCGCCCTATGTTGTTGAACTGAAAATAGATGGACTGACGGTCGCCCTTACTTATCGCGACGGGCTGCTGACGGAAGCTGCTACCCGCGGCGACGGGCTGACTGGCGAAGATATTACCGCCAATATCCGGACCGTGCGGTCGATTCCGTTGCGAATCAATAACCGAGTCCGGCTCCTGTCTGTGCGCGGCGAAGTCTATATGCCCAAAGAGGAGTTCGCCGCTCTCAACCGGGAACGCGAAGAAGCAGGCCAGCCGCTGTTTGCCAATCCACGCAATGCAGCGGCCGGTTCGCTCCGGCAACTCGATCCTAAAATAACGGCTGGTCGTCCGTTGAAGGCGTTTTTCTATGACATTTTGGTTGCCGAAAGCGACGAGCTTACGATTCCTGGCACGCAGTCGCAGCGGCTGGAATTTCTGGCTGGTCTCGGGCTGCCAGTCAACCGCGATTTCCGCGTCTGTGCCAATATTGAAGAAGTCATCGACACTTGCGATTATTGGATTGATCAGCGCCACCGTCTTTCCTATGACATTGATGGGTTGGTGGTCAAGCTCCAATCCATTGCCGCCCGGGAGGAACTAGGCTACACTGCGAAAGCACCGCGCGCCAACATTGCCTTTAAATTCCCGGCGGTTCAAGAAGAAACCCAAGTACTTGACATTGAAGTGAATGTCGGTCGCACCGGGGCAGTCACGCCGCTCGCCATTTTGCGGCCGGTCGTCGTGGCTGGCTCAACCATCAGCCGAGTAGCGCTACATAACGAGGATTATATCAAAGAAAAAGGCCTCCGCATCGGCGACTGGGTGATGATCCACAAAGCCGGCGACGTCATTCCGGAAGTAGTCAAGGTCTTGACCGAAAAGCGTACTGGCATGGAAAGGATATATGCGATGCCCCGGAGTTGCCCGGTTTGCGACCAACCGGTTTTCCGGGTGGAAGGAGAAGCAGTCATCCGCTGCGTTAATGAATCTTGCCCGGCGCGCCTCAGGGAGCGACTAATCCATTTTGCCTCCCGGGACGCGATGGACATTGACGGCCTTGGCCCAGCGAATGTCAACCAGCTGGTTGATGCGCAGCTCATCGAGGATCCGTCCGATCTGTATCACATTACGGTGGAAGATCTGCTTAAGCTGGACAGGTTTGCACTTAAGTCAGCCCAGAACCTGGTGGCCGCCATTCAGAAGAGCAAACAGGCTGGGTTAGACAAAGTCATTTACGCTCTTGGGATCCGGCATGTTGGTAAAGGGGCGGCCCGCGTATTGGCGCAACACTTCCGTAGTCTCGAGCGCTTGCAGCAGGCCTCCGCGGAAGAGCTGCAGACCGTTCCGGAAGTAGGTGCCATCATGGCTGAGAGCATTAACAGTTATTTCGGACAAGAGCAAAACCAGCGTTTGATCGATCAATTGGCGGCGGTTGGCGTCAATATGGAGCTACCGGATACAGATCGGCGATCATCGGATGGCGGATCACTGCCGCTGGATGGCAAGACGCTCGTGATCACTGGTACGCTGACCGGCTTTTCCAGGAGTGAGGCGGAAGAAGCCGTCCGGCGAGCCGGCGGCAAGGCTTCCGGCAGCGTCTCCAAAAGGACGGATTATGTCGTAGCAGGCACTGAAGCCGGCTCAAAGCTGGACAAGGCCAACGAGCTTGGGATCAGAGTACTGAACGAAGCAGAATTTGTACAATTATTACAAAACAAAGGAAGTGTTGAGTAAGATGGGCGCAGACGGACGCAGCCAGGTCGATATCGGGCATTTGGCAACACTGGCCCGCTTAAATCTGAAACCAGAGGAATGCGCGAAATTTCAAGAGCAGATCGAGGACATTCTCGCTTATGTGGACAAACTGTCGCAGTTGAATGTCGACGGCGTTGAGCCAATGACCACGGCCCTGCCGATGATCAATGTCTTTCGGGATGACACCCCGCACGAGACGCTGTCGCGCGACGAGGCCATGCGGAACGCTCCTGACAAAGAGGGCGCTTTCTTCAAAGTGCCGCGCATCATTCAAGATGGAGAAGCCCCAGACGACGGAGAGGGTGGTGACAGTAATGCGTCCAAATGAGATGAGCGCTCGGCAAATAGCACGTGTTGTTAATCGCGGAGAAATGTCACCCACCGAAATCGTCGGGGACTTTCTGAAGAAAATAGCGGAAACCGAACCTGAGTACCATGCTTATATCACCGTGACGCAAGAAGACGCCCTGCGACAGGCTGCCGAGGTGGCGGATCGGCTTGTCAAAGGCGGTGAAAAGCTGCCGCTCGCTGGAGTGCCGGTAGCCGTGAAAGATAATATTTGTACCAAAGGGGTGCAGACTACCTGCGGTTCAAAAATACTGGCCGGTTTTGTGCCACCCTATGACGCCACTGTTGTCGCAAAGCTCAGGGAGGCCGGGGCGATTATTATTGGCAAGACTAATATGGACGAATTCGCGATGGGATCGTCGACCGAAAACTCCGGCTATTTTACTTCGCGGAATCCGTATGATCCGGCCCGTGTTCCCGGCGGATCCAGCGGCGGCTCCGCCGTGGCAGTGCGCTGCGGATCAGCGGCGGTCGGACTGGGTACTGAAACAGGAGGCTCCGTGCGCCAACCAGCTGCCTTTTGCGGCCTGGTCGGCCTGAAACCTACCTATGGCCGTGTGTCGCGTTATGGAGTGGCCGCCTTTGCCTCTTCGCTAGATCAAGTGGGGACCTTTGGGCGTGACATTGCTGATTGCGCGTTATTGTCCAGTGTCATTTCCGGGTATGATGCCAATGACTCCACTGCGCTGGATGCGCCAGTGCCCCTTTACCACGAGTTGTTGTCAGGGACGGAGAACGGCGCTGGGACCGGGGTCGGGGCAGGCACCGGTACAGTTGTCGGGGCCGGGGTTGACGGCATCAGGGGCTTGCGCGTGGGGGTACCCAAGGAATACTTCCAAACCGGAGTCGAACCAGAGGTTGCCGCCGCAGTGCGGCATTGCCTGGACATATTATCTGCAATGGGCGCGATCGTGGAAGAGACTACTATGCCACATACTGAGTACGCCTTGCCGGTTTATTACGTCATTGCCCCGGCCGAAGCCAGTTCCAACCTGGCCCGCTACGATGGGGTGCGCTACGGGTGGCGTTCCGGCAACTCGCCTAACGTCATGGAAATGTACTGCAATACTCGTGATGAAGGCTTTGGGCCGGAGGTCAAACGCCGTATTATGATTGGTACTTACGCGCTTAGTTCCGGGTATTATGAAGCCTATTATCTGCGGGCCATGAAAGTGCGCCGCCTGATCCGGGACGATTTCGATGCGGCTTTTAAGAGATATGATGTCCTGGTGACACCGACAACCACCGCACCAGCTTTTAAAATTGGCGAACTGTCGGAGGATCTGCTGGCCATGTACCGGTCGGATATCTGTACGGCTACCGCAAATTTGGCCGGTATCCCGGCGCTGTCAATGCCATGCAAGTTTGTGAAGGTTGGTGGCGGTAGGCAATACCTGCCGGTCAGTGTGCAGCTGATGGCCAATGTCTTGCGAGAGGATCTGCTGTTCCGAGTCGGTTATGCACTACAGGAAGAATTGGCGCTGCCCGGGTTAAAGCAACCCTATACGCATCTGCAACCACAAGGTGATTTGTATACGCAGCTCGAGGGGAGAGGTGATCGGAGATGACGACCTGGGAACCGGTAATTGGTTTGGAAGTACACGCCGAACTTGCGACCAGAACCAAGTTGTTTTGCGCCTGCCCTACGGAGTTCGGGGCTGAGCCGAATACGCTGGTATGTCCAAGATGTCTCGGCATGCCCGGCACACTGCCGGTCTTGAATAAACAGGCCCTCGAATTTGCGATACGTGCGGGGCTGGCTTTTGATTGTCAAATTGCTGAACACATAGTCTTTGAACGCAAAAACTACTTTTATCCGGACCTGTCGAAGGGTTATCAGATTTCCCAACTGAGCCAGGCGGTGGCGACTGGAGGCCAAGTCAATATCGTTACCGATGATGGCAACGAAAAACAGATCCACATCACCCAGATTCAACTGGAAGAAGAAGCCGGTAAATCTATCCATGGCGGTGCCACCATCCGGGAAGCTACTTTCACGCTGGAAGACTTCAATCGCTGCGGTATACCGCTCATTGAAATCATCAGCGAGCCGGAAATGCATTCTGTCGAAGAAGCCAAAGCTTACTTGGAAAAGCTGAAGACCGTCCTGCTCTATATCGGGGTGTCCGACTGTAAGATGGAGGAAGGCTCGCTGCGCTGTGATGTCAATATCTCGCTGCGAGAAGCAGGCAGCGACCGTCTGGGACGCCGTGCTGAAATCAAAAACCTGAACTCTTTCCGCGCGGTTGTGAACGTTCTGGAGTATGAAATCCAGCGCCAGACCGAACTACTGAATAGCGGCGGTACTGTGGCGCGGGAAACCCGTACCTGGGATGAGGGACGCGGCGAATCGTTTTCGATGCGCAGCAAAGAAGAGGCGCATGATTATCGCTTTTTCCCGGAACCTGACCTGGCACCGGTTGAGCCCGGACAAGCTTGGATTGCTGAAATTAAAGCCACCTTGCCAGAATTGCCGGACATTAAGCGGCGGCGCTATGTTGAGGAGTACGGGCTACCGCTTTACGACGCGGAACTGATCAGTGGCAACCGTGAAATGGCAGATTTCTTTGACAAAACACTGCAGTATTATAAAGATCCCAAAGCGATCAGCAACTGGTTGATGGGCGAGGTATCCCGGCTGAACAATCAGGCGGAAACCGGATTTGATAAACTGCGCTTTAGCCCGCAACAACTTGGGGAATTGCTGGCGATGATTGATAACGGCCAGATCTCCACCAAGATCGCCAAGACTGTCTTGGAGGAAATGTTTGCCTCTGGGACCGCGCCGGCGAGCATTGTTGAAGCGCGTGGATTGATGCAAATCAGTGATCAAGGCGCATTGGAAACCATGATCAATAGCCTGGTGGACGCCAATCCCGGTCCAGCTGAGGATTATCGCAATGGTAGGGATAAAGCGCTCGGTTTCTTTGTGGGCCAGATCATGAAGGAAACGAAAGGACGCGCTAATCCGGTGCTGGTCACTGACCTTCTCAAAGAGGCTATTTTGGGGAAAAAGTAATTTGCAGTCAGATTCTGCCCTCTGCTTGCATATATATTTCTGAGGAATCCATAAGCAAAGCGGAGGTGCAGTTATGAAGAAGGTAGAGATAAGGCGCATCGGACTCGGATCGGTGTTTCGTCTTTTCTTGGTAATGGGCTTGGTGATCGGGTTGATTGCCAATGTGGTCCTGCTGTTGGCGGGATACGCCCTCTGGGATATCGGCCGCGATTTGGGCACCATGGACGAAGTGGTCTCGCTGGGGGGTGGTGCTGTCGGGTGTATCATCCTGTCAATCATTTACGGATTGCTTTCCGGAGTGGGCGCAGTTGTTGTAGCAGGATTATATGACCTTTTCGCCCTGGCCGTCGGCGGCATCAAGATTTCTTTGGTTGATCGAGAATAAGACAGTCACGCGGCACCCGGAGAGTTTTGTTTCAGATCACGCCAGCCCTGTCATTTTATAGTGACAGGGTTTTTTCTTGAAGGGAAATGCGATGGAATAGAGAAATGGAAGTTTAGGGAAATGCCGCTGCGCCTTTTTTATAGTGCTATCTGTGAGAGGAGAGAAGCATTCAATTGGAGATCGCCAAATACTCATTTTACCCCCAGAATAATATTGAAGAAAACGATTGGGAGCATATTCTCTATTCTTTTTTTGCAGCACTTTATAAGAATGGACAAATACTAAATAAATACTTGGACGTTGGGTGCTCTGAAGGTGCCTACACACTATATTGCAGAATTGCTGAGCCAGAATCTTTAGATGGAGCTTTCTATAAAGATGCCTGTTGGGAAGCATATAACGCATTACTAGAGAAAAGCAGGGCAAAGCCGCAGTTCGAAATCGTGGCTCCTATTTTTGATGCATCAACGTGTAACTGTGGGACGCCTGAGTTCTATGTTCTACATCATCCCATTTTATATGAGTCTGCTCCCGTGTTTTGTGGAAAATGTGAAGCAATGGTACCTTTGTATCGCCTGCCTTTACTCAAAAATGCGGAAAACTATGAACCTTTACTGGACTGGGCCAGAGAATATCTTTCGTATTATGCGATCTATTTAAATTCTTACTCGATGGGAAAAAAGGCAGATAGGATGCTTTACTCAGTCAGTAGTTCCTTGACAAAGATGGGTTTAAGATTATGCCACGAGATGGCTCTGAACACGGGGAAAGAATTCCTTTATTATTTGGGGGATAGTGAATCAGCAATCGGTATTCATAAACACAAAAAAGTCGGTCTGAAAGAAGCTGGGGTTTTTAGGTATAAGTATCTTCAAGAAATGGTGCTCTCCTAGATCCGGACGCGGACGTCTTGATCAATAAAGAAGACCGCCGCAAAAGCTTGTATTAAGCAGAGACGGGTGAGCATCTGCTCACCCGTCTCCTATGAAGAGGGACTTGCCACGTATTTGGCCGTTAACCGCTTAAAAACCGCTTAAACACCGCCTAAACATCGCTTATCCCTTTGCGATAAGGATGAGAACCCAATTAAGTACCACAAAAATCATCGCGATCGAGAAACTTGAAGCCTCGGTTTGGTTCTTCTTCAGGCGCAGCTTGGCCACATAGTAAATGAATACGGGGATCAGCGCGGTAATAAATGCAACCCACTTTCCGATCGTCTTAACGTTGCCTCCGACGCTCCAGTGGTAAGCAATCCTGGCTGGCAGGCTTGGATAGATTAGAATCGTCGCAATGAATGACAGCGCAGACACGGCAATGATAATCAGGTCAAATCGCACGCGTTTTTTCGCTTGTTCCATTGTTTTTCGCCCTCCATTTGTACGCTGCGCTATTGTTCTCTTTTTCCATGCGCGAGCGCATTACTGACCGCACTCTTAATGACTTGGCTGGAAGAAGTTGCTCCGGACACAGCATCTACGTCATAGGTGTTCATTCTAATCATATCTTCGGTTATTCGTTCAGCCTTTTTTCCCATTCCATTGTCATGCTTCAGAATATCAATTCCGGTAATCTTATGATTAGTTGCCTCAACCTCTAATACTACTTTTACGAGAGCGGTTTCCGCTTCCCCGTGATAAATGCCGTCTTTCAATGCATTCAAATCGGTTTTATAAAACTCCAGGCTTTCCAAATCGCGTTCCATCTGAGTGTACATGGACAGATACATGGACAGCATAGCAGTAATAATTAATCCTACGATAACAAGCATGATTTTAGTCTTCCGTTTCATTGGAGCTAACCTGCTTTTTCTCCCGATAGAACCCCTTAAATAATCTTCGGGTACCTTCTCTGCGATGCAGTATTGACGTATGCCGTCATATTTGTTTTTTGCAGTTTCTTCATGCTCATAGAGGTTTACATACATACGAATTCTCCCTTTTCATGATAGCAACCCAATTAATATAGGTTCCTGGCTTTTCAGATTTCATTTTATTCATACACCTTTTTAAAATGAACGCTCCCTTTTGCTTTATAACCCGTAATGTTAAAGGTATAAGTACCGGCCGTTTTAATGGTAAGCATCAAATTGCGAGTTTGCACATTATCGACTTGATATGCAATTGTGCCATTTTCATTGGCCACTTTAATATCCACATCGCCTTTTTTAATATCAATGGTAACTGCAACAGAATCACCGGCCAATATAGGCATATCGCCACTAATTGTGGTATTCAAGAGATCAAAATCTGCCAAAAACTGATTATCATTGCCGGTTTTACTTCCGGAAAATATTTGATTATTAGCACAACCCAAGGAAAAGGGTCAAAGCACTCAAAACTACAATTGACAAAAATAGACCAGGATTAGTTTTTATCATCAGAAACGCCTCCGCATTCAGAAAATTAGCGGTGCAATCGCAGCCTCATTTTAGCAGTCCGCTTACTGCGCCAGATTCATCGTCTTGATATTTTGTTCCAGCTTAATAAGTCCCTGGCAAACGCTATTTACTAGTTCAGCGTCAAATCCGGCAAATAGCTTCTCAAGAAACTCAATTTCCCGTTTGTCCCGCTTCTTGAAATACTCGATAGATTTTGGGGTGAGCTCAATCCGCAGCGCCCTGGCGTCATTTTGGTCCTTGGATAGGATCACAAACCCAGCTTCATGTAAGACGGCTGCAATGCGTTTCGCATTCTGGCGCGAGTATCCGATCAGATTTGCCACTTCGCTTAGAGTTGGTGGCTGTGCGAAAGTTGAGACCCCAAGGAAAAAAAGCCATTGTTTAGTTGTAATATTCTTATCAAATTTATCCCCAAGTACTTGCAGCCAGTTCGATAAGGTAAATACCTTTGCGAAAATGTACGCCTTTTGTTCCAGCTCGTTCATTTACATCTCCCTAAAAGGTAACATGTTACTCATATAATATGCAACATATTACCCTTTGTCAATAGGTTTTTACTAATTACTTTTGTCATTTGTACTTTGACCCGAGCATCCCTCATTTTAGGAACCAATATTGTTGTGAAAAATAGAACTAACGCCTATTGGGAATTGTCAGGAATTCAGCAGGTGAGCGCCGATAGCCTTCGTCGCGAAGGACAGGTAGGCGCGAGTAACGCGAGTTATATTCATGGAAGATTAATGTTATTGCAGGAGTTTTGGCAAAACGGCCCGAATATTGCGGCGGTTTATCTTTTTTGGCTCATATAGTGATGGAACAGCCAACCCAAAAACGCCGTTATTCATGCAGTTTAAGGCGATCTCAAGCGGATGCCTGATTTATGAAGCTGATTCCGATATGACTTCTGATTTTTCGGAGAATATTTTACAGCGATATCATGATCAGGGGTATCGCTATCGTGTTTTCTTTCAGGATTGGGATGAAGGTTTAAGGGAATTCAATTCCTGAACGTTTCGCATTTCACTCCAGCTCCAACCGCCGCAGCGAGGTGTTTGCAATAAAAGTGTACTGTATCTGGGAACACAATGGGAACGATTCTCTGGTTTATGCGCAGGACTGCATCGGTGCCTTCACGCGGGGATCTTCCAAAGAAGAGGCCTTGGCAAAAATGGATCGCGAAATCAGGTCCTATCTGCAATGGCGTGATGGCCTGTCCTTTCCCGTCGATGAAACAATTGAGGCCATCATCATCCAAGAGAAGGCTTCCGAGTTAAGGATCGCTGATGCTGATTCGGATGTACTCTTTGAATCAGAGAAGCGACCGCTCTTAATAAAGGAGTATCTAAAGCTAAAAGAACTGGCTATCAAATCTGCCCGGGATTTTCAACGCCTGTTTGACGCAATTCCTGACAAAAATCGCACTGCATTATCGGTGCGAGAGACTTTTTATGGTCAGGTTCCGATCACCGCGCAGCAAATGTATGATCATACCAGCGGAGTTAACAGCTACTATTTTGGTGAGATCGGAATTCGTGCCGATCGTGCCACCAATAGCCCCGCCGATAGCGCCAATTATGAGGCTGGCATCATTGTAACACGCCGCCTGCAATCCTTTGAACAACTGGAAATCACACAAACAGGCGTACCAAATTATCTGGCTAACAGATTGTTTAATGGCAGCTACGGGGAAGAATGGACGCTGCGCAAAGTCTGCCGCCGCTTCGTCTGGCACGACAGGATCCATGCCAAGGCAATGTACCGAATGGCCTGTAAGACCTTTGGCGCAGAAACAGTGCCCAATATTTTCGGTTTTCTAATATAGAAGAACTTCATTTATATAAGGAAGTCCCGCAATACTAGCCCTAGCCTCCGCAGCGTCTTTGCCAGTGGCACGCCGCTCTGATCCCAACCCCGAATCCGGTAGTATTTCCGCTTCAGGATGGCTAGCGGCACTTTGCTGTCAGGCAGTTGCGGATCTTCCAACTCGTTGACCAGGCGCCCCGGGAGTCGGTCGTCTGCTGCGGTCAAGCCGCGCTTCACATTATATAAGCGCTCCAGATTGTAACCGCGCTCCCCGATCTGGCACAGCGTCATAAACTTAACGCGCATGCCTGTGACCGCCGAGATCAGCTGCGAATGTGGTAGCCCGGGCATATGAATGGGCAGCACTTTGTCATTGGCTTTCATGACCAAGCGCAGGGTCGCGGCCACCAATGAGGAGGCCATCACTGCGTTAACGACGCGGCTGATAACGGAGTGCGGCTTTTTGATTAAGAATCCCGGTACAAAGGCATACAGCGTAAAAAGGCAGCTGCCAGCCGCCGAAGCTGCTTCCATAATATTTTGATTAAGCACTGTCAATTCGGCCTTTGCCTGAACTTTGCGCGGTTTGACATTCATGGCCAGGCCTTCATAAATCATCGTATAGCCGGCATTCAGATGGTCGCCGCCTCGGTTGGAGACCGCATAACCGAGACCTTGGCCGACCGCCCCTCGGGGCTCGTAGGCTGACAACTCCATCCCCTTAACCTGCATCGCGAATTCCGACCCGCCATACTTCTGCGACAGGTAACGGGTACCCTCCGCCAGCTCATCACCGATGCCGCGCCGGTAGGCAATATCATGCAGCACTTGCGGAATCTGATCCGTGACGCCAAACTCCAGCCCGTTCTGCCAAAGCCCTTTCTCGTTCAGCTCCATCGCAAAGGCCACGCAACCGGCAGCACTGATTGTGTCCATGCCCAACTCATCCATTTGGTAATTCCACTCAATAATCGCCTGCAAATCGCTATTGAGCAGGTTCGGTCCCCACAGACCGATCGTCTCTAGCTCAGGCCCTTTGATCGCTTTGCCACTGCGCCCGACCTGGCGACCACATTGGATCGGACAAGTCATACAGCCTTTATTTTTGATTAGATATTTGGCAGACAGCGTCTCGCCACTGATCGCCTCATAATTATCATATTGGCCGGCCGCAAAATTCTTAGTGGCTAAGGTATGGCCCTTTTGCATGGAGCGCACCAAACCGGCAGTGCCATATTTGGGCAGCCGCTCACCGCAAAAAGGATGCTTTCTGAGCGCCGCAACCCAATTTTTCGTCAGCTGTTTTGTCTTTTCAGGATTAGCGATGTCCGGCTTCCGGTTGCCGCGCGCTACTATCGCTTTCACATTCTTGTCGCCCAGCACCGCACCAGTACCGCCGCGGCCTGCCACACGCTCTCCGCTGGTCAAATTGGCATATTTGACCCGGTGCTCGCCAGCCGGACCGATCGCCAGATAGCCGTCATTGCCTGGCAGCAAAGCCTGCGTCTCCGACGTCGTTTTACCCCACAGGTGCGCCGCGTCATGGAACAGCACCTGATCCTCGCTGATCTCCATCCAGATTGGCGTCGTCGCCTTATTGCGCAAAATGAGCGCATCATAACCGGCTTTCTTCAGGTAGATCCCGAAGTTGCCGCCGCAGTTGGAGGAGGTTAGCAAATTCGTCAGCGGCGATATTGTCGAGACATTGAACCGCGCAGACGTTGGCGTGTTACAGCCATTCAACGGACCGGTTGATACCACCAGAATGTTGGCATCATCAAAAGCCCCGACAGCCGGGGCCACATTATCAGCAATGATACGGGCCGCCATGATCTTGCCGCCCAGGTAGCGGCGCTGATCTTCCTCAGACCAAGGGTACAGGCGATAGGTGCGGGCGCATAAATCAATGTCCACAACTTTGCCCATATAGCCACCATATTTAGACATCAAAGATCCCTCCCGCAGAACACTGTTCTCAAAAAGCAACATTTGCCTCAAAAGGTGGCCGCGCTGCACTCGCGAAACACTATCGGTGAAACAATTTCAGGAAAAAGCCCTCTTTATCAAAGCCAGCAAGCCGCCAATCAGCATTTCGCGATCCTGGGCACCATCTTCCCCCAAATATAACTTGATTCTTGACCGATAATAGCTGGAGGCTACTGAAAGCTGCAGCATGACCACCAGATTATCCAGGAAAAATGCAGCCATAGGAACATCCAAATCAGAACGTACTTCGCCTTTTTCTTTGGCGGCCGCCAGCAACTCCTTATAGGCGTTCACATAGTCTGTTTCAACGTTGTCAGACAAGCGTTCACTCAAACCGGACAAAGTTTCAGTACTCAGGTCGATATAGATAAGACAGAAGTCGGTATGCTGTTCGGCGTAATTAACAGTGATATGCAGTAAGCGCTCAATGACGTCAAAGACAGTCCCTTCTTCAGGATGCAGTTCAGCCAAAGCCTTTCCTAATAACTCGTAACCTTTTTCAGCCATAGCCAAAAACAGGTCTTCTTTAGAACTGAAGTAACTGTAGAGTGAACCGATACTGATGTCAGCTTTTTGAGCAATCATATTGATATTGGTAGCATTATAGCCCATGGCCGCAAATTCTGCGATTGCCACAGTAAAAATCTTATCCTTCTTTTCTGGCGAAATCTTATCAAATGTGTTTTTGTGAAAAACAGCGCTACCTTTTTTCTTCATACAATCGCTCCATTTTGTGCCGCTATTAGCTGCCGTAATTCATCTTTGTGCCGTTATTTAGCGTAGGATCCCACCAACATCATATAGTTACCGATTTGGGCACCAAACTCCGGCGCACCTTCCATGATCAGCTTCTTTGCGGTGGTCGACGCGAGCATATCATCTTTTTGCAGGAGAATTCCCAAAGCGCTCTCGGGAGTATCAAAACGCATCGTGAAAAACGGCTTTGAACGTTGATACAGTCCGCGGCTGGACTTCGTTTTGCCGGCCTTAACGCGAATGAAGGCTGCCAGCTCCGGGTAATTATCAACAGACCAGGCATAGACGCGATCCGGACTCGTTTTTGCCCATGAAGACACCTCGGGATGCCCGCATTTATTGAGTTGACTGATGCCGGAAGATAATAAGTAGAAATATAGTCGGACGAGTAATATTCTTTCCTGAGGGTTCGCAGGTGCGCCTTTGGCGCCCAGCAAAGCAGCCATTTTCAGCAAGGTCCTGAATGTGGGGACCAAAAGCCCTAAATGGCTAATCCCTTTTATTTTCGGCAATATCTTACTGGTTCCTTTGAAGAAGTCATTAAAAGATCTGAGAGTTTTGAACTCAAGATCAACTGTCGGCGAAGGATGCGTTCCCAGCTGGACAGTCATTGCACCGTTACTCAGCAAGAAATGTGTACCCCATTTGCCGTCGTCAGCAATAGCGCTAACCTGAATCACACCGTTTTTGCCGGCGAATGAGCGCTTAAGGCCCGTGCTTAATGCAATTTCTTTGAAGAGCGGCAAAACGGCATTGAAAAATATCTTCGCGGAATAAATCTCATCAGTAGGTGCCATGCCGTAATCACACCTCATCTTCCCAATTATCATCTTCTTCAAAGTCGAGTTTCATCAGCGCGCGTGTCGTTTCAATGATACCGTTGGCATCAATTTTATGATAGGACATCAAGTCTTCATGCAATCCGATGGGGGAGAAAGCGTCCTGAAGTCCCAGGCGTCTGAAGGCACATGCTTTTCCACCTTCTGCAATGATCTCCGCTACGGCACCTCCCAGACCGCCAATGATGGTATGGTCCTCAACAGTAATGATGCGCCTGGTTTCCTGCACCGCTTTCATAATAGCCTCGCGATCAATCGGCTTAATGGTGTGCAGATTCAGTACCCGGGCTTTGATTCCGTCGCTGAAAGCCAATTCGCGCGCTGCCTGTACCGCCTGGAAGACACCCGAACCGCAGGCAATAATGGTTAGATCCGTACCATCCATTAATTGAACGGCTTTGCCGATTTGGAAGCCATAATCCATTCCATCGTTAACAATCTGATCAAAGCCACGGTTAATCCGAATATAAACAGGGCCATTCAGTTCAATCGCAGCCTTAACGGCATTGGCGGTTTCCAGGCCGTCGGCGGGAACGATGACTGTTAAATTGGCCATCGATCTCATAATCGCAATGTCTTCCGTAGAATGGTGGGTAGTGCCTGCCTGGCCGAAAGAAGTGCCGGCGTGGGAGGCGATCATTTTCACATTCAGATTCTGATAGCAAATGTCCGTATGGACCTGATCAAGGCCACGGCACGCGGTGAAAACCGCGAAACAGGAAGTAAACGGGATTAGCCCGCACTTTGCCATGCCGGATGCAATCCCGAACATGTTTTGCTCAGCGATGCCTACATTATAGAAGCGGTCCGGGAAGCGTTCTTCGAAAACGCCAATCTTGGTAGACTTGGCCAGATCCGAAGTTAATACGACAATGCGTGGATCCTGTAAGGCCAGATCAGAAAGTGCTTTGGCATATACCTCAGCTGTGGACAGTTTGGTAGTTTCATCAACGGTGTAAGAAATTCCGCCAGCCATTCTTCAGTCACGCTCCTTTTTCCTGAACACGTTTCTCATAGTACTGATCCAGGCTGCGATGGCACTGTTCAGCCACATCTTCATTTATAGCGCCGTAATGCCACTTGTAGTTGCCCTCCATAAAGTTGACACCACAGCCCTTAACAGTATTGCACACGATCGCCACAGGCTTTTCTGACGCAACTAATGCATGCTCAATTGCAGTATGTAACTCATTAAAACTGTGGCCGTTGATGATCAGGGTATCAAATCCGAAGGCACGCCATTTTTCGGCAAAGGGTTCCAGTTTCATGACTTCTTCGGTGTTACCGTCGATCATGTACTGATTGCGATCAATGAAAGTAACTAAATTTGTTGCTCTAAAATGTGAGATCGCCATGGCCGCTTCCCAGACCGATCCTTCATCGCACTCGCCATCGCCCAAAATGCAGAATGTGCGGTAGTTTTTCTTAAGTTGGCGGGCGGCCAGCGCCATGCCCAGTGCAATGGACAATCCGTGACCAAGCGAACCGGTGGAGGCATCAACGCCGGGGATTCTATTAGAGTCAAGGTGGATGCCCAGTTTTGATCCGGTAAGGTTAAAGGTCTTCAGTTGCTCTTTTTCTATGTAACCCAAATCTGCCAGGATACTGGCAAATCCGATGCCCGCATGACCTTTGCTGAGCACAAAGCGATCACGATCTTCCCAATGCGGGTCACCTGGCTTATGGTTCATGAAGTGATAATAGAGCATTACCATGATATCCAGAGCACTTAAAGCCCCGCCGATATGGCCGCTGCCTGCGAAAAGAACAGTATTGACGATGGAATGCCGTAGGTCATGAGCTTTGGTTTCCAGGCGTGCCAACTCTTCTTTACTTAATCCCATAACATTAGCCCCCTCCTTTTAACCGCCGATTTCAGGATGACGCTCTTTAACTACTTTGAATGCTTCCTCCGCGACTTCCAGTGTGAAACTGATGTCTGCATCGGTCATGGCACAATTGATAAATTGATTATGATGATTGGTGAAGAAAACACCGCGTCGCACACATTCGGCAACCCATTCCTGATGCAAAACCAAATTATCGTCATTGGTGATGCGCATAAACCATAAAGAGCTTTCACCGCTGATCTTTAAATCGAATCCATATTTACTGCCAACCTCACGTAAACCGTCGGTCAGTTTTTTGCCTTTTTCCAGCATCGTTTGTGGTCCGTCGATCTGCTTCAGTTTTGTGATAGTGGCTATGGCAGCGGCGAAAGGCACAGCTGAGAGCCAGTAACTACCGGTGTACATTACGGAACTGGCCACTTCCTTCAAGCCGTCGATTCCGCATAACGCAGATACATTCCAGCCGTTGGCGATGGCTTTGCAGAAACAGATCAGATCAGCTTTGAAGCCGTAATAGTGATCAGAGCCTCTGGTGTCCAGACGGAAACCACAGCGCACATCATCGATCGCCAGGACAATACCGTGATCGGTGCATAATTTACGGACCTTTTGCCAGAAGCCATATTCAGGCAGCTGATTGTCTTCAAAAATCGGGTGGTGATATGGTGTTGCCATAACACAGGCAATTTGACCGGGATACTGTTGTACTGCTTGCTCAAGGTCTTCAAAGTGGTTCCAGCGTACATAAATGTTGTTTTCGGTGTCCGCTTCAGTGATTCCCGGATAACCGAGCTTTTGCGCCCAGGGTGCAACTCCATGGTAGCCGCCTTTAAACAGGATTGCCTTCGGTCTGTCGGTAGCGGCTCTGGCGATCATTAAGGCAAAACTCGTTACATCGCCACCGTTTTTTGCGAAAAACGCCCAATCAGCGGAGTCTACAGTATCGACCAGCAGTTCCGCCAGTTCGATCATTTTGGCGGTTGGCAGGGTTGTACAGTTGCCGATTTGCATTTGTTCCCGCACTGCCTGATCAACGTCCGGGTCGTTGTAACCGAGGACATTAGGGCCATAGGCACACATATAATCAATGAAGCGATTCCCGTCCACATCCCACATATAAGCCCCTTGCGCTCTCTCCAGGAAGAATGGAAAGGCTTGTGTGGGGATATAGCAGCCCTGACTGGGGCCTAAATGCCCATAAATCCCGGAAGGAATGACTTTTCCCGCACGTTTGAACAACTCTTGGCTTTGAGGGTAGGTATAAGTTTTCATCGTGCTCCCCCTTTACCTTAAATATCCGGCAACCTGGGCCAGAATCTTGTTCAGGTTATCGATCATCGGCACCAAACCCCGGATAGCTAATTGACCGGTTCCAATGCAGCTGTAGCTGTCCAGCGTGCCATTTAAGATGCCACTGGCCGTATCAATCGAATCGAAGACCATAAAGGCTCGTGCATTGGAAGCTTTGCCCTTCGCTGCCTCCAAGCGGCCGCTCCTGGCAGTAATGTGGATGGCGGGTCCCTGATCAATTTCAATGTTAATAGTACCGTCTGCGATACGTGAGGCGTTCAATTTCCCCAAGGGATCGTTGTTGGCTATTTCCGGTATGGCGAAAAAGGCGGTGTAGGCGGTGAGGATTGTGTTGATGCGAGCGGAGTCTTTGTTTCGCAGTAACTCATGCGTGGGTTTTAGATAATAGCTCAGGCGATCCGCCAAACGGGCGAAATCTCTTTTAAGAAATCCTATGCGCCTAAAACCTTTTGTTGGAATTGGGTTTCTCTTGCCTTCGATCATCAGGTTGAAGTGCTCGGGACTCTTGAAAAGCAGATTCATGTGGCAGTTCCGGGATTCAGTCTTTTCCATGATACATTTGCCGCTGTTGAAAGTCATGATTGCCGCAGGGATGTTTTTGACCGAAAACCGGATGGCCACATTTTTACCCTGGATAATATCGTGAGCTTCTTTGTCCAGCTCACACAGGTCTTCCATGTTTCTCAGGACTGCATGCAGGTTGATGCACGCTTTAACATTTTCATCGACCATATTCGCACATCCCTTCGTATTTAGTGAGCAACAGTCAGGCTATAGGGGGGGGAGGGGTAAGGATAGGGGTTGATATCAGTCATGGGATGAGTGAGTACTCGCTCGATGAATGCATAATATCACCCTTTTGTTCTGCAGTCAATACTATGAGGATTTTTGCGCCTTAAGAACAAGTTTGCATCACAAATTTCCACCTGGAGGAAGGAATTAGATTTATCCCGCAGAATTATTCCATATTCCGCATTGTATAATTGTGTTTGCGATGAGGAGTTCCGGAGCCAGGTGAAATCAAGAATTGGAGCGGCAAATGCATAAAGTGCCCACCCCAATCCTTGAAATTGCCGCTAGTTATGGAACCAGTTATGCAGTCGTGAATAAAAAAGCCAACGAATAACCATCAAAATCAGTAAATCGAACTAAACCGAGGAGGAGGTGAGGGTATCCGATGAAACGATTAGGAATAGTGGTCTTGCTATGTTTATCCATCGTTTTGTCGGGATTCACTGTTTATTCGGCGAATGCGGAGCCGCCCGTCAAACCCGTTGCGGGGGGTACACTGCAACTCCCACTAGACGGAGATGTTAATTCCCTTGATCCGGCGTTATTCACCACTGCCGGAGAAAGGGCCATTATCCCGGCGCTATTCGATACTCTAATGATTTATGATCAAACTACAGGTGCCCTCGATTATGGGCTCGCCCGCGGGATTCAGGTTTCCAAGGACGGCAAGGTATTTCGGATCACACTGCGTAAAGGGGTACTTTTTCATCACGGACGTGAGCTGACGGCCGAGGATGTCAAGTTTTCCTTTGATCGTGCTGCCAATCCCGCCACTGGCTCTACGGCCGTATCACTGCTTTCGGCGGTGGAAGGTGCGGAGGTATTGGCTGGCGGTAATGCTGCTAATGGGCTTAGCGGCGTCCGGGTGGTCGATCCGTATACGATCCAGATTAACTTAAGCCAACCATCGATGTTTTTCTTTACCATTTTGGCAGAACCGGCATTATCCATTGTTCCTAAAGATTTGGTTACTAAGGACCCAGCCGGATTTGGCCGAATACCACGCGGAACTGGGCCGTTTAAACTAGGTGAATTTGGGCCGCAGCGTATTCGTCTCTTGAAGAATGATCAATACTGGCAGTCAGGGCTGCCGTACCTGGCATCAATTACGTGGACCAGGTACAATACAGCGAAGGCGATCTATGATGCGTTTACTACGTATGAAACCGACTTAATTAACTTGGATCCGCAGTATCTTGACCTGCTCAGTAAACGCGGTTCCTGGAATAAGACGATGCAGACCTGGCCCGAACTGACAACCTTCTATTTCGGCTTCAACATGCAAAAGCCGCCCTTTGATCGTCCGGAGGTGCGCCGGGCAGTATTGCTAACTGTCAACGCTGCTGCCTATCTCGGATTGCACGGAGGGGCCGGGGAGGTTGCCAATGGCGTTTTGCCTCCCGGAATCGGAGGCCATAACCCGCAGCGCCAACGTCCCGTCAGGAATTTAAAAGAAGCGGCCAATTTGATTAGCAAAGCCGGTTATCCCGGTGGGCGCGGCATGCCGCCCATTAAGATCAGCGCGGGATCCATGTCCGGATTGCAGAAGCAATTGCTGGAACTGGTCAAGGCGGATTTAGAAACACTAGGTTTTAAGGTCCAAATCGAGCAGATTGATCCGGACAAATATGATCAATATGTCGCATCAGGCCAAACCAATATGTTTAGTTATGGCTGGACCGCCGACTATCCGGATCCGCACAACTTCATGTTCAATTTGTTCCATTCCAGCCAAATCGGTGCTACGAATCTCACTGGCTATAAGAATGCGCAGGTTGACAAATTGATCGATCAGGCTCGTGAGGAACGGGATCCCCTGAAGCGGCTGACACTTTATCAGAATATCGAAGATCAAATCGCGAAAGAAGTTCCGATGATCCCGACCTTTCATCCGGCAGCGGTTCGAGCATTTCAAAGCTGGGTCAAAGGTAACTCCATTCATCCGGTTATACCGCTGTTCTACGCGCAAATGTGGCTTGATAAGCGGTAAAATTCTTACGTCATATAGAAGGAGGCATGGTTCAGTGAGCGAGCAACAGCAACAATTACTATCAGTCCGCAATCTGAAAACGCATTATTTTACTCCGGATGGTGTCGTAAAAGCCGTAGACGGTGTTGATTTCGATATAAACCGTGGCAAAATCCTCGGTATTGTCGGTGAATCAGGATGCGGCAAAAGCCAGTCCGTGCTTTCGATCATGGGTCTCATCCCCAAGCCGCCAGGGAAAATTGTGGACGGCCAAATTCTCTTTGAGGGCAAAGATTTGGTTCGGGCTACGGAAGCAGAAATGCGCGCCATTCGCGGCAATGACATTTCAATGATCTTCCAGGAACCAATGACTTCGCTTAACCCGGTTTTCACAATCGGTAATCAGATTATGGAAGCCATTATGTTGCATCAAAAGCTTAATAAACATGATGCCAAGGCAAAAGCGATTGAAATGCTTGAGTTAGTGGGCATTCCTGCCCCTGACAAACGTGTGGATGAATATCCGCACCAACTGAGCGGAGGTATGCGTCAGCGTGTCATGATTGCCATGGCTTTGTCCTGTAACCCCAAACTGCTCATCGCCGACGAGCCGACCACAGCTTTGGACGTGACGATTCAGGCCCAGATCCTTGACTTAATGAAGAAGCTTCAAAACGATATCGGCATGGCCATTGCCTTGATTACTCACGATCTGGGTGTAATTGCCGAAGTAGTCGAAAGGGTAGTCGTCATGTACGCCGGTAAAATTGTGGAGGAGGCTCCGGTTGGCGAGTTATTCGCGAGACCGCTGCATCCGTACACGCTCGGTTTGCTTGGCTCCATTCCGGCGATTGATAAGAAGACCGAACGCCTGAAGGTGATCCCCGGCATTGTGCCGAACCCGATGAATCTTCCCCCGGGGTGCCGTTTTAATCCGCGCTGCGAATATGTGATGGATATTTGCCGCGAGCAGGAGCCGGAGATCAGGAAAATCGGTCCAGATCATTCCGTTCGCTGCTGGCTGAGAGAGAAGTAAAGCCGGAACGCTGAAATACAGAGAGGGGTGCACACAGTGGCAGAGGTTCTTCTTGAAGTAAAAAACCTGACGAAACATTTTCCGATTACACGCGGAATTATTTTTCAAAAAGTGGTAGGCCTAAATAAAGCGGTCGATGATGTCTCTTTCGAGATTCACCGCGGTGAGACCTTGGGTCTGGTCGGCGAGTCCGGTTGCGGCAAATCAACTTTGGGACGTACGATTTTACGTTTGCTGGAAGCGACCTCCGGTGAAGTCTGGTTTGAAGGCCGCGAAATTTTGGGTTTAAGTTACCATGAGATGCGGGAACTGCGCCGTGATATGCAGATTATTTTCCAGGATCCGTATGCCTCATTGAATCCTCGTATGACAGTCGGTGATATTATCGGTGAGCCGCTCCTCATTCACAATTTGGCCACTGGTAAAGCGCTGGAGCAGCGCGTGAAAGAACTGTTGAACGTCGTTGGTCTTTCTGGTCAACACGCCCGTCGTTATCCGCATGAGTTTTCCGGCGGTCAGCGGCAGCGTATCGGCGTGGCCCGCGCTTTGGCAGTTAACCCGAAAATCATCATCTGCGACGAGCCCGTTTCAGCACTGGACGTTTCCATTCAGGCGCAGGTCATTAACTTGCTGCAGGACTTGCAGAAGGAATTTGGCTTGACCTACCTGTTCATCGCCCATGACTTGGCGGTTGTCAAACATATTAGCGATCGTGTGGCAGTTATGTATCTGGGCCAGATCGTCGAGCTAACAACCAAAGGCGAATTGTATGACAATCCGTTGCATCCGTATACGAAGGCGTTGTTATCGGCGATTCCCATCCCGAATCCCGAAGTCAAGCGCGACCGGATCCTGCTAGAGGGGGATGTTCCGAGTCCGATTAACCCGCCGCCAGGATGTCATTTCCATACCCGTTGCCGTTATGCCCGTCCGGAGTGCTCAGAGGCGGTACCAGAATGGAAAGAGGTTAATCCGGGGCACTTTGTCGCCTGTCATCTAGTGAAATAAAGCATCCAGAAAAAGGCCAGGCATTTACCACCAGATTGACTGTTTAAAACAGCATTCGGGCAAAAAGGTCCGAAAAAAGGGTCGGGTGGGGGGGGGGTGAGACAGCAAAACTCAACCCGTTGATCGAGAAAATGCTTATTAAGAATTGGGAGGATAGTATCAAATGCGTAGACTGGTTACCTTAGTTTTTGTCGCAGCTCTTGTGGTGGTAATGGCAGCCTCCTTCAGCGTCTCTGCTGCCGGAGGAAGAGTAATTGTAATGAACCAACAAGAGCCCAATATGATTAATCCCTATCTCGATTCTATGCAGGCCACTTTCGACGTTTCCCAATTAACTTGGGGTGGGATGCTTGAGCTGGATGAAAAATGGGAATTGATCCCGTCATTGGCTCTTGAAGTTCCTTCTCTGCAAAATGGTGGTATTTCCAAAGACGGTCTGACTTACACCTGGAAATTGCGCAAAGATGTCAAATGGTCGGACGGAGCCCCGTTTACATCCGAAGACATCAAGTTCACCTGGGAATATATTATGAATGATAACCTTAATGTCGTTTCTCGCACTGGCTTCGAAGAAATCACAGCGATCGAAACCCCAGACAAATACACTGTCGTTATGAAACTGAAACAGATTCATGTACCGATGCTCTATGTGTGGACCGGCCCGACAATCGTGCCGAAGCACATTCTTTCAAAATCGAAGAACCTTAATGAGGATTCTTTTAACATGAATCCGGTAGGCCTTGGCCCCTATGTCCTGGACAAATGGGAACATGGTTCATACCTGATTTTCAAGAAGAACCCCAACTACTGGCGTAAAGGTTATCCGAAACTCGACCAGATCGTCTACAAACCTATTCCGGACGAGAACACCGCCTTTACTCAGCTAGCTACCAAGGAAATCGATGTTTATCAAACTTTCCCGACCAACCAGTATAAGCAAGTCAAAGCATTGACGCACGTCAATGTTACTGAGACTGCCAGCACTTATTGGGAGCACATTAATATCAACTGCAAGAGCCCGCTCCTGACCGATGTTCGTGTCCGTCAGGCTCTGCGCTATGCCACTGACCTCAAGAAACTGCAAGAAACTGTTTACGAAGGCTTGTGGCCGGTTGCTGTCAGCGATCAAGGTTCACCATTCTGGAAGAATGCTAAATTGAAGCCGTATCAGTTTGATCTCAAGAAAGCCGGACAGCTGCTTGATCAAGCTGGATGGAAGCTCGGTAATGACGGTATGCGCTATAAGAATGGTAAGAAACTGACCTTGGTCATTTCCACTACTGCCGGTCGTATTCCGCGCGAAATGACAGAGCAGATTCTCCAACAGGATTGGAAGAAGATCGGTGTCGATTTGGTAATCAAAAACTACGATGCCGGCAAATTTTTCGCCACCTACGATGAGGGCGGCATTCTGGACACCGGTGACTACGATCTGGCTGTCTTCGCTTGGGGTTCCAGCCCTGATCCGGATAACTACACACTGTGGCATTCGGCACAGTTCCCGCCAGCTGGCCAGAACAACGTATTCTGGAGCAACAAGAGAGTCGACGAGTTGATCATCACTTCCCGCAAAGAACTTGATGTTAATAAACGTAAAGCGATGATTGATGAGATCCAGCAAATCATGTGGGAAGAAGTCCCCATGATCCCGACATTCTACTGGGTCAATCTCGATGCGTTCAACAAGAATATTAAAAACATCAAGCCAAACGGCACCAGCTCGGGCAACCTCTGGAATGCCTACGAGTGGGAACTGAAGTAAATCTTTAGAAGATCATATTCACAGGCATGGAGCCCCGATGGGGTTCCATGCCACTTTCTAACTAGAGAATTTATTTACTTGAGAGGTGTTGTAATGGCATGGGCCGATATATTTTTCGTCGAATTTTGCAGGCCATTCCCCTCCTGATTATTATTACCATTGTAGTGTTTGCACTGATGCAGCTGGCCCCAGGCGGTCCATTAGCCCTGTATAAACAAAACCCCAAAGTGACCGGGGAAGATTTGGCTCGCATTTCCAGGAACCTGGGACTTGATAAGCCGGTTCCAATTCAATATTTTAACTGGCTGAAACGTTTGGTAACCGGCGATTGGGGTACATCATTTTCCAGCAGCCGCCCGGTGCTTGAGTTAATTAAAGAGCGAATGGCAGCAACATTTACGCTGATGTTTTCCTCATTTGTGATTTCACTTTTGATTGGATTGCCAATCGGTATCCTGTCTGCTTTGAAAAGGTATTCTATTGTCGATTACATTGTCACATTTTTCTCTTTCTTTGGATTATCAATGCCAGTATTCTGGTTCGCACTTATGCTTCAGCTGCTTTTTGGGCTGAAATTAGGGTGGTTACCTACGGCAGGCATGAAAGACCCGTTTATCGATTTTGAGTTATGGGATCGGGTCAGGCATTTGATACTGCCAGCGGCTGTTCTTTCATTAACCAGCCTGGCCTCCTGGAGCCGCTTTATGAGATCCAGCCTTCTGGAGGTTATTGGTCAGGATTATATTAGAACGGCGCGCGCCAAAGGCCTTTCTGAAGGCAAAGTCATCAGAAAGCATGCCCTAAAAAACGCTCTTATTCCGGTGGTTACCATCATTGCGATTGCTATTCCTGGATTATTCAGCGGAGCGGTTATTACCGAGACAGTATTTGCCTGGCCGGGGATGGGTCGACTCTATTTCGATTCTCTGGGCCGGTTGGACTATCCGGTATTAATGGGTGTGTTAACGGTTACCGCTTTCTTGGTAGTAATATTTAACTTGGTCGCGGATATCATATATGGTATTTTGGATCCGCGTATCAGTTATGATTGAGCGGGGAGTGATATAAATGTCGGAAGTAAACGCCGTTATTAACCAGGAGACTCCCCGTACCGATTTGCAGGAAGAATTGGCAAATGCCTCCGTCAGTTTGTGGAAAGATGTGGTGCGCAGGTTTTTTCATCATAAACTGGCTGTGATCGGTCTGGTGGTCTTAATCATTATTGCTTTATCAGCGATCTTTGCGCCTTTGGTGGCACCTCATGACCCGGCTTTTATTGATGAGTATAATCGTTTTGCGATCCCGAATGCCGAACATATCATGGGTACAGATGAGCTAGGCAGGGATGTTTTCAGCCGCCTGATTTACGGAGGGCGCATTTCGCTGTCCGTGGCTGCTCTGGCTACGTTGGTAACAGTGTTTGTCGGAACATTCCTTGGTTCGCTTGCCGGATATTACGGGGGCTGGGTCGATAATATAATTATGCGACTGGCCGATGTGTTTTTTACCTTACCGTTGCTGTTCTTTGTATTGATTCTGGCCATTTTGATGGGACCGGGCATGCGTACGATTATTTTATCAATTGGCTTACTTTCGTGGATGACTCCTGCCCGGCTGATTCGCGGCAGCTTGCTTTCCCTGCGCAAAATGGAATTTATCGAGGCTGCTTTGGCTATCGGTGTCAAACCATCGCGGATCATTATGAAACATATGATTCCTAATTCATTGGCACCGCTAATTGTTCAGGGAACACTGGATGTTGCCAACGTTATTTTAATCGAGTCGTCGCTTAGTTTTCTGGGTTATGGCATTCAGCCACCCGCATCCAGCTGGGGAACAATGCTCTCCGGTGCGCAGAACTACATGCTCAATGCCTGGTGGTTGGCATTCTGGCCTGGAATGATGATTCTTATTACCGTACTGGCGGTTAACTTCATTGGAGACGGCCTGCGGGACGCACTCGATCCAAAATTAAAACAGTAGTCTACAAAGGCCTGCAAAGGCGCTGAATTGAGCATAACAGTCATCAACTGGAGACTGCTTCATAAGAAGTAGTCTCCTTTTTTCATATTGCCGCCTCTATTTTCAGCTCATCTGGGCAAGTTAATGCTGAGGGGTGTTGATTATGGCAAGCGGCAAAGGAGATAAAAGTAAAGGAAACCCTGGCAATGAGAAAAAAGCTAAACCTGCGAAGAAGAAAAAACCGCTGACTCCGCAAGAGAAGGCAAAGCTGAAGGTGGCGCGCGAGTTGGGATTTTATGAGCAGGTACGCGAAGGAGGCTGGGGCTCATTAAGTGCCAAAGAATGTGGGCAGGTCGGCGGAATACTTTCGAAAAAAATACGGGAGAAGGAAAGTCGCAGAAGAGCCTAAGCCGTGGTAATTAATGCCATTGTTGATGAATGTCTCTTGGCAGCGCTCGACCTCTGTGATATAATAAACGGGTACGTGGGCCCGTGGCTCAGCTGGGAGAGCGCTGCGTTCGCATCGCAGAGGTCGAGGGTTCGAATCCCTTCGGGTCCACCAAATCCATTGATTATTTTATTTTCGGAGGGATTAATTTGATTCTTAGCAAACATATCAAACCTGTTGTTGTCCGCGATTTGCAGAGCACTGCCAAGACCGGCGGATGTGGGCGCTGCCAGAATTCCTGTCAATCCGCCTGCAAAACATCCTGCACAGTCGGAAATCAGGTTTGCCAGAAATAAGAGGGTAGTTTGTTGTAAATGGCCTTGGGAAACCTAAGGCCTTATTTTTTATGCACGGAGGGATTCTGGCATGCGCAGTCTGTTCCATTGGTTCCATGCGTTAAGCCGCCATTGGCTATACGATGTGCTACACGGCTCGTTATTTGAAATTGATCATGATACAATCAAAGTGCTGGATTGGATTGCGGATCAGGAATCCGGGAATCCGGAAAGCGCCGCCAGCCCTGCTTGCCCGGATCAAATCCCGGGGGTGGATCGCACAGCCCTGCAGGCCATTTGGAATGACTTGCGCGTGTTAGGGCTTTTTTCGGTTCAGGAAGCGGAATTGCCGAGGATAAAACAAAACAAGCCGGCAAACTTGAAAGCCTTGTGTCTGCATATTGCCCATGACTGTAATTTGCGCTGTCGCTATTGTTTTGGAGAGACCGGCGCATTTGGCGGCGATCGCTCACTGATGTCTCCTGAAATCGCTTTCGCGGCCATCGATTTTCTCCTGCAAGAAAGCGGCCCCTATGATCATCTGGAGCTGGACTTCTTTGGCGGCGAGCCGCTGCTGAATTTCGAGACAGTCAAAAAGACAGTTGCTTATGGTCGTCAGGCAGCGCAAGCTGCACAGAAAAACATTCACTTTACGCTGACCACGAATTCATATAATCTTGATGATGAAAAACTGGCGTATCTGAATGCGCAAGGGTTATTGCTGGTACTGAGTGCCGACGGGCGTCCCGCAGTGCATGATTACATGCGGCCAGGCGCTGGAGGGCAAGCTACTTCCGAGCGCATCCTGAAGAATATTGGTAATGCGGTGCGTTCCCGCAATGATTCCGACTATTATGTGCGGGGGACTTTTACGCGCCATAACCTCGACTTTGCCACTGACGTCAAGTTTTTATATGATCAAGGATTTCGCAGCATTTCGGTAGAGCCGGTCATTGCTGGTCCGGAGGCACCCTATGGTATTCGGGAGCAGGATTTGCCCGGTATCTATGCGGAATATGATAAGCTGGCTGATTTTTGTCTGGAGTGTGCGGCAGCAGGTGATCCGTTGCGTTACTTCCATTTTGCCATTGACTTGGAGCACGGCCCCTGTATTCTCAAATTGATTTCCGGATGCGGTGCGGGTTACGACTATCTGGCGGTCACGCCGACTGGCGACTTGTATCCCTGCCATCAGTTTGTAGGCCGCGAGGGGTTCCGGATGGGTCATGTCACCACCGGGATCGAACGGACGGATTTGCGGCAGGCTTTTGGGGGCGCGGATCTGTTTGCCAAAGAGGGCTGCACGCAATGCTGGGCACGCTTTTTGTGCAGCGGAGGCTGCCACGCCAATGCCCACTTGATTAATGGCGATATCCTACAGCCGGACCGCATGGGATGCGCCTTGCTCAAGAAAAGAATGGAGTGCGCCTTAGGTCTGCAGGGAGCGATTAAAGAATTAAAGCAGGTTAGCGCAAGCTAAGCGGAGTGAAGGCGCGTGGCGCTTGCGCATAACGCTTGGCGCATAACGCTTGGCGCATGACGCGAAAGGGGAGTTCCCGATGTCCCGTATCGAGACCGACAAACCCCTTATTTTGGTAGCGGACGACGAAGAGCAAGCTCGCCAATTCTTTGGTGAATGGTTGGCGGAAGCGGGCTATGCAGTTGCGCTGGCTTCCGATGGTGATGAAGCCCTGGCAGCGATGAACGAGCGCTTACCGGCGGTAGTGATTCTGGACCTGAAGATGCCCCCGGGTACCTGGGGTGGCATGGAAACACTGAAGATCCTCCGGCAAAAATATGCCGATATACCGGTCGTGATCGTCTCCAATAAAGCCGAGATCAGAAGAGCCATTGATTGTGTACGTCTGGGGGCCTTTGATTTTGTTGACAAGGCCGAGGCTGGCAATGAACTGCCGATCGTCGTCGGAAATGCGCTGCGACTGCGCAATCTGGAAGTACGTACCGCCAGTCTGGAAGCTCAGAATCAGCTTTATCGTCAGGAAGAAGAACGCCGTTACGGGCTGGGTCAGATTATTGGTGGTAGCGACGCCATGCAGCGGATCTATCGCATTATCGAGCGCGTGGCACCGACCGATGCGGCGGTGCTGATCACGGGAGAAACAGGTACCGGCAAAGAACTGGTGGCCGGGGCTTTGCATTATCTGGGGCTCAAAAAAGACGGCCCTTTCATCAAAGTGAATTGTGCCGCCCTGCCCGAGACGCTGCTCGAGGCAGAGCTATTCGGTCATGAAAAAGGTGCCTTTACCGGTGCGACCGAGCGCCGCATGGGCCGGTTTGAACTGGCGCATAACGGCACGATTTTCCTGGACGAAATCGGTGATATGTCACTCACCACGCAGGCGAAGGTTCTGCGCATTTTGCAGGAAAAGGAATTCGAGCGCGTGGGCGGTAACAGGCCGGTACGGGTGGAGGTTCGGGTGGTCAGTGCCACCAATCGGGATCTGGGGGCGTTGATCGAGCAAGGCCTTTTCCGTGAGGATCTCTACTATCGCCTGAATGATTTTGTCATTGAATTGCCGCCACTGCGTGAGCGGCGTGATGATATCCCCTTACTGGTGCAAGCCTTCTTGGAGGAGTTTGCTGACAAATATACCGGTCGACGCGTGACGCCCGGGGTGACCAAGGCTTTGATGCGCTATGACTGGCCGGGTAATGTGCGTGAATTAAAAAAAGTATTGATGAACGCCGCCATTATGGCTACTTCAGAAACGATCCGGTTTGAAGACCTGCCGCCTGTTGTTCTGAAACCCGGAGATAAATAAATAGTGCACATTTTTGGGAAGCCCAGGCATGATAATTGCTAAGGCTTTCTTTCAATAGGGAGGGATCTCCTTTGGCAGGAATTGTCGCACAGGAATTTATCGATCAGATCCAACGTTCGGATGACCCGCGCCAACTAGTGGAAGCTTTCGTGGCGTTGCTTGCCAAGTGTCGGCGCAATGTTAAGGACGCTCGCAAGGTGATGGGCGAAAAGCGCTTCCTTGAAAAATGGGGCGCTGCGGGAGCAGCCGCTCCCGGTCGGATGCTGGAAGTGATCTTGCAGGCTTACCAGTCTGATCTACGGGATGATGCGCAGGAGCGGGGCGAGGATGCGTCTGAGAATGCGGCGGATGGGGCCGCCGAAGGGACCGCTAATGGGGCTGCGGACGCCGATGCTGCTTATTTAATCAGCCATCTGCCGGTTAGCGAAATGCTGCGCAAGTCCGTGGGCTATATTATGGATCGCCGTCTGGCAGATGCCTGGATCGTCATTAAAGCGCTGCCGGAGTTGTCGGAAGAAGATTACGGCGCCCTGGCAGAGGCCTATTGGCAAATACGCTATCCGAAGGGCATGATTGACACTGTGCAACTTGCCCGCAGCAAAGGGACTGGCGTTTTTAAGCATGGAACACTGCCGGCGTTGGGTGCGCTGGGTTACATACAAACTGGCGAAGTTGATGGCGCTTTGCGCTATCTGCGCGATGCTTTAGCGTTTGAGGCTGGCCTGCTTACCGAAGGCGGAGCCGGAGCGATCAGCCTTTTGGCCAGGAATGGGGCCTTCAAAGAAGTCCAGGGATTGCTGGAACCTTATCAAAACAGGTGGGAAGAGAATGCGATTGTTTTGGCGGAGACCGCCAAGTCGATGGCGCGTATGGACTTGGCCTCTGCCGAGGAGCTGATCAAATCATTCTTGTCAGTGTTGCAGACGATTGCCGGTCAAACTGTAAGGCTGCGGGATCCGCGGGTGCTTCCGGAGGAAACGGCTGGAGTCATTCAGAGAGAGGCCGCTGCAGGATTGGAGCGCTGTCTCGGATTGACGAGGTTGTTTGAAGCCTGGCACCATCCGGAGCGCGAACCTGTGAAGCTGCGCATACTTCTGTTGGGTATTTTGGCGGCTGTTGGTGGCAGTAGCAGTGGCGATGCGGTGGATGCGATTGTCTGGGTTGATAACGGTTTAGTCACCTACGCTTTGCGCTCGATCCTGGAAAGCGAAATCGCAGCTGGGGGCGTCAAAGTAGTCGCTGGCGCGCAACAGGACGCGGAGGGGAATCAATTACTGCGCTTCACCATTCAGGGAGCGCCTGAAGTGGCCCCGGAATCGTGGCCAGCGGAGGTTGGCCGTCGTATTTTGGCGGAACTGAATATCAGGCCCAAGCGCGATTTGGTGGAGCCGGGCGTGGAGTGGCAGTTCGTGTTGCCGGAAAACAGTGGTCACGCTGACGATGGAGCTGATGATAAGGGTGCGGTTGACAAGGCGGTTGCCCTTGTTCTGGAGACTATTGAAAAAGAACGCTATTATGCTGCGGAGATTCTCAGTTTTCTGGTGCATGATCTTAAAAACGGGTTTAGCTTTATCCTGCAGTGGGCTGGCGAGGTGGCTACCGGAAAGCATCCGCTGGTTTTGATTCAGGAACGCATTGATGAGAATATTGTACGGATGAACGGATATATTGATGAATCTTTGAAATACCTGGCGCTGCAGGAAAGTGAAATGGTCGATCTGTTTTCGCTGGAAGAAGTGTTGCATGAAGTGGCGCGGTCATTGGGCGGCGCTTGCGCGGCGCAGGGTGTGCAATTGAAGCTGCAGGTGGAAACGGGGTTACCCAGTTACCGTGGACAGAGAGATCGGATCTTATCGATCCTGTTTAATCTGGCCAAGAACTCACTGGAGGCCATGCGGTCAGCCGGTCATGCCGGGGAGCTGACTTTCTCTGCAGCACAGGATCCGAGCGGTGAATTTGTGATCTCAATTAAAGATTCCGGTCCGGGTATGACGCCCGCAGCCCAGGAACGTCTTTTCCAGCTGGGCGATAAGCCGGAGCGCGGCAGCGGCCGGGGGATCGGGCTCTGGACGGTGAGGCGTTATCTGGAGCGCGAAGGCGGATCACTTAGTATTAATCCGGGACAGGAGGGTGCTGGTGGCGGTGCGGGTACGGCTGCGGTATGCGGCGCAGGAACAGTCTTTCGCATTATGCTGCCAGGCACCACGGTGGGTGTCTTGGCTGATGATCGCCTGGAGCAGGAGTCGGCTCAGGCCTGGAGGGCATCGGGCGAATTGGCCGTGATGCCGGAAGTGCCATGGGATACGGTCTTCTATCTCATGAAAAGGGCCATTCAGAGTGAGTCTGCCAGCCTATTCAATCTGCCGGATCAGCGTAGTAGACTGACAGCCACCGCGTTGCGCTTGATAGATCTGAGCGCGAAAGGTTCGCGGCGCGGCAAAGTATTGCCAAGTCTGGTGCAACATGTGACAGCCCGGTTTTCCTGGTTGGGGAATCAGGCGGAAATTGAAGAAGGCCTACGTAAGGTACTGCGTGCGGTGCTCGATGATAACCTGGAGCGCGAATTGGAGGACTTTCGATCGCTGGCTATCTGGCTGCTGGTCTTTGGTAGAGATTACGCAGTTGGCGGAATTGCTGTCGAAGCTTTGGTCAGGCCGGAAGGTTGGAATGAAGACCGCTTGGTGACTTTGGCGCGGCGGCTGTATGAATATCAGGTGCTGGCGACCGGGGAGGGGTCCGGGGTAGGGGCTGGCCTTGGGGCAGAGGCTGGGGCCGTGGACGGAGCCATGGACGAGGCGGATCTTTACCAACGATTGCGCTTAGCCGCCACAGCTATTTTGACAATGCTAATCGGACAATGAGCGCTGAATTCGGATTTTCGCGACCCGGCGCCCATCCATGCGCTCGACAATGAGGTTCGCGCCGCCGCAGGCAATTTGCTCGCCTTCTCCGGGAATTCTGCCGAACAGGGAGAAGATTAGGCCGCCAACCGTCTCATCACCATTTTCCGGAAGGTGCAGGCCCAGCTGGGCGTTGACCTCTTCGATCGTGAGCCGGGCATCAATAATGGTGGTGTCAGCATTAATGGGCAGAAACTTGGCATCTTCCTGGTCATATTCATCTTCGATTTCGCCGAAGATTTCTTCCATTAAGTCTTCGATGGTTACGATACCGGCAGTACCGCCGAATTCATCCAAAACTACCGCCATGTGAACGCGCTCTTTTTGCAGTTCGCGAAAGAGCTCGTTCACTTTCTTACTTTCGGGGACATAATAGGCGGGACGCAGTAATTCCCGGATGGAGGTATCCGTCTTCTTCTCGAAACAAAGGCGCAGCAGGTCTTTGGCGTAAACAATGCCAACAATATCATCGATCGTTTCCTCATAAACCGGAATACGGGAAAAACCTTCTTTAATAACTGAAGCCAAAATTTCGCTAATGGAACAATGGCGGGGAATTCCGAAAATATCGATGCGGGGACGCATCACCGTATGTACTTCTGTGTCACCGAATTCAAAGACGGAGTGAATCATGGCGCGCTCTTCTTCTTCCAGAATGCCTTGCTGCTCGCCGACATTAACGATGGTGCGCAGCTCTTGTTCAGTAATGTAGGGATCGTGTCCGGCGGTGATTTCCACGCCGACAAGGCGCAGCAGGAGTCCGGAAAGCGCGGTAAAGACTTTGACCACCGGAGCCAGGGCGGTTACCAGGAAGGAAGTTGGGCGGCTGACTCGCATGGCGACCTTCTCCGGGGATTGCGCTGCTAGCGTTTTAGGGGTGATTTCGCCGAAGAGCAGCAAAACCAAGGTGATGACGATTGTAGCCACCCACAGACCGCGCTCCGGGCCAAAGAGGGCAATGAAAAGTGCCGTACCAATGGTCGTAGCAGTAATGTTGACGGCATTATTGGCGACTAGCAGAGTGCTCAACAACTTGGCGGGTCGTTCCACCAGCTTTTCCAAGGTCTTGGCCCGCTTTTCGCCTTCTTCGACTAAAACGCGCAGCCGCAATTTGCTGAGTGAGGTGATGGCGGTCTCAGCGGCGGAGAAAAAGGCGGAAAGGCTCAGAAGGACAATGAGTGCCGTTATGTAGCCAACTAACCTGGACATAGATCCACCTCCGGCCGATTATGTTATAGTATACCCATGGAGATACAGAAGCGTGAGGGGAATGACACAAGGGGACACAAGGGGACGGTTCTTCTGTGTCACCACAGAAGAACCGTCCCCTTTCTTGTCTGCGGGCGAGACGGAGGAACCGTCCCCGCGTCTCTACCCGCATCTCCCTCTCGTCTCCTACTGCAATTCAACAACAGTCACGCCTGAACCGCCTTCGCCACTTTCGCCCGCCCTGAACGCCTTAATAGCGGAGTGTTCCCGCAAATAGGCAATGATGGCGGTCCGCAGCGCTCCGGTTCCCTTGCCATGAATGATGCGGGCGCGCGGGATTCCAGCCAGTAAGGCGTCATCCAGGTATTTGTCAACTGTCTGAATCGCTTCTTCAGCCGTGAGGCCGCGCAAATCCAGTTCTGTAGAAATACTGAGCGCCTTACTCGTTTCCATCGCAGCCGTTTTGGTTCCACCAGCCAAAGAACGATGCGCCTTATCTTTATTGTTGTTATCCTTTTGATCGCGTCGTTCAATTTCGTTCAGTGCCATATTGACTTTCATAATGCCAAACTGCACCAGTGCCTGGCTGTTGCTATAATCAACATTCAAGACGACGCCCTCACGCCCCAGGTTGATTGCCCGGACACTCTCTCCGGGTTTCAATCCTTCGGGAATAGGTCTGGTAGTGCCCTTGGCGTCTCCGTCCCCGCGATCACCCAGCTCCTGCTCCATACTCTCCCGCAGGTCGTTTAAAGCAGTACGGGCAACTTTGGCCGCCTCATCCAGCCGTTTTTCTTCCGCTTCGCTCTTGAGGAGCCTAATAAGCTCCTCCACCTCTTTACGCGAAAGGTCAATCACCTGACGTGCTTTCTCACGGGTCTGCCTTAAGATTGCCTCTTTTTCATTTTCCAGGCGCCGCTCTTTTTCCGCCAGAACTCCCACCAACCGACTATATTCCATTTTAAGCCGGTCAGCGTTCATCCTCTCATCACGGGCAGCGCGCGCATCCTGATGAATATTCTCAATCAGCTCTTCCACAGTATTATGGTCGGAAGAAAGCATTCCCCGGGCTTGCTCCACTAATTCATCCGGAAGGCCAAGCCTTTTGGCTATTTCAAAAGCGTTGCTGCGTCCAGGGGTGCCCAGAATTAATCGATAAGTCGGGCGCAAGGTTTCAACATCAAATTCAACGGAAGCATTTTGCAGCCCGGGTGTGGTATAGGCAAAAGTCTTCAGTTCCGCATAATGCGTTGTGGCGACTGTACGGACACCTTTTTGGTGCAAGTGTTCCAGAATGGCCATCGCCAATGCCGCACCCTCTGTCGGGTCCGTACCGGCCCCCAGTTCGTCCAAAAGCACCAGCGTGTCCTGCTCACCCGCCTTAGCGAGAATATCAACAATATGAGTCATATGCGAAGAGAAGGTTGACAGACTCTGTTCAATGCTCTGTTCATCGCCGATATCGCTGTAAATACGCGTAAAAACACTCAATGAGGTTCCCGTACGTGCCGGAACATGCAAGCCAGACTGTGCCATGAGCGTCAAGAGCCCGACTGTTTTCAGCGTAACCGTCTTTCCCCCAGTGTTCGGTCCGGTAATGACCAGCGTGTCAAAGTCGCGTCCCAGCTCCAGATCAATCGGCACAACCGCGCCTTTTAGCAGGGGATGGCGCGCTCCTACCAGCGTGATTTGCGCTCCCTCGGCAATCTGAGGCTCTTCCGCACGCATATCTTCAGCTAATTTTGTTTTCGCAGTCACAAAATCCAAATGCGCCAGAATGGAAACTGACACTCTGATTTCCGGTGCCCTTTCACCAACAGCGTTCGACAGCGCCGCCAAAATGCGGCGGATTTCTTCCTGCTCCGCGGCATCGAGCTGGCGCAGCTGGTTGTTTAGTTCAACAACCACCATCGGCTCAATAAATAAGGTCGCCCCGCTGGATGATTGATCGTGCACAATGCCAGGGACCATCGCTTTATATTCCTGTTTTACCGGAAGAACATAGCGGTCGTTTCTCAGCGTGACCAGATTTTCTTGCAGATAGCGCTGCATATCAGCGGAGCGTACCATGGAGTCGAGTTTGTCTTTGAGTCTGTTCTGATAAGTCCTGATCTGGGTGCGAATCTTTCCCAGTTCCGGACTGGCAGAATCTAAGACCTCACCGCCCGGCCCAATGGCTGCATCAATTTCCCGCTCCAATTGGCGGAAATCGCCTAAGCCCTGTGCCCAGTCTGATAATAAGGGCGCCCGTTCTTTGCGCTGTGCAAAGAAGGCGGCAACCTGACGACTGGCCCGCAGCGTGGCCGAAATGTTCACCAGGACTTCGGCCATTAGCACACCACCGGCGTCAGCGCGCCTTACGGCATCCCGGATATCATGGATGCCGCCCAGCGGGATTTGGTCGCCGAATTCCCTCATGGATCGGCATTCGCTAACCTCTTTGAGCATCTCCTCAATAACAACAGGATCATCCGTCGGCCGCAGTTCCTCGGCCAACTCGCGACCTAATGAGGAAGACGTCTTGTCAGCCAATAAATCAAGTATTTTACCATATTCTAAGACTCTAAGAGTCCGCTCTTCCATTAGTCATCCTCCTCGAAGCTTGGAACTCTGGGGACGGTTCTAAAAGTGCCATTTGTCATTATCTGGGATTTGGCACTTTTAGAACCGTCCCCAGAGTTCCTTGGTGCCGAATCAAACGCCGCGGTGTAGATGTCCTTTGGTGGTCCCCTGAATGCTCAGCTGCTCCAACCCGTCAATTAGTGTAGCAAAGCAGTTGCGCTCAGGATCATGTCCTCTTGCGGCACCAAACAACAAGTCATGATAAATGCGAGTGGCTTTACCAATATAAGTAGCATCATGAGCCAACCCTTCTATTCTGACTGAAAGACCCAATTTTGTCAACGCCAACAAGTGCGCGGCGAGGTTTAAGTCCATGCTGTTAAAAAGGTGCATGCGGCATTGTGTGTCTACACGGATTGGGAAGATCAATCCCAAACGGTCCTGTAGCCCGGCTGAGCCCCTGCATTTCAAACAGGGCATGCTGCAACCCGCTGCCATCTGTCCTGCGCCACCGCCAGTTTTGGCCCCTAAGGGACAATGTTCTGAAACCATCAGCTGAATGGCACCTTGAACTGGTATTTCCCATTCCCATTCCACTGCTGTCGCTTCCGCTGCAAGTACCTTTCTGATTTGGGCCAGCGTCAATTCTGGCGATAAGGTAATGACGCTAAGTCCTTCCAGCGCCTCAGCCGTATGAGTATTAAACACATTGAGGGTATAATCCCCACACAGACGCCCACGCCCTCCCCAAAATTGGCGTAACAGATGCGCCTGCCCGATGTTCCTGATCAAAAAACCATCCGGATTTAATTCGGCAATGGCTCGAAGCTTCTGCTCGTAAGCATCTGTTTCACGCTGAGCGACGATGCGCGGCAATGATACGATTGCTTCAGCCCCATGATTTTTGGCGGCCTGTATACCCTGCTGGATGTTTTCCAACGACCATTCTCCAAATGGCCGATAGGATTCGCCCCCAAAATACACTCGGGCAGCTCCGCCCTCCAAGGCGGCCTCCAGACTGACGGGGTCGGAGGCACTCACAGACAGGACCGTCCTGGTCCGGAGGCGGCGTCCGAGACGTCTCTCCTGACTGGTGACGGACGAAATGGGGTAAGTGCCAGACGCTCCCGGTTCGCGTATCCGGCCCGCCAGGCCAGCTCGGCCTGCTGACGCCCATCGGCGCAAACGTGCTTCTTCCAAAGCAGCGATACCTTTACGACGCAGACTATTCAAATCACTAACCGGTATCATTAAATCGCCATCGATCACTGCCCGAAAGTTCTGCGCGTAATACGCTGTCGCCCCCAGGCGCGTCAGCTGATCCTTGACACGTTCGGCGGTTAATGGATGTCTGATGGCCTGCTCGGCCCTAAAATCGCCGTCTACGCTGACCGTATTGCCTTGATCATCCGATAAGGATAGATGACCAGGCTGTCCGACGACGGCCGAAAATTCAAGTGACACTGGAATTGTGAGCCCTTCGCTGCCGGACGCGAAAGATTCTTGCGCTCTGCTCAACAGCATCCGGTCAGAGGTTTTAAAAACCGGTGCTCCCGGTTGTGGATCGCCGGGCAGATCAAGTTCCACCACTGTGCCTGCCGGCGCGTATTCCAGCCGACCTTGCTGCGCATTCCACAGGGCGGCGACTTCTGTGCCCGTATTTTCACCTTGGGCAATCCGGACGGCTACTCCGTCTCCGACTCGCAAATCCTTTTCCAGCTGTATCTGATAGCGGCCGTGGCCGTGATTTCCCCAACCGCTGATGCGTCCCAATAAAACGCCCCTGTTCTTGGAGTGCTGATGACTCATCATGGCCAGCCCCGGTCGGCTCAGATAATAACCAGTGGTAAAACCGCGATTAAAAATCTGTTCCAAGTCAGCCAATTCCTCCGGCAAGGCGCAAAAATGCCGCGGGTCCGCATAATAGCGGTCCAGGGCCTCCCGGTAAATTCGGACGACGGTGGCGACGTATTCGGGGCGTTTCATGCGCCCTTCAATTTTCAGCGCGGAGATACCGGCGGCAACCAGTTGCGGCAGAATCTCCAACGTGTTCAGGTCGCTGGGACTCAGCAAATGATTACCCTCGTTGCTATGCGCCAGACTATGCGCCAGACCCTTTCTGTGGCTGTCTTCCCCACCCGTATCAACTAAGCTATATTCCATACGGCATGGCTGAGCACAGCGACCCCTATTGCCGCTACGGCCGCCAATCATACTCGATAGCAAGCACTGTCCGGAATAGGAGAAGCAAAGGGCTCCGTGCACAAAGATCTCGATTTCCAGCCCGGATCTGAGACGTATTTCGGCGGCCTCCGCGAGCGAGACCTCTCTGGCCAGCACCACGCGTTCGGCACCAGCGGCGCGCAAGAAACCAGCGCCCCAATGATTGTAAATTGTCATTTGGGTGCTGCCATGCAGCGGCAAGTTCGGAAAGTGACTATGGGCCAGCTTCATGAGTCCAAAGTCCTGAATGATCACTGCATCAACACCGATATCATCCAGAAAAGCCAAGTAATCAAGGCCTGCATTAAGCTCGTCCTGGCCCATCAATATGTTAACAGTCACATAGACTTTTTTACCGAAGAGATGCGCGCGTCGCACCGCAGCGGTCAGACTGTCATCATCAAAGTTGGCCGCCGATGCTCTGGCGTTAAACCTGCTTCCGCCAAGATAAATTGCGTCAGCACCATTAGCGATCGCTGCTTCAAAAGCGTCCAGCGATCCAGCCGGTGCCAATAATTCTGCTCTATTATGGGAGAATTCAGTCATGCAAGGGCCTTCTTTCCAGCAGCGCGCCACCTAAATATTTTCGCCGCCAATGCCCCTATCCCTGCAGTAGATTTCGGCCCAGCCGTAGCCCATTTCTATGCATCGCAGAGTGTGCCATGCAACTCGGCCCATCCCCATTTCAGTACCTTTCGCGCTCCAGCAATTGTTGCAGCAGTTTTTTTACTTCAACTATGTCTTCTTTAAGTTCCGCCATTTCCTCAAACTGATCCATGGATTCCTCCCGACTCATCGGCTCGACATCATCCTTAAGGATGACGCTGAATTTTCCGCAAGCCTCCAATAATGCCTCTTTGACAGACGATATTTGTGAAACCCCTTCTTTGCGCAGCTCTTGTTTTAAATCCGCCAGACTGACATGTTCTCGGGCCATATTTTCTTGCATCAGTTTGCCGTTCTGCACCAAAACGGTTGGCATCCCTTCCAGAATTCTGGCCGCTGCTTTGCTCTTGAATGTAAGCAGCGAAAAAAGCAATTCCAAAACACCCAGTACAATCAGAACACTGATCCCACTGAGCAGACTGACCGACCCCTCCACGCCAACCATGACGATAATATCACCGATTCCTACCATAATGACAAAGTCAAACAGACTTAATGTGCCCAGGGCTCTTTTACCCATCAGGCGCACGATAAATAGTGCTGCCAGATATATTATAACGGTACGCATGATTAAGGCAGTCAGATGTCCGCCCGCGCTGACACTACCAGCCACCGCCCCCGCGGCCGTCGCGGTCGCAGTCCAAAATGCAGACAGGCTCATGTTTGCCACCCCCGGGACATGCTTTTCATTTCAAATCTGCGATTCTTAGTATGCCCGTTCATCAGGATTGACTAGCGCCCTCAGCCCGACGCCAAAACAAAACCGGCCCCTTTTCCTCAAGTGAGCCGGTCTGTAATGCATTTATTTTCTCTTTCCGCCTTTATTCTGTTCTTCCAGCAAACGCTTCTCTTCCGCCTTTTGCTTCGTGATCTTCTCTGCTTTATTGCTAAGAAAAAATGCCGTACCGATAAAGAACGCTACTACTAGTATGACCACTATTTCGAGCCATCCCACGATTCTTCCCTCCTCCCGCTTAACTGACAAGATGCTATACTAAGTTCAACGTCCCGTGTCGCCAAGCGTTACTTCGCTCCGCAGACAGGACAAGGTCCTTTTACGATAACCGGCTTATTGTTTGGCCATGAATCGCAATCAATGGCGATCCCCTGTTTGCCCATTTCCGCCGGACAGCGATCATATATTTGATGATGCCCTTCAAATGTCTGACAGCCATCACTAGTCCGGCCACATTGCGAACAGATAAACTTCGGGGAAGATACCAGACCTTTGGATTCAAAACCCTTGAATTCAACTTCGCCGCGGCAATCCACGCAAGTAGCCCCATCCAGATCGGAAAAACGCGTTTTGCGCAGCTGCAACCCCTCTGGCGTAATTAATAAGCGCGGCACGTTGGCTGGCAAGGCCCGCTCAACCAGTCCGTACATCAAAGGGGTGACTTGTCCAATATCGCTGGCCAGCCCCGATTCTCCGATTGTCTGATGCAGCTTGGGTAATGGTATCGAGCCAATGATCAGCAACATGAAAGCGATCAGTAATATACCTTTCAGAATGCCAAAGGCCGATCCTCCCAGCTTATCAAGCAGACTGACGGGCGAGCTTTTCGTGGCCTTTTGCCACAGGCGTCCGCAGAATGAAATGGTCCCGCTGACCACAATCGCAATTAAAATAAAGGCCAGCACATTCCCGAGTGTAGCAGAACTGCCCAATACCCCTGCGATCATACCGCCGACCTTTTCGAACAAGCTAAACGCCACAATTAGCGCAATTAGGGCGCCCAGCACGTCCATAAACTGCAGCACAAAGCCGAGCTTGAATCCCCGAAAAGCAAAGAAAACCAAAGCAGCAATAATGATCCAATCTGTCAAAACCACGGCTTCCAGCTCCTTTTCGTGTACGTGAGTGCTACCCTAGTGCTAACCTACCTCTTACCTGATGTCTTGCGCAAGATTTCCTCATGCTTAACTTTCAGACGTTGAAATTCATCGGCAAAATTCAGCGCTACAAGGACAGCCACTTTACTGACTGGCAGTTTGGGATGCGCTTTGAGAAAATCCTGAACTCGCTCATCCACGATGCGGGCGACTTCCCGCATGTATTCCTCGGAACCGCCAGATACTATGTAGTCTTCCCCTAAAATGGAAACCGTAATATTCTTTTGTGGCCCATTTGACAGATCTGGCAAATTGCATCCGCCCCCTACGGTTTCTGGCCATTAACGTAAATTAGGCATCCGGGGGTCAGATTCCTGCTTTTTAGCGTATCTCCCGCAAGTTATAGTGATCCAACAATGTAAATCACATACGGGGCTGCCAAAATCAGCAGCAACGCAGCGATCAATGTCAGCAGATGTTCCCATGGCACAGCAACTCGTCCGGAAGCGGCCAGCCATTCCTGCATGGCGGTATTGATCCTGAAAGGCTCAACCGCTTCCTGAGAACCGAAGCCGGAACGCAACACTCTTTCATAGGTCGCTTCCAGATTATCATTCAGACTAGTCAGATCATGCGCTATTCCGGTTTTGAGGCGCCGCGTGACGCCCGCCAGCAAAAAGCAATAAAGCAGCACTGTTAACAAGACCAGCACATAACTGTAGGCAAAAAAATCAAACTCAAAATAAATGCTCATCCAGCAAAGGCCTAGCGTTCCCAGCATCGCGCACGCCAGTGCCAGGCGGCCGGCATCCGCAGCCGCCATTGCTGCAATATTTCTGCGCCCGGCAAAAGTGTCGTACCGGTTGCCCCATGGGTAGGGCTTATCGAAATACTGCGACCGTAATGCGATCAGCACTTCCATGTTATATGCCAGCAGCAAAGCGGTTAGGAAGACCAGCAGCCCCTTAGCAAACCCTTCTAACCAGTAAGCACAATGATAAATTGATGACCAACTCAGCAAGGCCCCAACGGTCAGGCTGGTCAAAAAAAGCATCCCGAACCAGATTTTCTTCCGGCAGCCTGGAAATAGAATATAACGTATCAAATACGTAATTGTCAAAAATGCCGGCCAGATCATCACTAAGCTGGTTACCAAGCTGCCTGCTCGTGACTTAATGCTCAGTCCCAGCAATGCTAGTGCGGATAAGACCAGAAAATACAATGCCCCCTCGAATGGCTTGGTATTAATACGCTCAAAAACATTCGGCTTTTGGTTAAACATGCCATGTGCCCCTCCCTTTTCCCGCGATGGTAGATTCTATGAGGGAAATCGGGGCATTAGTATCAATTCATCGAAAAAGGCCGCCTTGTACTCTTATACAGGCAGCCTAATACGCAGGCAATTGGCACGCGTG
>DHDG01000036.1:0-6426 GCA_002399265.1 Firmicutes bacterium UBA4882 | reverse complement strand
GCGTGCAGGTCCGGCGCGCAGGTCCATCCCCCAATGGATCGCTAGCGACGACGTGCTCCTATTTCCGTAGCGGCAGCATCCAGAATGGCGTCCATCATCTTGGTGACATCCGCATCCGTCAAAGTCCTTTCCGGATGTCGGAAAGACAGCGAATATGCCAAACTGCGCCAGCCATCGGCAATTTGCGCGCCCTGATAGACATCGAATAACCTGAATTGCTCGAGCAAATCCCCGCCCGCCCTCAAAATACACTCTGTTACGCGGGCGGCTGGCACGCTCTCCGGAATAAGCAAGGCCAGGTCCCGCTCAACGTCCGGAAACTTCGGCAGCGGCCGATATTTGATCTCCGTACCGCTGGCAAAGAGTTTATTCAGATTGATCTGCGCAAAATACGTTTCCGGCAAATCATACTGGCGACATACCTCCGGATGGATCTCGCCAAAAAAGCCCAGCTCCACTTTTCCGGCTAACATGCGGGCGGTTCTGCCCGGATGCATGGCGGGAAGCTCTGCCGGTTCGAAGACAACCTCCTCAACACCGGATTGCTTTAGGAGCGCCTCAATAATCCCTTTCATTTCGGAAAAATCGGCAGCAACGCCAGCGTTGCTCCAATTCAACGGCAGATTCCGGCCACAAGTGATCAGCCCAAGGACATCATCTTCTTGCGGCAGTTCCTGTCCGCCAGCTGGCAAAGAGCCAAAGATGCGTCCGATCTCAAAAAGCCTGAGATCCGGTTGACGGCGGCGCGCATTATAGGATGCCACTTCGAGCATGCCCGGCAGCAAAGATGTCCGCATAATCGACTGCTCCGTACTCATCGGGTTCAAGATTGTGGGAGCATTGCGCCAATGATGATCCTCCGGCAGACCCAGACGATCAAAGGCCGCCGGATCTGTCATACTCCAGGAATAGACTTCGTTAAGGCCCAGTCCGGACAGAGCTGTGCGCAGTTTTTGCTCACGCGCCTTGTAGTCCGAAAGGCGACCCTTCGTAAAGGAAGCCGGTACCGTGGCCGGAATATTATCATAACCATAGATGCGGGCGATCTCTTCGATCAAATCCGCTTCCTGGGAGATATCTCCACGGAAAGTGGGGACTGTCACTTTGAGCGCCTGATCAGCGGCCTCCGAGGCCTCCGCGGCCTCCACTGCCTCAACTTTAAAGGGCAGCCGCTCCAGGCAATCGATCATGACCTCAACAGGTATTGTGGTGCCAAGCAAGTGGTTCACCCGCTGCGGACGCACCAAAATTTCTTTCGCGACGGGCAATTCCTGGTAGATGTCGACATGGCCCCGCGCTACTTTGCCGACCCCCAATTGCTCGATCAGATGCGCAGCGCGGTTCATCGCTTTCACGACCCCACCTGCGTCAACGCCTTTGCCAAAACGTAGGCCGGCTTCCGATCGCAAGCCCAGACTAATACCTGTTTTGCGATTGGAGACGCCGTCAAAACAGGCGGATTCCAGGAAGACGTTTTTAGTGGAAGCCGTAATTTCGCTACTCTCGCCGCCCATCACTCCGGCGATGCCAATTGGCACTTCCGCATCGGCAATCACCAGCATTTCCGGATCCAGTTGTCTGGAAACGCCGTCTAGTGTCACGAGCATTTCCCCTTGACGGGCCCGCCTGACAACCACCCGTCCCTGACGCAAAGAGTCGTAATCAAAGGCGTGCAACGGCTGATTCATTTCCAGCATCACATAGTTGGTGATATCTACTAGATTGTTGATTGGACGAATCCCGGCTGCCAGCAGTCTCCTCATCATCCACCATGGTGACGGCTTGAGCTGGACGTCAGTGATCAGTCGGGCCGCGTATCTCGAACAAAGCTCGGGCGCTTCGACCGTTACCTTAAGGGCGGCCGCAGCGTCACCGCCTTGCTCGGCAACGGTGGTATCCGGCTCGGTCCACTTGGTGCGCAGGGCAGCCGCGGCTTCTTTAGCCATATGGATATAGCCCAGACAATCCGCACGCTGCAGGATTGCCACCTCCAGCACATCATCGGCTGCCAGGTGCAGTGCCTGCTTCAAATCCACTCCGCTCTGCAAATCAGCAGGCAGGATCAAAATGCCGGAGGCATCCTCTCCCAAACCTAATTCAACACTGGAGCAAAGCATGCCAGCAGAATTAACCCCGCGTAGCTTTTGCTCCTGAATCTCCACTGTACCCAGTTTGGCCCCAGGCAAAGCCAATGGCACCATATTGCCAACAGCCACGTTCTTAGCGCCGGTCACAATTGTATGGATCGCCTTACCGGCCTCAGCCTTAACAATCTGCAAGTCATCGGCTTCCGGATGGGGATCCAGCGCGATGATTTTGGCCGTAACCACACCCGAAAAATCGGCACCTAACCGGATCATTGACTCAACTTCAAAACCTTGCTCTGCCAGACGGGAGGCTAATTCGTCCGCTTGACAGGGAACTTCAGTGTATTCTTTCAGCCATTCAAGCGATATGCGCATGCAGCTGCCGCACTCCTTTCATCATCACCGAAACTGCGCCAAAAAGCGCTCATCATTCTCGTAAAACAAGCGTAAGTCCTCAATGCCGTATTTGAGAATCGCGAGACGCTCAATACCCCAACCGAAAGCAAAACCGGTAAAGCGCTCTGGATCATAACCGGCATAACGCAGCACATTAGGGTTTACCATCCCGGCTCCGCCGAGCTCAATCCATCCGGTACCTTTACACATGCGGCAGCCACTTCCGCCGCAAGCAGTACAAGACATATGCGTTTCCGCGCTGGGCTCGGTGAACGGGAAATAGCTTGGGACAAATTTCGTGCGCCGATCTTTTCCGAACAACTCGGCGACAAATATATCGAGGGTTCCCTTTAAGTCGGCAAAGGCCACGCCTTCGTCAACGACCAATCCTTCTACCTGCATGAACGCCGGCGAGTGGGTGGCGTCCAAAGCATCCCTGCGATAACAGCGTCCTGGTGAGATGATACGGATCGGCTTAGGTACTCTTTTTTCCATAACACGCGCCTGTACCGGCGAAGTATGGGTGCGCAGCAGGATTTCCGGCGTCAGATAAAAGCTGTCTTGCATTTCTCTGGCCGGGTGCCCTTTGGGAATGTTTAGCGCTTCGAAATTATACTTGTCAAGCTCAATTTCAGGGCCTTCTACAACCTCGAAACCCAAGCCCGTGAAAATGCCGATGATATCATTCATGACCTTGGTCAGAGGATGCACTGTCCCAAGCCTGTGCGGCAAGCCGGGCATCGTGACATCGATTGTTTCCGATTCCAAACGCTTTTGCAGCGCCAAACGTGCCAGGTCATCAGCTTTGGCAGTCAACAGCCGCTCAATTTCCTCCCTGATCGTGTTCGCGACCGCACCAATTCTGGGCCTGTCTCCCGCTGGCAGACCGCCCATGCCACGCAAAACAGCAGTCAACTTGCCCTTTTTGCCCAAAAAAGTCAGGCGAGCATTATCCAGTTCAGCCGCATCCTTGGCCGCACCGATTATCCCGCGCGCTTCCTCCGCAATAGCCTCTAATTGCGCCTGCATCCGAGTTCCTCCTTAGATTTACAAAATAAAAATCCGCCTTCGCCCTAAGGGACGAAAGACGGATTGACTTCCGTGGTACCACCCTAATGACCTCAAAGGCCACTTAGCCAGTAAAAGACAAATGCAAATTGATTTGACCTAATACCTTTTCCCTGTAACGGTGGAATTCCGGCAGGGCCTACTGCTTGCGGTTCAGCCTGCAGCTCCGGAGCGAACTTCTCCTGCTTTCACCGGCAGAAGCTTTCAATCATCGGCTTCCGCTCCCTGAACGATTCAAGGCAGGTTACTTTTCTCCTTCATCGCAATGGTTCTATGAAATTATGTCAACTTCTGTCTTACTCAGAAGAAACGATCTGTTTATAAAGAAGATATGCCGTAATGGAACCAGTAACTTCGAAGATCTTCCAAATTAGTTCGGCGGTCGGCATCATTATGGAGACCACTCCCCTTCATTGAAGATACATGGAATCGACCTAACCTTCAAACCCTTAAAACATATTATAGCATACGCCTCTCAGGTTGACAAGGGTTCCGGCGGCATGACCCGCGGCGTCGCACGCTGCCGCGCCGCTTCAAAAAGCAGCACCGCTGCAGCAATTGCCACATTCAGCGATTCAGCGCGTCCAATGATCGGAATGCGTACCAGTTTATCCGCAGCATTGGTCATTTCTGAGGAAATACCCTGCGATTCATGGCCCAATACCAACAGGCCCGCGCCGGAGAGATTTGTCTCATAATAAACCTCACCAGCGTGCGGGGAAGTGCAGATGATCGGCAAACGTTTGCGTGCTGCCCACTCCACTACCTCGGCGGACGGAATGCGCGCCGCCACAGGAAGCGTGAAAATCGCCCCCTGACTGGCGCGCACTACTTTTCCTGAAAAGGGATCTGACCCGCCGTCCGCAACAATAACGCCTCCGGCACCAGCGGCTGCTGCCGTGCGGATCATCGTGCCGACATTGCCTGGATCCTGAACACGGTCCAGAAATAGTACGATCTGATTGGCGGGTAGATCGTCCAGCCCTACATTGGGCAGAGCGGCTACAGCCAGAACGCCTTGCGGCGTTTCTGTCTCAGCAGCTTTGCTAAAAGCTTGTTCGCTCAGCTCGGTCAGAGTAATCGCACGTTGGGCCGCTCTCTGCAGACACTGCAGTCCTTCCGATGTTTGGGCATAGCGCTCCGTAACGTAAATACGCTCTATTTTAACCAAATCCGAAGCAAGTGCTTCCTGCAGCAGATGCGGTCCTTCAATCAAAAAAAGACCGGCTGCATTACGTTCTTTCGTACGGTGCAAGGCTGCAATTTGCTTGATTTCGGGATTACTCGGACTTTGGATGCGATTCATGCGTATCCTCCAATTGGAAACCTAATGCCAGACGATGCCAGGTGCAACGCCTGGTGCCCCTCCAAAAAGAATGAGACCTGTAACACCAGGTCTCATCAAAATGCTGCAAATATTACTTGGTGGCCCTGGCCACTGATACCAATTCGTTGAATGCACCGGCATCATTGACTGCCAAATCAGCAAGGACTTTACGGTTAACATTGACGCCCGCCTTTTTCAGACCACTGATAAAGCTACTGTATGACATACCGTTCACGCGAGCGGCGGCGTTGATCCGGGCGATCCACAGCCGACGGAAATCGCGTTTCTTGTTTCTCCGGTCGCGGTAAGCGTAAGCAAGTGACTTCAAAACCTGAGCATTAGTCGGCCGGAACACGCGACCCTTCATGCCGCGGAAACCTTTGGCCAGTTTGAGAACGCTATTGTGACGGCGTCTTGTTTTAACTCCGCCCTTAACTCTCGGCATCTTTAAATCCCCCTATCTAGCTTGCGTAAATCAAAAAGCGTCGGCGATCAGTTTCTTGATGCGCTTGAAATCTCCGGGGTGAACCAAATCGCCTTTACGCATATTCCGTTTACGTTTGGGAGATTTGCATTCCAGCATGTGACTACGATAAGCTTTATACTTTCTGATTTTTCCTGACCCGGTCACCTTAAACCGTTTGGCGGCACCACGGTGTGTTTTCATCTTGGGCACGTTTCCCACTCCTTTATTCGGACTTCTGTTGATTCTCAGCTTTGATAGCTTCTACGACGGGCTTGGCTGCAGCCATTTCAGGCTTGGCTGCCGCTCTTTCAGGTTTTGCAGCCACTTTTTCAGCCTTTTCCTGTTTGGGAACCAGGATCATGACCATGCTTCTGCCTTCAAGTCTGGAGTCGCGTTCAACAGCAGCAATATCCTGCAATTCGGTGGCTAATCTTGTCAGTATTTTGCGGCCAAGATCCGCATGGACGATTTCACGGCCTCTGAACCTGACTTGAGCCTTAACCTTATCCCCATCTTTCAGAAATTTGCTGGCTGCTTTTAACTTGACCTGGAAATCATGGTCCTCAATTTTGGGCGTCATCCGCACTTCCTTGACATCAGTTGTCTTTTGATTCTTACGCGCTTCCCGTTCTTTTTTGCTTTGTTCATAACGGAATTTGCCGTAATCCATAATGCGACAGACAGGCGGTTTCGCAGTAGGCGCGACTTCCACTAAATCAAGATCACGTTCCTGAGCCAAACGTAGGGCATCACGAACCAGCATTATACCGAGTTGTTCACCTTCTGAGGTTACGACCCTAACTTCACGACCCCGAATTTCTTCGTTGACTCTAAGTTCAGTTTGGCTAATCGTCCAACACCTCCTCAATAATTGAACGCTGCAACAAAAAAGGCGGGTAAATACCCGCCTCATAAAAAGACTCACCGTTTCAGAAACCGGTTGGAGCCAAACCCTTGAGCTGCAATGCCTGGGGTGAGAAGCGGGTGCTTCTGCTTGCGCGTCCATAACGTAAATAGTATAACACTGATTTTTATTCTTGTAAACACTTCCGGCTCATTCTTCCGATTCCTCGTTGATAACA
>DHDG01000005.1:54155-57189 GCA_002399265.1 Firmicutes bacterium UBA4882 | reverse complement strand
GGAGAGTAGGTCTTTGCCGGGAAGCTTTTGAAAGAACGTTCCTAATCGGAACGTTCTTTTTTATTACACAACCGGCACATTATGCATTATTTTAATATTGCCGCTAGATCATTATGATACAATGTCACTGTGAAAATTGAAAATCGAACAACATAATGGGAGTGACACTCAAGCGATGAAAATAACAATATTACACACAAACGATGTTCATGCAGAATACGAATCCTGGCTTAAGTGCGCTGGGCTCATCAAAAGACGACGCGCAGAAGTCGGACCGGAGAACTGTCTGGTAGTTGATGCAGGCGATCATTTTGATATGGGAGTAAATGAGTGTCGCCTTTCTGGCGGACGTCTCAATCTCGATCTCCTTGCTGAAATTGGCCTGGATGCCTTTACGCCGGGAAATAACGAATTTTATCGGCTATCGCGCAATACACTAGCCCAACTCACCATGGAATCGAAGTTTCCCTGGGTACTCTCGACAGTTTCACAGGCTGACGGAACTGCTTTCGCTGGCCTCCGCAACCATGTTGTTCTGGAGCGCGGCGGCGTAACCATTGGCATTCTTGGTATGCTCGACCCTATGGAGAATGCCGTGGAACAGCTGCATGGACTAAAAAGCCTGGATCTGAGGGAATCCCTGACCAAAGAAGTGCGCGATCTCAAATCCCGAGGTGTGCATCTCATCCTGCTTCTGTCGCACTGTGGTCTGAGAGACGACATCAAGTTTGCCACAGAAAACCCGGGACTCATCGACGTAATCATTGGCGGACATTCCCACAGCGAGTTGCACGAGATCCGCCGTGTGGGCGATACAATTATCGTGCAAGCCGGCATGCTGGGCAAATTTGTCGGAGAGCTTGAACTTGATCTTGAAACTGAACAAGGGCAAATTAATATTGGCGCGAGCCATTATGGCTTGCATGAAACGGCGAATATAGTGTCCGCCGCGGCCCCGGATGATCAGGCGCAAAGCGCGATATTGGAAAAGCACCGTGCCGCCGCAGAGAGTATTCTTGATGAAGAACTGTACACTCTCAAAGAAGATCTCCCTCACGACAGCCTTATTCAGCTACTGGCAAAGCTTTTACGCCGCAAATTCGGGGCGGAGATCGGGATGATGTTTGGACCTGGAGTTTCACGAGGTCTTAGTAAAGGTCCGGTGCGTGTCCGCGATATTTACGAGATATGTAGAAGTTTCATCACGCCAGCCGTCTTCGAGATCTCCGGACGTCAAATTGAAGGCCTGGTTCGTGAGCGCGACAACCCTGCCATTACGGAAGCTCAGGGTTTCGGGATCGGGTTCCGGCCGCAGGGGCAAGTCTTTGGCAGGCTTGTATTTGCAGGCCTGACCTGCGGCGACGGGGAGGCTCCTGGCAATTCCGATAATCCCGAAAAACTCACCAATTTCCCAGCCATCCGTATCAACGGCGCAACCCTCGATCCTGAGCGTTGGTATACTGTCGGTTCTGCCACCCACCTATACTCGAGTGAAGCAGGCGGCTATCCTTCCATGGATGGTTCGCGCAACTTGAAGCTCGAAAGGTTTCGCTATATTAGAGACGAGCTGGTCGATTTCTTTCGCTCAGGTCCAGACAAGGTCGATGGGCTTCTTAAAGTTGCTGATGAAAATGGCGACGGCCGCGGCAGCCAGCCATAAACGCCCGATCTGGCTGCCGCTGCTATTGCGCATTCACTGGGAAAAGCTACCACAATGTGTATTGTTTGAAAACGATTACAATCATCACAATCCCTGAAAACCGCACTCTGCCCAGCTGTTTGGCGGCTCGGTGCAAATTCGACCTCAAAATTACGTCCCAGCACACATAAAAAATGTAACAGTTGGGCAGGAAAATGACAGAAATCGACGAAAAACCTAACTATGCACGGAACCATCGTTATTTTCGGCGCAACTGGATAAATAGTCGATTTGAGAGCTGCCAACTAACCGTGGTAAAATGAAATCAGCTTCAAGAAAACCTTTACAAAATGGAGGTAGTTTGGATGAATCGCAGGACTTTGGTCAGTTTGGTATTAGTTGCCGTTTTTGTGATCGCTCTGGCTATCCCGTCGTTATCAGCATCATACCCTTCAAAACCGGTTACAGTGGTTATTCCCTGGGGTGCCGGTGGCAACACCGACATCGCCGCGCGCGGTTTTATACCGGTCTTTGAAAAATATCTAGGCCAGCCGGTAGTAATTAGCAATAGGGCTGGTGCATCAGGTGCTATTGGGACTGATTATGTCAATTCTGTCGCAGCTGATGGCTACACGATTCTCTGGTCTGCTGAAACCCCGGCTACTTTCCGAGTCATGAATCTCAGCAAACTCAGCTTTTCCGACTTTGATCCTTTGATGATGATGGTCGATGACCAAAAAATTCTCTGTGTTAGCTCCAAGTCACCTTATAAGACCTTCGACCAATTGGTTGCCGCAATTAAAGCAAACCCTGGCAAAATAAAGATGTCCTATTCTGCGCCTGGTGCCAGCGGACACATTCAGGGCTTGCTGTTGCAAGCTTCTGGGCTCGATATCAAACTGATTCCGTTTGGTAGCGGTGCTGAATTGACTTTGGCAGTACTGAACGGGACTGTGGATTTCGCATTCCCGGCCACCGGACAAGCCCTCGGTTATGTCAATTCCGGCGATATGCGGGCGTTGGCCGTATTCGGACAAGAACCTTCGGTAGCTTTCCCCGGCGTTCCTCCGATTACCGCAGGATTGCCTGATTTTAAACGTTTCATGCCACTTTCTTTCCCCAGCTGCATTCTGCTAAGGAAGGGCACTCCCACCGATGTCCGTAACAAAATTGTGGATTCATTGGTCAAAGCCAGTAAAGATCAGCAATGGCTTGATTTTGCCAAGAAGATGAACTACCAACTCAGGCACGATGTTACCGGCAAAGCTGTTTTGGACTACTGGGCAAGATGGGAATCGATCGTTTCCTGGCTGCTCTATGATAATGGCGTAGCCAAAAAGTCTCCGTCAGAGTTTAACATTCCAAGATTTAAGTAACGCCTAAGTAACCGCCAGG
>DHDG01000005.1:17726-53991 GCA_002399265.1 Firmicutes bacterium UBA4882 | reverse complement strand
AACGCCTAAGTAACCGCCAGGCTCAAAATCAGGAGGGTACGCAATGAGAGCATACGCTAGTCCGTCCAGCTTGGAGGGACGGTTATCTGTACCAGGTTCGAAAAGTCATACGATCCGTGCGGTTATCATCAGCACATTAAGTGAAGGGCGGTCCGTCATTACAAATCCACTGCCCAGTGAGGATTGTCTTTCTGCAATTAAGGCGTGTAGCGCTTACGGGATACATGCCGAAACCAGCAAAGATAAGTGGACCATCGAAGGTGTTGGCCGCAACCTGGTAGTTCCGTCAGATATCGTCGATGCCGGCAACTCGGGAACCACTTTCTATTTTGTAACCGCCATGGCCGCCTTATTGGATCAGTGGAGTGTTTTGTCAGGCGATTGGCAAATCCGTCGACGCCCGGTGCGCGCCTTATTGCGTACATTGGAAGACCTGGGGGCGACTGCGTTTACAACCCGCAGCGCGGTGGATGCCGCACCAGTTGTTGTTCGCGGACCTCTCAAGGCAGGAACAGTAAAGATCGGCGGCAACTTCTCCCAGTTTATTTCTGCACCGCTGCTCGTGTCGCCAATGATCGACGGCATCACACGGTTGGAAGTTGAAAATGCCAAGGAAAAACCATATCTCCAGATGACTGTTGACTGGATGACCCAGCAAGGGGTTAAAGTCGATTATGATTCTAAGAATTACAGTTACTTCGAAATCAAGGGTCCGCAGGCGTATCACCCTGTGAATGCGCGGATCCCGAGCGATTGGGAATCGGTGGCATTCCCCCTGGTTGCGGCAGCCGTAACCGATTCCAAACTAACCATCGAAGATCTGGATCTTGAGGGTAACCAAGGTGACGCGGCAATTGTGGATGTTCTTCAGGAAATGGGCGCAAACATTCACGTGGACCACGAGCATAATAGCCTCACGGTTATCGGTGGCACTAAGCTTCATGGTATTACAGTGAATTGCTCCGACATTCCGGATGCCGTTCCCATCCTATCCGTGGCAGCCTCTTTCGCGGAAGGCACCACCAAGCTTACTGGAATTGAAATGGTACGGGCGAAAGAAACTGATCGCGTGGCAGTGATGCATCAGGAACTGGCTAAGATGGGTGCCCATATTGAAGAAACCCATGATTCAATGACAATTCATGGCGGACATCAGTTAACTGGTGCCGCTGTATTAAGCCATGACGATCACCGCGTTGCGATGGCCCTGGCAGTGGCCGGACTCTTCGCAAAAGGCGAGACAGTAGTGAGTGATGCGCAATGCGCCTCAGTTTCTTTCCCCGGATTCTTTGAGATCATGAACCGGGTTGGAGCCGGATTCGTCATTAAAGAATAAAGATTAGGCACGGATGTCGGGCAGGGATGCTTTAAGTGAGGGCACGGATGCCCTGCACGGATGCTTAGCACTAATGCTCAAGGGCACCAACGCACAGACATGGTTTCGTTTGTTGCTGTTTTGTTTTCTCCTTATGATATGGAGGTTATAAGAGGTGAACTCTTCGATTAATAGGCACGCCACGATGACCACCACCGCTGAAATCGAGAGCGACTCCCCCGCCCAAGAGGGGCGGGGGAGCGTCACCCGCTCTCAGGCTGTTTTCATATTAAGCATGTTGGTCGCTTCGTACTTTTACTCATTCTTTTTCCGTATCAGCGCATCAGTTGTGCTGCCGCGTATTGGTGCCGAGTGGGGCCTGAGTGCCACCATCATAGGTTTTATTTCGGCTTTGTTCTTCTATGCATATGCATGTATGCAGCCAATCAGCGGGGCGCTGAACGATCGATTTGGGCCAGTACGTATTGTGGCTTCTGGTATGCTATTAACCGTTATCAGCGCCTTATTGATGGGCTTTGCCAATTCGGCATTATTGTTTGGCATTGGGCGCTTTTTATCTGGGCTTGCGCTTGCTCCGATGCTTTCAGGCGCACTGGTTTTTCAGGCAGCGGCGTTTAAAAACTCTCAATATACCCGGTTATCCAGCATTACCTACGTAGTAGGTAACCTTGGTGCCGTTATTTCAGTCGCACCGCTCGAACTGGCCATTAAAGCATGGGGCCGGCAGGATGTTTTTATTGTTTTGGCAGTAATTAGTCTGTTGATAGCTATTGGTCTGCTGACTCAGAAAGGGCGGGATCCGATCCGCCGCCGCAGCAACCCCGGCAATCAACACAAACCGCCACTATCTGCAAAATCAGAATCGCTCCGGTTGCGTCTAAGGCAAGCCTTTTTGACTTTGCGCCGTTCTGTCCAGTTGAAGGCTTTATTAGTGGTCTGGGCAGTTTCCACCGCAGCACTGATGGTTCTACAGGGCCTTTGGGCGGTTTCCTGGTATCGTAGTGCGTATAACCTTGATTTGAGTGCTGCCAGTGGATGGGCGACGCTCATCGGGGTAGGTGTGATGATTGGCAACTTTGTCGGAGGTCATTTCGGCAATGGACCCCTTCAGCGACGCCGCGCCATCAGGATTTTTTGCACCGCTTATGCCCTTTGCTGGCTGACATTATGGTTAGCAGTAAGCGTTCATCTGCCGATATACATTACGGGACTAATTGGTCTTTTACTCGGGGCAGCAGCTGGTGCGAGCCATGTACAATGTACATGCGCGGTTAACGATATAGCGCCGCAGGGAAAAGGGGGCGCCCTGTTCGGAATGATGAACCTCTTTAATTTCATCACAGTGATTATTTTTCAATCCGGAACAGGCTACTTGTTACACTGGTTCCCCGCACAAATATCTGGTACCTATACCGCCATAGGATTCCTAGTTGTACTGGGAATTGTGGCGGGGGCAGTTATTTTAAGTCTGGCGGCACTGTTTGTGCTGCAGCCTTTCAGCCCCGAAATCATGAAGGAAGGTGGCGGGATTGTCACGCAATGCAAAGCAACGCGACACCGTTAATATTAGGCAGGTAGCAGAAAAAGCCGGTGTTTCGGTTGCCACAGTTTCACGCGTAATTAACAGATCCGCAGCTGTAACCTCAGATATTGCCGCCACAGTCTGGAAAGTAGTCCGGGAATTGGACTACAAGCCGAGTCTGGCTGCCCGCTACATGAAGGGCCATCTTACCGGCAGCCTCGGCTTATTGGTTCCCAATTTGGAAAGCTCATTTTTTGCCAGTATTGCGACCGGGGCCTTGGCAGAAGCACAAAAGCACGACCAGGTGATCATTATTTCCAGTGCGGAAGGTAACCGGGCCAAAGAAATCACTGCCATTGACGCTCTGTCCCGATCAGTAATAGACGGCCTGATTTACATCCCTGTTTCGACTGGCGATCCGCTGCCGGAAGTAGAAAGATTCCGGCACCTGCCTGTAGTGGTAGTCGGCCGCAGGGAAGTCTTTAAAGAACGCCCCAATATCTATGTTGATAACGTTAAGGGCGGATATATTGCCACCAAATACCTGCTTGCCTTGGGTAGACGGCGGATTGCATTTATGGCTGGGTTTTGGGATGCGCCGTGTTCAGCTGAGACGATCACCAGCGCTTTGACACTCGAAAATGCCGGTGCCTATTCGTCACTAGATCGTTTCCAGGGTTACCTGAATGCCCTGGAGGAGGCCGGTATACCCTATGATCCCGAGCTAGTTGTGGTTTGCGGATATGATTTTATGGCCGGTTATAACGCGGCAGCTGAATTGATTGGCAGATTAGCCGGAGTCGACGGTATTATGGCTGCCAATGATCGCGTCGCAACAGGTGTACTGGCGTTTCTGCGGGAGCAGGGCATCGCTGTTCCGACCGATATTTCTGTCATTGGATATGATGATGGTCCGGAGGCTACGATGGCGCATCCCCAGTTGACTACTGTCCGCCAGGATGCGCAGCAACTTGGCAAAGTTTCTATTGCAGTAATGAACCGGCTTCTGGCAAAGCAGGGGAATCCCGAAGACTGTGATTGTGAAGAAGCAAAGAACAATGACGATGTTGTTGTAGATGTATCTCTGATCATACGCGCTTCTACGACTGCGAAGCCAGGTGCTTTTTAATAGTATGTCTTTCCGACTTCTTCATTTAACGTTGGGGGGAATGTCATATGAAACGTTGGAGTCTGGGCTTGTATATTGCTCTTCTGGTAATATCCGTGTTGATTATCTACAACTCTATTACCGAGTTGTCTTTGTCTGAATACGGACAGCCTGGATCCGGACTCTTACCCTTCCTGCTGGCGATCATACTGGCAGCCTTAACCTTGATTCTATTATTTACCGGCGAATTCAAGAATGGGGAAGGCAAGGTTTTTTTGCTTCCAGGTCCGGCGAAACGGCTACTTTTGGCGATCACACTCATACTTGGCAGCGGCCTTGTTTTTGAATTTCTAGGCGCGCCGGTTACAGTGGGAATAATGATTGCGCTGTGGCTGATTTTGCTTGAGCGTCGCCGCCTCTGGATTGCGTTTCTTACCGGAGGATTAACCGGGTTTGCGGTTTGGCTCGTATTTGTTGTGGCTTTTAAGGCGCAGCTGCCACTGGGATTCTGGACGCGGTAATGCGAGGTAAAGGGGGGACTAAAAAATGGATTTTTCGGGTCTACTCAATGGTTTCGCAACAGCTTTAAGCACGACGAACCTATTTTATGCTTTTATCGGCTCACTGCTTGGTACAGTTGTTGGTATTTTGCCCGGTCTTGGACCGACAGTCACTATTGCCGTGCTGCTGCCAATCACCTATTATATGTCGCCGGAAACCGCTGTGATTATGATCGCGGCGATTTACTATGGGTGTATGTATGGCGGGTCTACAACGGCTATTTTGCTTAACATTCCCGGTGAAGCCGCATCGGTGGTTACTGCCATCGACGGCTATATGTTGGCCAAAAAAGGCAAGGCTGGGACTGCACTTGGCATCGCGGCGATCGGTTCGTTTATTGCGGCAATCCTCAGTGTTCTGGCCTTGACTTTCCTGGCTCCCGTACTCGCGAGTTTTGCATTGAAATTTGGCCCGCCGGAGTATTGTGCCTTGGCGATTTTGGGGTTGGTCATGGCGGCCTCTTTATCAGGCAAGTCATTTGTAAAAGGGTTAATCATGGTCGTGCTCGGTATGCTGGCCGCCACGATCGGACAGGATCCTATGTCCGGTAATCTGAGGTTTACCTTTGGCAGTCAAAATCTCCTTGACGGCATTGACTTTGTTGTTGTTGCCATGGGATTATTCGGCGTCGGCGAACTGATTGCGAATGTTGAACACATTGATGCCGGTTCCATCGTCACCACCAAGATTGAAAGGATTTTCCCGAGAATCAAGGACATTGTGCAATCCTGGTGGGCGATTATTAGAGGTACTGTAATTGGGTTTTTGGTTGGTGTCCTGCCGGGCGGAAGCGGTACCATTTCTTCATTGGCTTCCTATGCAGTGGAAAAGCGGGTTTCAAAACATCCGGAAGAATTCGGACAAGGTGCCGTCGAAGGCGTTGCCGGTCCGGAATCAGCCAATAACGCTTCATCTGTGGCCTCTTTTGTACCTTTGCTAACTCTGGGTGTACCTAGCAATGCCATTATGGCAATGCTCTTTGCTGCTTTATTGGTGCATGGCATTACACCAGGGCCTTTTCTCGTGCGTGATAACCCGGTTGTATTTTGGGGCTTAATCGCTTCCATGTTTATTGGTAATGTAATGCTGCTTATCCTCAACCTGCCGATGGTAAGTGTCTGGGTGCAGTTGTTGAAAGTGCCTTTTTCTCTCCTGGCACCGATCATATCAGGCATCATTGTCGTCGGTGTCTATACCATTAATAATAGGGTATTTGATATTCTGATTATGGTGGCTCTCGGAATATTCGGCTATGTTATGCGTAAACTCGATTTCGAACTGGGACCATTTCTATTGGCCTTTGTTCTAGAGAGGCTATTTGAAAATTCATTCCGACAATCATTGATGCTCAGTGACGGATCGCCGGTCATCTTTTTCTCCCGCCCGATTTCGGCGGCGCTGCTGGGCGTGGCCTTGCTCTTTGTCGTTACAACTGTGTTGTCTACAATTAAGCGTTCTAAGGCCAGACGCAATGGCGGAATGATCAGATAGGGGCGAATGGCATGGATGTGAATGTGAACGGAGAGAATGCGATCGGGATGGATGCAATCGGGATGCTGGTAAAGCAAGCTGCTAATACCGAATTGAGTGACCTTTCATCAAAAACAATTATGCGGACCAAAATGATGATCCTCGATATGCTGGGCGTAATCGCGGCGGGCACAAAGGCGGCCTGTACTGAACCCTTATTAGCTCAGGTGCGCGAGTGGGGCGGCAAACCAGAGGCTTCCGTTCTTGTCTTTGGTGACAAACTTCCCGCACCCGCAGCGGCTCAGCTTAATGCTGTAATGGCCCGTAGCCTTGATTTTGATGACTGCGAAGAAGAGACCGGTTACCATCCGGGTTTCGCAGTAGTGCCCGCCGCTCTGGCAGCAGCCGAGACCAGCGCAGGTGCTACCGGAGCTGATCTGCTAGTTGCTGTAGCTGTTGCCGCAGACGCCATATTACGTATTCGCAAGGCAACTCCGCTGCGTGCCGGCAGCCGTATGCCCTGGACTTCAGGTACCTTTGCTCCGTTGTCAGCCGCATTCGCCGCCGGACGTGCTCTGCGGCTACCGGAAGATATATTTCAGAACGCTTTAGGTATTGCTTTTACCGAGCTCTCGGGAACTTCACAAAGCGTTCTGGATGCCGCACAGGCCAACAGCATTCACCAGGGCACCGGAGTGCAGGCGGGACTGACTGCCGTGGCACTCGCCCGCAGGGGAATTACGGGCGTGCGCAATGTGCTGGAAGGACGCTTTGGACTATACAACGTTTATCATTTTGGTGAATATGATCGCCATATTATTTTGGCGGATCTCGGTAAAGCGCACCGGATCGATGATGTCAGTGTCAAAATCTATCCCTGCTGCAAACTGAGTCACGGCGCCGCACAAGCAATTATGGAGCTGCTGACCGAAGGTGTGGATCCGGCCATGATTAGCGCTGTTAATGTGAGAGTGAATGGACCTGCTTACATTTTGTGCGGTGATCAGCCATGGGAGCCTCCGGCGACGGTTCAGAAAGCGCAATTCAGTCTCCCCTATATAGTTGGGGCAGCTTTGGCCCGGCGTCGGCTTACCTTGGAGGAGTTTACTCCTGAGGCGATTAAGAGCCAGGAGATACTGAACTATGCCCGCCGTGTGACTATTGTGCAGGATCCGGAACTGGATGCGCTTGGTCTGCAGGTTGCTCCGACGATTGTCGAAGTGGAGATTAAGGGTATCGGCAATGTCCGACGCAAAATTGATCTTGTGCCCGGCCATCCGCTTAGGCCGTTTGATTTTGCCGACGTGGCTGCCAAGTTTGAGACTTGCGTGCGTTATGGCGCGCCGTATGTAAGCGATGTTGCTATCCGGCAGGTGGCTGAGAGGGTCAGCCATTTGGAGGATTTGGCTGACGTGAGCGATTTAATCAGGCACTTGGTGCCAAATAATGCGATCGCGGACGCGGACGCCTAAACAAGCGAATGCGCTAGTTATTTTCCGCAATGAGTATTCAGATTAAAAGGCATTCCAGGACGGAATGCCTTTTTTATATATGGAGCAGGTAAATGAGCGCAACTGTCGAATAATCAGAATCTACCAAAACAGTATTTGGAAAATGAAGGGGGAGCTCTAAGTGAAAAAAAGCCTGCGCCTATTCTTGTTATTCATGTTGTTGTTGTCGCTGGCAGTGATGCCGCTGTTGGCCGCCGCCATGGCAGAATTTTCGGCGGATATGACCATCACCGACGGTAAGGAGGTTACAAAGGGTAAAATCTATGTCAAGCCAAACAAAATGCGACAGGAGATTATCTCAGAAGATGGCACCGCCGTGACAATTCTCCGGATGGATAAAAAAGTGGCCTGGACGCTAATGCCGGATCTCGGGTCATACATGGAGGTTCCGCTGGATTTTGATCCGAATGGTCCGCAGGCCGAGGCTGGCAAGTATGAGACAGTCAACGTCGGCACTGAAACGATTGACGGTTACCATTGCGAGATCGTGAAGTACGTTTATAAAGATAAGAAACTCGGCAACACAATCATTTGGCAGGCGAAGGAACTGGGCGGTTTTGGCATTAAAATTGAAAACTACAATTCAAAAGGCAAGTTGGAGACTACAACAACCTTCACTAACATAAAGGCCGAAAAACAGCCGGATGAGCTTTTTGAACTACCGGAAGGGTATTCGAAATTTATGTCGATCTTTGGTTTCGGTAAACCCTGATCAGTGGGCCGTCGGAGCCGTCGCGAGCCGAGCACTCATCTGACAGGTTGGGCTATAACTAGCTTTAAATGGCGGTAGAGATCTACCGTCATTTTTTTGTGACTATGGCACAATCATTTTTGTCACCACCAATGTTCTTCACCACCAATGGTCCCAAAGAATTAATTTGCTAATGCCAATCAACGCCAACAAAAATAATTACGAGAAAGTTAATTTGCTGTTACGAACCTCTAAAAAAAGCGCGGCGCGCTGTCATTTGTGGTGGAATTATGGTATCATAAAAGCATGATTTCAGGGGTAAATATACGCTGAAATGGAAAAGCATGCATTTTGTCATAGAAATTAGGAGGTGTAAACTATGAAAAGAGTAATCCTGCTAGTAGCTTTGATGGTCGTATTGGCAGTGACCGCTGGCTGTAACTTTCCACCGAGTATTACAGAAAAGCTACCTGCGCAACAAAATTTGACTGTTAATGCGGGTGAGTCGATCCATTTTTCAGTTGTTGCAGGGGACTGGAATAGTGATCCATTGACCTACAAATGGACAGCCACCGGAGGTTCGCCGATAAGCGGTACCGGAAAGGATTTTACTTGGACAGCTCCCGGACTTGGTACATATACTGTTACTGTTGCGGTCTGTGATGGAACATGGACTACTACGCATTACTGGAATGTCACTGTCGGTTTCAAAGAGAGTTTCGAGACTGGGTCGACAGGTTGGACGGCCACCGGGCTTTGGCACCGTCAAGAAAACAACTCTGCAATATTTAATGTAGCGGTTGGGAACTTTGTGGTTCTTCCGTTAGACGACAGTTCGGGCGGGGTTATCCCTAATGCTAATAGCGGCCAATACTGTTATTGGTATGGCAGCCCCAGCGGCGCAGGGGTCAAAGGCAACTACATGGGCACTCAGACACCCGACGATACATGGCTCTCTGGTGGAACTTCTACAGTAAAAAATTCAGGTATGTTGACTTCCCCGGTCATTGATCTCGGTATCCTTCAGAATCCGGTGCTTCAATTTGCATACTGGTTTGAAATTGAAGGTATGGCACCGTTAACGAACGACCTGATGGATGTCTATATATCAGTAAATGGCGGGTTCTTTACTTTCCTTGGAAGCCTCAATCCGATAGTGGGCGGAGGCCAAGGAGCGGCTGTTCCTCATACCAGCGGCGGTACAGATAGTCCGGCTTACTGGGATTGGCGCTCATATGATTTAAATGAGTATGCTGGAAAGACGATTCAGTTGAGTTTTGTGTTTGACACTGTTAATGCGGATCGCAATGGCTTCCGCGGCTGGTTTATTGATGATATTGAAATTACTGAGGATGCTGTCAGAAACCTTTCAGCCAAAGAACTTAATCCGGCCGTGAATCGTACGCCTGGATTACGGTAAAAATACTGTCTCGAGAGAATTTATGATGCTGCAGCCGCAAAAATAAAGTCATAGCTTCTGCAGTGCAGAAGCATACCAAAGTAGCAATTGGGAGCCGCGTTCACGGCAGGATCACCTGTCTGGAGCGGCTCCCTTATTTATTTCTGGAAGGGGAGCAGTGCGGCAGTCGAGCGGTTACCCTTTTTCATTCACGTGCGTCAATAGTGCCAAATGCCACGGCGTTGAATAGACTGGAAGACAACTCAAATGACATCGGCAATGAGGTGTCTTCGGTGATTTGGAGGGAACGCTTTCAGGAATGGCTGAGTAATCCATGGCTGGATCCCGGGACACGGGAGGAGTTGAACGCGATCGCTGCCCAAGAAGATGAAATCAAAAACCGGTTTGGGCAGATGTTAAGTTTTGGCACCGGCGGCCTGCGGGGTCCGGTTGGGGCAGGGACTAATCGCATTAATCGCTATATGATCAGAAAAGTGACGCAAGGTTTGGCGGATTGGCTTCTGGCGGAAACCGCCGCGCCATTCAGCGTCTGCGTCGGTTTTGATGCGCGCACCGACTCGCCCGGATTTGCAGCCGAGACTGCCGCGGTGCTGGCTGCAAATGGCATACATGCGCATCTATTCGAAGCAGCCTGCCCGACGCCGGAGCTGGCTTATGCGGTCCGCAGAATGCGCGCGGCTGCCGGAGTTATGATCACCGCCAGTCACAATCCACCTGGAGATAATGGCTACAAAGTGTACGGACCGGATGGAGTCCAAATCCTGCCAGTCGCTGCCCACCAGATCGGTAGACATATCAGCGAAACGCCATTTTTCTGGCGCAGGAGCTTTCCCGCGCTTCACGAAGCATTACAGCAGGGACTACTCACATACTTGACTCAAGAAATGGATCAAGAATACCTGGCAGTGGTTGGCGATGCGCTGGCAGGCTATGCCGCTGCTGTACCGGCGGAGGCCAGGCAATCATTTCCAATATGTCTCACCGCATTGCATGGCGTCGGTGGGTACTATTTGAAGAACCTGCTCCAGATTCTGGGGTTCGAACCGTCGGTTGTGAATGAACAAATCGAGCCAAATGGGGCATTTCCAACACTAAGGGTGCCCAATCCCGAAAATGAAGCGGCCTTTGCTTTTGCCATAGATCAATGCCGCTACGGCCACCGCCGCGGTTGTGGTGGCGGGCACCGCAGCCGCACGCGCAACGGCCGCGTCACCGAAGTCCAAATGATCTTGGCCACTGATCCGGATGCCGATCGAGTCGCCTGCGCTGTCAGGGACTATGTTCAAGCTACTGATCAATCCCAATCCGGCCAATCTGACGCAGGCGGTTTTCGGGTGTTAAGCGGCAATCAAATAGCAGCCTTACTGTGCGATTTCATTCTTACCCTGGAATATGGTAGCAGCTACAGTCGCAACAAAACTGGCAGCAGTAGTAGAGCACTGCGTCCAGAACCATTGCTGGCAAAAACGTTTGTCACAACCGGATTGGTAGGAGCCATTGCGCAAAAGTACGGTCTGTCAGTCCTGGAAACGCCACCGGGCTTCAAATATATTGGCGCAGCTGTTGAAAAAGCCGCCCAGCGAGGAAGGCCATTCCTGTTTGGGTGCGAGGATAGCTGTGGCTACTTGATTGGCGACTATGTCCGCGATAAAGACGGCATTCTGGGGGCAGGCCTGTTGGCACTGGCAGCCGCCTGGCACGCCAGCCGCGGCAGTAGCTTTCTGGAACGTTTATCAGAATTGGAGCAGGAATTCGGATGCTACCGTGAAAGTATCACATCGCTAACTGCTACTGGCCATGATCAAGATCAGGGGAGTGCCTTCATTAAACTCGCTGCCCTGATCAAAGATAACGCATTGATCAACGACAGCTTTTTTGGCAGGCGTTGGCAGGAAGGGTTTGCCGGTATGGAAATGTTGGAAATTCGGGATTATTATAATGGTAAGGCGTTAAACCTGCAGACCGGTTTTTCCTACAACCTTGATTATTCCGGCGAACTGGCCATACAGATTGTATTGTCTGATGGCAGCCGCTTAAGTCGGGTGACCTTTCGGCCCTCTGGCACTGAGCCGATCTTCAAAATCTATATTGCTGTTCATGCAGGCACCGAGTCGGCCGCCCTTGAGAAACAGGAACGTCTGCGTCAGGAAGCGCTCTCATTGATAAAGTCCAATCTAAGATAATTCATTTAAGGACCAGGGGACAAGCCTTCAAAACGGGGGCTGTCAGGAGGGAAATGCACGATGCCGAAGACTGGAACTAAGTCCGTAAAATTTGCGCCGCCGCTACCGCTCATGATCATCATAATTGTGGCCTTGTTGCTGGCGCTGCCGGTTGTTGCCGCAGGGTGCCGCCGATCGTCCGCACCGCAAGATGAAAATGATGCTGCCGATCAAAATCGCAGCGGCGCTACACAACAACTGTCGCTAGCCTCCTACTTTCCACTAACGGTCAGAAGTACATGGAGTTATTTGGGCGAAGGTATGGAGTATGCCTCCTTCACCAGAGAGGTCGTCTTTGCACGCGGCCAGCGCGGTCAGCTGCAGGAAGACAATGGTGGTACTGTGATCGCAGCGGTTTATGAAATCACGGAGGATGCCATCACCAGGATTTATCACGCTGGTGAAGCTTATGAAGTGGAAGACCTGCTGGATCGTGTTGCGGCACCAGAATCAGAACAGGTAGTGATCCTGCGCACCCCACTGGCAGTGGGCACTACCTGGCAAACACAGGGCTATGGGACGCGTACGATTACCGCTACCGACGCCGTTGTGGAGACACGGGCAGGTAAATTTGAAAACTGCATTGCGGTTAAAATTGAAGGCGAGGATTCGACGTTGCACGAGTATTTTAAGGAGGGGATCGGCCTGGTAATGCGCGAATTTGAATCTGAAGGCTATCGGGTGACTTCCACATTGGAAGAGTACGACATCAAATGACTATTGAAACGATAATTTACGGACCCTTGAAAAACAATTGTTACTTGATTAGTTGCGACATCACCCAAGAGGCAGTCGTGATTGATCCGGGTGGCCGGAGCAAAGAGATTCTGCGCATGATCAAAGAAAAAGGCCTGACGGTCAAGTATATCATCATTACCCATAAACACCGGGATCATACCGGGGTCAATGGCGTGGTCAAAGAGGCTACTGGCGCACTAATTGCGGCCGGGGCACGCGATGCCGCTGACATCAAGAATCCGGCGGTGGATCGCCTTCTTAAAGAAGGGGACGTCATTACGTTCGGCAATTTATCGCTGGCAGTCCTTGAAACGCCGGGTCACACCCCCGGGTGCATCTGTCTTTATACACCCGGTTCGGTCTTTACAGGCGATACGATGTTTCATGAGGATGTCGGCCGCACGGATCTGCCGGGCGGCGACGAGGCGGCGCTCCGTGCCAGTATTGCCAAGTTGCTCAAGCTTCCGGAAGATACAATTGTTTACCCGGGACACGAGGAGCTTTCTTCGATCAAGCATGAAAGAGTCGCTAATCCCATGAAGGATTAACGACGCAGTGGCGCGATCACGCAGGCGCGATCACGATCAATAGGTTAGCACGCCTATGAAGGTCTGATGGTGACTTTGACGCTATGCACCGTCCCATCATCAATTAGCGCAAAGGCGTTGCCTTCAGCCATGACACCGTCAACTGATATCCGGGTTCCATTATCGCCGTGACCGGTGATGGAGTCGTCTCGCAACATCTCAATTTCGTAACTGGCCTGGCCAAAACGGTAGCGCACTTTACAGGAAGGCCAACTTGCCGGAAGATGGGGCTCGACCCTTATAGCACTCCCATCACGCACGATGCCGAGAATCTCCTCGAGCCAAGCCCGGTACATCCATCCACTGGAACCGGTATACCAAGACCAGCCGCCGCGCCCCTCTCTGCCTGGTAATGAGTAAACGTCTGCGGCGGCCGCGTAGGGTTCGATGCGATATTTGCGCGCTTTGTCCGCACTATCGGCATAGCGGATCGGGTTGATCATTTGCAGCAGTTCGACAGCTTTTGTCGTCAGACCCATCCTGGCATGCGCAATCGCAAGCCAAATCGCGGCGTGGGTATATTGTCCGCCATTTTCCCGCACACCAGGGGGATAAGCTTTGATATACCCAGGATCATGATCCTTGTGTTCAAAAGGCGGCGTAAATAATAGCGACAACTGATCTTTAGTCCGCACCAGATGTTCGAAAGCCGATGCGAGGGCGGTCTTAGCGCGTTCCGGCTCCGCGGCGCCACAAATGGCCGCCCAGGACTGGGGCAGACTGTCGATTTTGGCTTCGCTGCTCTCATGCGCGCCCAGTGGTGATCCATCGTCAAAATAGGCCCGGCGGTACCACTTGCCGTCCCAGGCGTGTTCTTCGACCTGTGCTGTTAATTCAGCAGCACGGCGTAAGTAAGTGCGTCCCAGATTCTCGTCGCCGGTTTTGGCGCAAAGATTAGAGAATCCTGTCAGAATGTCAATAATAAACCAGGCCAGCCACACGCTTTCGCCGCGCCCTTTGGCCCCGATTCTGGTGAATCCGTCATTCCAGTCCCCGGTACCGATTAGCGGTAAGCCATGCGGCCCACTAGTCAGCCCCTTTTCAATGGCACGGCGGCAATGCTCAAATAAAGTGCCTTGTTCCATGGTAGACGAATTTGGAACAAAATAAATGTCGTATTCGTTCGCCTCCAGCGGGCGGCCGTTCAGGAAAGGGACTTTGGCGTTCAGGATCTCATAATCCCCGGTCGCATTAACATATCTAATTACGGCATATGGCAGCCATAACAGATCATCGGAACTGCGCGTGCGGGTTCCGGCACCGGATGGCGGATGCCACCAGTGCTGCACATCGCCCTCGACAAATTGTCTGGAGGCGGCGGTCAACAGGAATTCCCGCGTGATTTCGGGTGCCGCATGCAAAAACGCCAGCACATCCTGAAGTTGATCCCGAAAACCGAAGGCGCCACCAGATTGGTAGAAGGCGGTTCTGGCCCAGAAGCGACAAGCCAATGTCTGATAAAGCAGCCAACGGTTCATGATGATATTGACAGCCAGATCCGGAGTCTCGACCTGCACAGTCTCCAAGAAGCGGTCCCACCAGGCACAGGTTTTGGCAAGGGACGCTTCAATTTGCAGTGGTTCTTTATACTTGCTGACCAGCGATCGTACGTGTTCGATATTACTGCCTTGACCGAGCACCATGATAATCTCGGCAGTCTCATGGGGTTCCAGGACGACAACTGTTTGCAGCGTAATGCAGGGATCCTGTCCCATGCCGCTTCTGCCGGATAGGGTTTCGCGGTGCATGGCAGCCGGGCGCGACATTGATCCGTTGCGCCCGATAAATTCCGTACGGTCGGCTGTAAAGCTGGAGGCGGCTGGGCTCATGGCAGCAAAAGCCACATAGCCTCCGTAATCGGGATGCAGATAATTGCGCGCCAACATTGCGTTACTCTCCGGATCCCATTTTGTGATAATATTGGACTGCGTTTCTTCCCGATTGTTGCCTAGCACTAACTCGGCGTAGGAAGTGACCGATATGCGGCGGCCTTTGCCAGTGGTGTTTACGAGGCGTAGCCGCTGAATGCGGACCGGATCCCCGCCTTGGGTGCCAACTGGATCGCCACTACTCGCTTCGACCGGAACAAAGACCGTCAGATTTTGCAGCAAACCGTGATTGCTGTTTTCGTAGACCGTGTAACCTTGTCCGTGGCGGACGCGATAGGAGGTATCCGTTAATACCGGGGAAGGCGTGGCATTCCAAAAAGCGCCGGTGTCTTCATCACGAATGTAAATTGCGTCAGATGGCGGATCGGAAATGGGATCATTTGACCAAGGCAGCAGCCTGTTCAGCTGGCTGTTGCCGAACCATACCGTACCCATTGCAGATTCGGTCACAAGCGCACCAAAATGTTCATTACTTAACACATTGATCCACGGGGACGGCGTCTTGACTTTGGCAGGCAACTGAATGATGTATTCTTTACCGTCCTTGCTGAAACCGCCAAAGCCATTGAAGAATTCGGTGTTTGGTGTCGGGAACTCGGCGCGAGGGTATTCTTCAAACCGTTTTTGGCCCTTCAGGCGGGGTGGCCAGTTCGTATTGTCGGCCTGATTGCCCAGCTGTTGCGCCAAGGTTCCACGCGCCGCCACCAGCAGCACCCTGGCGCTGGCCAGGATCGGCAGAACATCCTCATCCGGCATATGGCTGATGGTGCGTAGAAAAACGCCTCCGGGTTGATCCAAGCCAGTCAGCATAGCATGAGCTTGGGCCATGCGCCGCAGGCTTTCCTGCAATGGCTGAAAATAACTGCCGGACTCGTAGTTCAGGATTACCAAGTCCGCCTTTAACCCTTTAGTGCGCAGATAAGTGTGGGCTGTTAGAATTTCCTGCACGAAATCCAGTTCTTTGACGTCCGTCACTGTTAACGCAATAATCGGCAAATCTCCGGAGATGCCATATGCCCACAAGCGGGTTTTATTCAGGGAGTTCTGGCGCAAGCGTCCGCCAGTGGGGCGCAAACGGGGATTAGGATACAAAACATGGTTTGCCAACTCCTGAAAACGGCGGACTGCGTCCGGCTGCAGGCGTAAATGACGCAGTTCCAGCTGCGATTGCGTCCACGCCATTTCAAAAGCCGACTCGGCAGCCTCAGCCGTATTGGGCTCCTTGTATTTTTCAAAGATAGAGACCAATTCTTCGCGGGTCTGTCCGGCCGTTGTGATTAGAGCAAAGCGGGCTCTTTCCCCTGGCTTAATGGTGACGCGGGTACGTAGACTGAAAACCGGATCGAGTACATAGCCGCTGCTGTTGGCAAGATCGTCTTCCAATGCTTGCGGATTACGTATGCTACGGTCGCGGCCCAGAAAGCGCTCACGATTAGTCTCATAGCCCATTAGTTCGCCAGGCCCGGCGATCATGTGCCCGGCCCAGATCGTTTTTTCATCGCGCGATTTCGGTTTGCGGCGGGCAATGAGCGCACCATGTTCTTTGAGAAAAGTTGTCTCCACGAATAGCTTGCTGAATGCCGGGTGTGCCAAATCTTCGCTATGATTGGCGAGCGCCAATTCCATGTAACTGGTCAATTCCAGCGTGCGTATATGCGCGGATCGGTTAGTCAAGGTTACACGGCGGACTTCGGCATTCTCCTCCGGGGAGACAATGACCTCCATAGTCGTTTCAAAACCGGCGTCCCGGCGGTGAAATTCGGCACGATCCGGCGTAAATGAAACTGAGTAACGTTTTCCGGTGTGACGGGAAGGATGATAGGCCGCGGACCATTGGGCGCCGCTTTCGCAATCCCGCACATAAAGAAATTCGCCCCAATTGTCGCGAGTGGTGTCCGAGCGCCAGCGAGTAATGTCAGTCTCATGATAGCGACAATAACTACCGCCTGCATTGGTGACCATAACGTGCAATGCACCGTTGGATAGCAGCTGGGTGCGCGGAATAGCCGTATGCGGGGTGAGAAAGCGTCCCGACACCGGTGCCTGGATTAACGGCGCCAATTTGGGTGTAGCTTCGTAGCCGGGTGGTATGCGGCTCATTTGCGGTTTGGTTGGAACACGTTCATATAGTAAAGGCTCAGCAGTCTTGACGCGCAGATCTTTATGAAATCGTTGCTGCATCAGATTGTTATTGAGGAAGTTATTTATGGCAACCAACGACATTCCTTGATGATGCGCCATTGTGGCGTAGATAATTACGCCGCGTTCACCTTCCGGACGGCGCTGACGGGTATAGTCGATGGAATCAAAAAAGCCGAACCGGCCTAGCATACCGATGCTTTCGAGGGCCTTGAGGTTGGCGACGGCTTTTTGTGGTGCGATAGGCAGGGCAAGCATTGACGCATAAGGCGCGACCACCAAGTCCTGTTCTAATCCGCGTTTCAGGCCCAATCCGGGAACGCCGAAGGCCTGATATTGGTAGACTTTATTGTTATCGAGTGCGCTGAAGGCTGCTTCGGAAATACCCCAGGGAATACCTCTCGCCTTTCCATAGTTAATGTGGCGTGCTACCGCCGCCTTGTAGGCCGTTTCCAGTAAAGAACCCGAGAAGACGCGTTTCAACAGTAACGGCATTAAGTACTCAAACATAGTGCCGTTCCATGATAGCAACGTGGTGCGGCCGTCCAAGACGGAGAAAGGCCGTCCCAGTGTAAACCAGTGTTCGTTAGGGACGTCGCTGCGGGCAATGGCCACATAACTGGCCAGGCGCGCTTCGCTGGCTAAGAAGTCGTAGTATGAGCCATCCAGGCGGCATTCCTGAACATTATAGCCGATGCTGAACAGGCGGCGTTCCGCGTCAAAGAGGAAGCTCATATTCATACCGGATGCTTGGGCCTGAGCCAGTTTGATCAGGCGGTTCAATCGATCCAGCAGTTCCCGCGCTTGCGTTTGCGGCGCCGCGCCGGTCTGCTGTGCAGCGGTCTGCTGTGCATGCATCTTCGTTGTGCAATGGGCTAGCTCAAATAGGGTGGGACTGGAGGGTTTCTGTTCTATATTCAAATCCCCCGAAACCCCCGAAATCCCCGAATCCCCCGAACCGACCACCGCTAAGTCGAAATAGTGATCAATAAGCTTGTTCCAGCTCGCGAGCGATTGCTGGAGCGCTCCCGCCCAGTAGGCCCGCTCGGAATCTGCGGGCGATTCATCTCTGTAAGCACTGTAGATCGCAGCCGCCGGTTTTTGGCATTTGCGCAACGTTTGAACAGTAAAAACCCAATCTCTGGCAGTCAGCGCGCGGTCCAGCGCTTGTTCAATCTCTGCCAGGTGCTCTGTTGTTGCAGGATCAATGTTGGTGCCGAGGGCGCGGCCCAATATGATCAGCAAATCCTGTATGCCATGCAGCACCGCGTTGTCAATCAGCGGGCGATGCTGCAGTTCCTGGCAACCCTGTTCCAGAGTCCATAAACAGGCTAGGAGATTACCGCTGTCAACCGTGGAGACGTAGCGGGGATGCAGCGGTTCCATGCTCTTGATATCATACCAGTTCAGTAGATGTCCGGCATAGTGCTCCAATTTGCCAACAGTCTCCAATGTTGCCGTGGTGCGCTCAATGAATTGTTCCAGCGAAAGGTAGCCGAAGTCATGCGCCGATAAAGCCGATAAAAGCCAAAGACCAACATTGGTTGGCGATGTTCGGGGTGCCGCCTCAACGCGCAACTGTTCCTGATAATTGTCAGGGGGAAGCCAATTCATTTCCGGATTCACGAAATCGTCAAAATAGCGCCAGGTCTTACGGGCATATCTGCGCAGTGTCTGGGTGTCTTCTGGTGTCATTGGAGTGATCGCCGCCGCCAGACCATCGGCCCGACCAGCAGGCTTGGCCGGTGCATTCAGCCAAAAAGCCAATACCGGCGCGAAAAACCACAGCAGTAAAATCGGCACGGTTAACCAAAAGGCGACAGCGGTGCCGGGGTTGGCTCCAAAACCGGCACTGTCGTCCAAAGGTGTGCCACCGCGAGCAACCAACACCAGGAAAAGTACAGTTGCCAGCGCACTGCCAAACAGCACCTGCATCAAAAAGGATTGCTCTTTTTTATCGGACGGCCGATTCAACTGGGCTGCCTGAGCAGTCTCCCATTCTAACAGATGGCGGCGCGAGAGTATGCGGCGATGCCAGACGCGGAAAATCGCGTCCAGTGATACGAACGCCTGATGAGGCAAGAAGGCAATTTGCGCAAGCGCTTTCAGTAGTATTATCTGCGATGTCCGTCGTGAGGAATAGGGATCTTTTTCTGAAAGCACATGGAAAAGTAGCGGTTGACACAAGATTAGGACCGCAAAAAGAGACCATAAAGCCGCTTGGTCGGTAAGCAGCCATCCAAGGACCAGCATTGTTAAAAGCGTCACTGGAAGTAAGCTGCGCCTGAGGTTATCGAATATTTTCCACCGCTCAATAGTGCGCAGGGGGTTGGGAGTGCGTTTTCGGCTGGCTCCCGGGACATAACGGCAGAGCCAGTCAATGATCTGCCAATCGCCCCTAATCCAGCGGTGCTGCCGCTTGACATAGGATTGATAAGTGGTCGGAAACAGGTCAAAAAGCTCAATGTCGCTAGCCAGGCCAACCCGCACATGAGCACCTTCCAGAAGATCGTGGCTCAAAATAGCTTCTTCGGGAAAACGTCCCGATAAGACTTTGTGAAATGCCTCCAGGTCATAGATTCCTTTGCCATAAAACGTTCCGCTGCCGAAGAGGTCCTGATAAGTATCGGAAACAACCTGGCAGTAAGGATCCACGCCTGCCGGGTCGGCAAAGATGCGTGTGAACTTACTCGCGTAAGAACTGGGTAAGCTCGTACTTACGCGCGGTTGAATGATGGTGTAGCCTTCAATAACCATGGATTCGTGGCGGTTAAACTCCGGCCGGTTTAGCGGGTGCGCCGCCGTTTCAACCAATTTGCGCGCAGTGTCCCGCGGCAATTGCGTATCGGAGTCGAGTGTCAATACGAATCGAATGCCCCGCAGGTTTTCGGCGTTACCAACCAGCAGGAAATCATGGCCAGTGGCGCGATCATCGGACCCGCCGGGTTCTCTTCTGGAATTTTCGATCAGGAAGGTGTTCAGCTGCTCAATTTTGCCGCGCTTACGTTCCCATCCCATCCAACATTGTTCGCCTTCGCTCCATTCGCGGGTGCGATGAAATAGAAAAAAGCGGTTTGCTTCATAACGTTCATTGAGTGCCTTGATCTGGCGTACCGCTGTGCCAAGCAACTCACTATCTGAATCTGCGATGCGCGTTGGAGCATCGCAGAAGTCGGTGACCAGGCAATAAAGCAGATTGACTTCTGAATTGGCCAGGTAGCGCATTTCCAGGCGCGCAACTTCATCGGCGATGGCCTTCTTGCTTAGGAGCATGGTTGGCACAATGATCAAGGTTCGGAATTCATCAGGAATACCTTCTTCAAAGGAAAGCCTTGGTAAAAGTGTCGGCGGTATGATGCGGGCCACCAGGCGATTAGTCAGCTGTACGCCCAGCTCGGCAGCAGCCAAAAGCAAGGCCAGCAAAGGCAGCCACGTTGTAAACTTGTTTAATTCCAGGCGGAATAGCAGAGCCGCGGCGACAGTGCTCGCGATCGTAATCGCAAGAATCGTCCCCAAATAGATCCGGTTGGGATGCTTTTGCAGAACATTGCGGGTCCACCTGTGAAACGAAGGCTTGTAATGGATCTTGTTTTCCAGCGCCATACGCCCGCGTCCGATCAAATAGTATCCTACGTGAGACCGGCGTTCTATTTTGGCGTCAGCCGCCAACTTCATAGCCAGAGAGACAACCTCAGTTTCTCTTAGATTGCTGCCGTCGGATAATTCCTCAACCGCATGGCGGTACAAGTCGCGCGTGCAGAAGTCCATCCTGCTATAAATCCCAGTCGGATCGGTTTGCAGTATTTTTTCGACGGGGCTTACCGACTCAAAGACGCGCGGCCATTCAAGATGGGCCAGCATTCGGAAACTGCCAATCAGATGGGCCATCATGCTTTGGTCGGAGGTCTGATGCTCTTGTTCGCGCCGAATTATTTCACCCAGTGGCGCATCCAGCTTGCGTTCCAGCCATTCCTGAGCCGGAACCATGGCGTTGGCTTCATTTTGCAGATAACTGGCCAGGGTAACCGCATAAAAACCGGTTGGCTCCGGAATTTCAAAAGCCATCTCGGCCAGCAGGAAAAGCAGTTGATCAGCGTCGCGCCGCGAGGCATTCAGCAGGCGATTGGCCCAGAATTCGGCTTGCATATACTGCTGATGGCGCAGCTGGATTTTCAGGCAAAGATTCTTGAGCTGTTCAACCAGCGCAAAACGCAGCAAGGTTGGGAAAGCCCACAATTCGGAGCTTGTCAGCGGAACCTTTTCTTGAAACGCCTTTAGGAAGGAGATAATCAGGTCACGCTGCAATGCGGCATTGTTGTATTCAAGTAATGCCCGACTTAGAATAAGAATACGGGGTCCTTCCCGCTTTATGGTGGAGATGGCAGGTAGCTTTTTGTACATTTTGCGGGGCAGGTTCTGCGTTATTTCGGAAATCTGCCCCTCGACCAGGTAAATGTTATCCAGTAACCATTCTGCTCCGGCCATCATGTTCTGTTCCAGGCCGACTGCCGACGTCAAATCGCGTCGAACCATATTGATTATTTGGCGGAACTGCTTCAAATCGCGGGCAATTTCGCCGCGGTAATCCTTTTTAACGACCGCTTCTTTGAGATCTACTGCCAGATTTTCCGCCAAGGCGCTCAACCGTTCATTATTCAGGTGTTCGCGGCGGATTTTGCGGCTCCGGGTGGACCCTATACCTTGCTCTAACTGATCATTAAAAGCTCCAAATATCGCAGCCTGACCACTGCCAACACGCCTGAGAATCGTCATGGCTGAGCGCATATTCTCCTGACTGGTGCAGACGAGCACCATCGTCTCTCCCGCCAGCAGCCAACGCATATAGCGGTTGATCAAGTCTTGACTAATATGGTTGCTCAGGGGGAAGCGTGTGGCTTTGGATACATTGACCCGGCCATGCTGGTTTTTCCGAATCACCACGGCATTCGGGAAACCGTTCTTGCGCAGGGTGTGCAAGATCTGGCCGGCGGCACTTTGATCCTGATAAAAGCTCAATAAAATTCGGCAATCCGACATAAAGAGTAATCTCCTCCAATCCCTCTCATTAGTATGGATTTAATGTGGCGTCGTCAAACAAGAAAGGATTGGAGGGGTTTAAAACCTGAAACAAGAATGAGTAGAATTGCGTACTAGATTAGAGTGGCAATGTTAATGTAGTGACGTCGGTGATGCCGCTGGGCGTGCAAGTGCAACGGCAATGTAATAAGGAGGGATTCCGGTTGAGCGTTATTGAGCTGAATCAACTGACCAAGTATTATGGAACAGTCAAAGGTGTGGAAAACCTGAATTTGGCAGTGGAACGAGGAGAGATTTTTGGGTTTATTGGCCCGAATGGGGCTGGGAAGTCAACAACCATTCGCGTACTGATGCAGTTAATCTTTCCGACAGCGGGATCGTTTTCCATCTTTGGCACCAAAATTCAGGGCGACATGCCTGAGATCAGACGGCGGATCGGTTTTTTACCATCCGAGGTTAACTACTATTACGGACTAAGCGGTCGGCAGATGTTGCAGTTCTCTGCTGCTGCCTATGGGGTGCAGAGCCCTGGGAAAATGATCGAAAGTTATGCAGAGCGTCTGGATCTTAATCTGGAAAAGAGCATAAAGTCCTATTCGCTAGGCAATCGCAAAAAGCTGGCCATTATTCAATGCCTGCTACATGAGCCGGAATTGCTGATTCTTGATGAACCCACTTCCGGTCTGGATCCGCTGATGCAGACCAGGTTCTTCGAAATTGTTAAAGAGAAGAGCAGCCAAGGAATGACAGTCTTTCTCTCGTCCCATGTTCTGTCCGAAGTTGAAAAGCACTGTGACCGGGTAGGCTTCATCCGTGATGGCCAGCTGATTCATTTATCTGATATTGGCGACGTTCCCGGCCGAGAGACCGTTTTCATTGAAGTGCGGTTCAGCGAGGACGGGAATCTGATCGAAAAATACGGGTTTACGGATATTGATCCGCAAGTAATCTATGAGGATGGGGTTCATGTATTTCATGCGCGGGGTTTGCTGCATAACGAGCTGCACAAGATTTCAGAGCACCCCATTAGTGATATCTCGGTCCGCAAGCCAACGCTGGAAGAAGTCTTCATGGATCTTTATGAACAAGAGGAGAAGGTGGTGCAGTAATGAACTGGTCGATTCTGCGGAATGAATTGTATCTGAATCGTAGAACTTTGCTGGTGTGGATCATTGTTTTGGCAGGTTTGATGGCATTGTTTGCCGGCTTTACCGGAATGGTGCTTGAGAGCAACGAGGATCTCTTAGTAGTGCTGGAAGCCTATCCCAAGGCATTTTTGGACGCCTTTAATTTCAACGCCATGTCTTTCGCATCTCCCGAAGGATGGATTGCCAGTGAGCCATACCTGTTTTTGACTTTATTGCTGGCATGTTTTGCGGCAGTAATGGCCGGGTCCTCGATTTCCAGAGAAGTCGACAAAAAGACCGGCGAGTTTTTATTTGCGATCCCCGCGACCAGGCGCTCGATTTATTACACCAAAGCACTGTCACACTTGATCATGTTGACGATGGTCTTTATTTTTGGGGCAGCCGCCGCTTTCGGCGTCGCCGCTGCCAGCGCGGAATTGACCAACACTGGCGGATTGCTGTTGGTATTATTTACCACCTATCCTGTCAGCTTGGCTGCTGGCGGCGTGGGATATTTAGTCACGTCCTTGATTGATAATGAAAAGAGCGCTATGTTTATTGGAATTGGGTTTGTATTGGTTTCATTCTTCTTCAAGACCATTGCCGCATTCAGCGAGTCACTAAGGTGGCTGGCGAACTTGAGCATCTTTGAGGCGTTTAATCCTAATACCATCTTGGCATCCAGGTCGTTGCCATTCTGGGGAACTGTCATACTTCTGGCAGTCTACGTCATTGGGCTTATGGCCGGAGGCGAAATCCTGGTGCGCAAAAACCTGACAATGTAAACCGAGCGATCCGTTGGGGATCGGCTTATTTGGATCAAATGAGCCAAAATAAACCAGTCCCCTTTCGGTTCATTTTGGCCCAATTGGGGACAGACTTAAGCGCTCTTCCATGATATAATAGAGACAGTCTCTTATAGTCACTTTTTGAGGTGTTATAGCGTGGCTCTTAATATATTAATTATTGATGCTCAGGGTGGCGGGATCGGTAAGCAGATTGTCACTGCCATAAAGCAAAATATATTGAATGCCGAGATCACTGCGGTCGGAACAAACAGTGCTGCGACCTCCGCCATGCTCAAAGCTGGAGCGCATAACGCGGCGACCGGAGAGAATGCAGTTGTAGTAGGATGTCGCAAAGCGGATATCATTGTGGGCCCTGTTGGAATTGTGATTGCGGATGCATTGCTCGGTGAAATTACGCCAACTATGGCACAAGCTATAGGGCAGAGTAAGGCCAAAAGGATATTGATACCTATTAATCATTGCGACAACATCATCGTTGGAGTTCCGGACTTATCAATATCGACTATGATCCAAGGTGTCGTAAAAGAGATTCACGCGATCATAAAGCCCGAATGATTTGACCGTGCTACGTTCCATGAAGGAACGTTGGTCTTCCGAAGAAGGCGTGGAACTTTGGGGACGGTTCTAAAAGTGCATAATGCCAGATAATGTCAAACGGCACTTTTAGAACCGTCCCCAAAGTTCCCGCATCCCCCATATTCTGAATGGATTACCGCGAAGGTGATTGGCCACTCCCGTAGGAGAACCAAGCGTCTTGGCGGTTTTTTGCTGAGGAAGGGAAGTTTTATGTCAGTGATAGTTAAGGGCAAAGATATCAGCTACTCTTATGATTTTGGCAATTCCGCTTATGCCCTCCGAAATGTCGATTTATCAATAGCCAAGGGTGAATTTGTTTACATTCTCGGCTGCAATGGCTCTGGAAAATCCACCTTGGTAAGGCACCTCAATGCTCTCCTGAAGCTCCAGCATGGAGCGCTTTCCGTGGCCGGTTTCGACGTGGCTAATGAGAACGATATGTGGCAGCTGCGACGTATTTGCGGCATGGTGTTTCAAAACCCGGATAATCAATTTGTATCATCCGTTGTTGAGGAAGATATTGCTTTCGGGCTTGAGAATTACGAAGTGCCAAGAACAGAAATCCCCGCAAAAGTAAATGCCGCACTGCAGGTTGTCGATATGGCAGGCTATGAAAAAAGGGCTACCAATTCTCTTTCCGGTGGGCAGAAACAACGCATCGCCCTTGCAGGAGTCTTTGCTCTTGATCCGGAGATTATCATATTTGATGAGGCAACTGCGATGCTTGACCCTGAAGGGAGGCGGGAAGTCCTCGCCATGATGCGCAAACTACACGACGTCGGCAAAACGATTATTGCTATTACCCACTATATTGAAGAAGCCGTTCACGCCGACCGCGTTATCTTGATGCATGAAGGCGCTGCTATTGCTTCCGGGAAACCACAGGATATCTTGACCGATGTTCAATTGCTGAAGCAGGCCGAAATAATGCCGCCTATGCCTGTGCGAGTTTATTATGATCTGCTTTCCCTGGGTATCCGGTTAAGTAGCTGTCCATTAACTGACGAGGAGCTTGCTGAAAAGGTATGCGCATTACGATCGAAAATTTGAGTTACACATACGACAGGCGCGGACGTGGACGTTTTGATGAAACGATTGAGGTTAACGCACTTCAAGGCGTCTCTTGTACGATTGAGAGCGGCGATTTCGTCGGCATCATGGGGCAGACCGGCTGTGGGAAAACGACCCTCATTCAGCTCATCGCCGGGTTGCTTACACCGACAGCGGGGCGCATCTGTTTGGATGGTCAAGATATTAATGATAGAAGTTACGATCGCAATGTGCTGCGGCAAGCAATCGGCGTGGTGTTTCAATATCCGGAACAGCAACTTTTTGCAGCCACGGTCGAAAACGACGTTGCTTTCGGTCTCAAGTACAGCGGGCTCAGTGCTAACGCAATCGATGAGCGCGTCAAATGGGCCTTGGAAACCATGGGGTTTGACTTTTCCAAAGTTAGAAAGCAATCTCCGCTGGCTCTTTCCGGAGGAGAGAAACGCAGAGTGGCGATTGCCGGTGTCTTGGCAGTCCAACCGAAAATAATCATATTTGATGAGCCGATTGCCGGTCTTGATCCTTACGGTAGGCAAGACTTCTTGGAGCTCGTTGCGAAACTGAATGACAACGGCACGACCATTATCATGATATCGCATAATATGAATGCACTTGCCAAATACACCAAGCATCTACTGGTACTTGAGGATGGTCGGCTGATTATGGCAGGCGAAACACGAGCCGTTTTTTTGAGCTTGAACAATGACTTACAGGTACGAGGAATTCGAAGAGCCATCACTGAGCCGCAGCATGTGGCCGCCCTAATCGCGAAGCACAGAAAGTGCCAATGCCAGGACAGTTTTCGGGATGATGTCGTTACCTATGATGATTTGATTTCAGCGTTAAAGGGCTATCTACTAGGCGTGGGAGGGGGCGGTTCAGCATGAGATGGCTTCCTGCCGGGCGCTACGTGGTCGGTAATTCCTTGTTGCATCGTCTGGATGCCCGCGCCAAAATAATTTGCCTGTTATTCTTGCTGGCCATTGTTATAGGGACGGCATCAGTTGGCAGCTATGTGTTGGCACTGTCCGCCATCGGCATGATAATCCTGTTATCACAATTACCGCTGCGCCATGTATTCGGGAATGTTGGAAGGTTGTGGCTGTTTCTCGGTACGATCTTTCTCATGAATGCCCTGTTTTTCGACAGTGAAAACGCATTATGCTCGTGGTGGATTTTTCATCTCTCCATTAGTGGCATTAAGCAGGGCTTCAGTTTGGTCGTTAATGTGTTGCTTGTGATAATCCTCAGTAATGTGCTTACATTGACAACATCTCCGAATGAAATCACCACTGCTCTTGAAAGCCTGATTAAGCCTTTAAGGCTGCTTGGCGTCCCAACAGAAGATGTTGCCATGATCATCAGCGTGGCAATCCAGTTTATTCCCACATTGATGGAAGAGACAGAAGCTATCAAAATGGCGCAGATCGCCAGGGGTGCCAGGTTTGAAAGCAAAAAACTCAGGGAGCGTGCTTTAAGTTTTATGCCGCTCGTCGTCCCCATATTCCTGTCTGCTTTCAGACGGGCAGATGAACTATCGCTCGCTATGGAAGCAAGGGGCTATCGCAATGCAACAAATCGTACCAAGCGCAAGAAGGAGCCTTTTGTGTGGCAGGATTATATGGCGCTTTCTGCATGTGGCGCACTTTGTCTGATACAATTTCTTGTATTGCGCTAACGCTAATTCGGAAGGGTTTCGGCTGGATACAGCTTCATTATTATGATTATTGGCATTGCGCCAATGCGGCCTTATGCTTGATTACAAATTAATCTTAGGAGGAATACCTTATGCAAAAAATGTCTTATGTGAAGCGTTCCATCATCACAGCGGCCTGTGTCGCATTATGCGTCATCCTGCCAATGGCGTTTCACTCCATCCAAAATGCAGGCAGCATTCTCTCCCCAATGCATATCCCTGTGCTTCTTTGCGGCCTTATTTGCGGTCCGGCTTTTGGATTGCTCAGCGGATTGGTAGGTCCCTTGCTTTCCAGCCTTTTCACAGGTATGCCGCCAATGGCTTATCTGCCGCCAATGATAATAGAGCTGGCAGTATACGGGCTGGTTGCCGGATTGATGATTAGCCTTATTCGCACGAAGAAGTTATATGTTGACCTGTATCTTTGTCTAGTTATTGCCATGATTGCCGGGCGAATTGTGGCCGGCATTGCTATGGCACTTATCTTTGTGCCAGGCAGCTATTCGATGGCAGTATGGACAGCAAGTTATTTTATTACCGCCTGGCCGGGTATTGTCATTCAGCTAGCTCTGATCCCAACGATTGTCTTTGCCCTGATGAAGGCGAGAATAATTCCAGAGCGCTATTCTGAAAAAGCTTGATCATCATGAATATGCAGACGAATGCGAAGACGAAAACCGAAAAGGATATGAAGACGAAAACGAAGGCTTTTGAAAAGCATTTGAAGGCGCACGCCTTGCGGCATCCGAGTATGTCACCGCAGGATGCCGTCAAGCTGTGTTTTCAGGCAGCATTTGGCGCAGAGCACCTGCTTTCAGATAAAACGAAAGCAATGGAATATCTGCAGGAGGAATATTTACAGACTCCCGCACAGGACATTGAGACCTTTGAGCCCATTAGTGATGATTATGTCAGATGCAATCTTGCGGCTTGGAAGTATAGAGGGTTACCGATGGTGTGGCTATTTGAGATGTTCTGCCAATCTGCGGGGATGGAATCGGCAGCCAAAACGGAAGCACAAGAGCAAGCGCAAACGCTTTTTTTGGAGTACCTTGAGGCCGTTGGCATATGTATTGTAGATGGCCTGCTTCCTTTTGATAGCTCAGAATGGTTGTCCTTTAAAGAGCGGTATCTTTCTACGGGAGTTAATCCGGTGCGTCACAGCCAAGCGTATCGGGAATATGAGCATCCGGCTTATCGCATTATCAGGAGAGAGTACGCATTAGCATTGCCAATTCTTGAAAAGGCGAGTGCGATTGATGCAAAAACACCGAAAGTCATTGCCATCGACGGACGTGCGGCTGCGGGAAAAAGTACGATTGCGGCCATATTATCCGCCGTATTGAAAGCAGATGTAGTATGTATGGATGATTTCTTTTTGCCTCCCGAGTTGCGCACCGCCGAGCGTTCTGCTGAAAGCGGAGGGAATATCCATTATGAGCGTTTTTGCGCAGAGGTGCTCCCATTCCTGAAACGGGGTGAAGGATTTTCTTATCGCTGTTTTGACTGTAGTATCATGGATTTTGGTGCATCACGCCTGATACAAAGCGACACATGGAGGATTGTAGAGGGCTCCTACAGTAGTCATCCCATTTTCGGCAGTTATGCCGACCTGCGCGTGTTTTGTGATATCGCGCCTGAGGAGCAAAGGCAAAGGATCCTCAAGCGAAACGGCCGGGCGATGGCGCTTGTCTTCGCCGAAAAGTGGATTCCTATGGAAGAACAGTATTTTGCTAATGAGCGAGTTAGAGAAAAAGCCGATATTGCGATCCATTTGTGATCCAAGCGCGCGCCTCCCTGTGTTAAGTCAGGGAGGCGCTTGACATTCGATGCTTTGGCTTTACTTATTACAGACTGAATACCAGGTGTTTGATAATTTTCAGGCCGTCCGGGGTGACCTGCTCTTCATTATGGAAGGTGGTATAGATCACGCTCCCAGAACCGTAGGAGAATTCTACCAACAACGGACTATCCTCTACAATGCCTTCATAAGTGTTCGGATCTCCTATTACGTCGACTTGGACCTTGCTTGGATCTTCAACCTTGATCAATACCCATGCACCCAAATCATAACAAATGGTACAGGTGTTTTTTCCGAGGAGCGCCTTAATATCATTATCAAGAACAGTGACTGTTAAGTCTTGACTTTCTCCATTGTAGTCAACCACTGATATGTATTCGGGAAATAAGCTACAAATGGCCGCCGCAGCCCAGTCTGAGCCGTATATGCCGCCACCACTCGCTACAAATGCACGTAGGTTATCATAAACAGCCCGATCTGCCGGGTTGCTATCCGGGTATAGTGCATCGCTTCCGCCGCAGGCCAGGAAGACAATCGAGTAATCGTCCAGGACTGACGCTGTTAAATCATAGATACTATCGAATTCTGTGTAATCAAGATCCAGATTGTCCAAGACTGTACCGATGTCGTCAAAACTGCCGGGCACCACCGCAATTTTCTTTGTGGTCAATTTGGCGATTGGGGCTTCCACTGTTGTACCGGCATTTCTCACGTTGACTGTGAATTCAACTCTGAAATTGCCTTTCACAGCAAGCAAGGTCTGTTTACCAGTCGGTACATTGAAGAGGGTGTATTTTCCCACCCCATTGGTATTGGAACTAATCCCTTTTCCTTTTACTGACACGGTCGCGCCGACCACTGGATCCTCGCCGTTGGGAGCCATGATGTAGCCAGTCACAGTAGCTGTGCCGCTCTTGCTACAACCAGATAACAATATGAAGAGCATGACCAACACGAGTCCGAACAGCATTACTTTTTTAGACATAACCGATCCTCCGTTTCATTTCGAATTTTTTATGATGCTGATGGCAAACAAATAAGACAGCCTTATCATTACTATGAAACCATGCTAAAAAATATCATTAATGATTCGTGGGGCTGTTCCGATCCATTGGGATGGACTTATTTGGATCATTTGAAAGGAGCAGCGCGAACTAGCAAGAAATAGTAAATATTGCGAAAAGACTACTGCTACATACTACTTTACAGGAAGAGGTTGATTCTGATGCCTGATACTACTGCAAGCGGCGGTGCCTCCAAGCACGTACGGCAGACCAGGGCCGTGATGTATCGCATATTAATGATCCATCGCATGCTGGAGAGTGGTGCATGTCCATGTGTCAAGGATATTGCCGAGAAATTGGAGGTTTCGCGCCGCACCATTGAGCGCGATATCGAGCTGTTGCGCGATCAATTTGGTGCGCCCCTCGAATATGATCATTTCAAGAAGGGTTATCGCTATACACGCAGTTTTAGTCTGCCGACGATTAAATTAACCGAAGGGGAAGTAGCGGTGTTGTTAATGGGACAGCGGCTGTTGGCAGAGACCGCTGGGACTATTTTTGCTGACGCGGCGCGCCAGGTGGTCAATAAGCTACCGTTGCTGTTAGCAGACAAAATGAGCATCGATCTGAATACGTTCGCCGGAGAAATCTCATTCGGTTCACCACCGGTGCGCGGGGATGAGGATAAGCTCACATCACATTTTCGACTATTATCAGAAGCCATTGCGAAAAACCATATTGTTAATATGGAATACTACACGGCCACCAGAGATGCTTCCAGTTGGCGCGATTATGATCCCTATCATTTGCGTATGGAGGCTGGGGCGTGGTATGTGATCGGGTATTGTCACACGCGCCAGGAACTGCGCACTTTGGCGGTTGACCGCATCAGATCACTAAAACTGACGGAACGTATTTTCAAACGTCCGCGCGACTTTTCAATTGACGACTACCTTGATCATAGCTGGGGAATTGAGCGGGGCGCAGAATATAATGTCAAGGTGGTGTTTGACACGGTCCAGGCTCGCTGGATTAGGGAAAGGCAGTGGCACCCCAATCAGAAACTGACCGAACTGGAGGACGGCGGTGTGCTACTCGAGGTGACCGTCAGTGGGCTGGAGTCCATTAAAAGGTGGATTTTGGGCTTTGGCAGCCATGCGCGCGTGCTTGAACCTGCCGAATTGGTGGAGGAAATCCGCGCTGAGGCGCAAGGGATACTGGATTTGGCTTGATAGTTTATAACTGCTTTCAAAGGGTCAGACTATAGCAGGGAGTAAACTATGAAAGCAGGGATTCGGTTTAATGACCAGCTTTCCAAATGTATTTAAGCCAGGCCGGATTGGTCGGCTCGAGTTAAAGAACAGATTAATCCTGCCTGCGATGGGTAGCCAGTTGAGTGCCAAAGATGGATCAGTCACCGATGAATTGATTGATTATCACCGGATAATCGCAGCTGGCGGAGTAGGAATGGTGACAGTCGAAATCGCCAAGGTGCATCCCACCACTGGCGGCGGTGTTGGTGTTACTTTGTATGATGATTCATACATTCCTGGCTTTAGGCGTTTGACAGAGGCAATTCATAAAGCCGGAGCCGCCGCCTGTGTGCAATTGTGGCATGCCGGACGCCAAACCAATTCGGCGTTAACCGGTATGCCAATTGTGTCTGCTTCTGAGATTGCGTGTCCGGTATGTCGGGAGAAACCCAAAGCGTTGTCTGTGGAAGAAATCCATGAGCTAACGCAGGCATTTGCAGAAACCGCGCGACGTGCCAAAGAGGCGGGCTTTGATTGCATTGAGTTGCATGGTGCCCATGGGTATTTGCTGTCCCAATTCATGTCGCCCTATTCTAATCATCGAACAGACGAATATGGCGGCACATTTGAGAAGCGGGCTCGTTTTCCATTGGAAGTCATTGAAGCGGTCCGTAAAAAGGTCGGCCCGGATTATCCGATCATTTACCGCATAAGTGGAGTCGAAAATGTGCCTGGTGGCCTCACCATCGAAGACACAAAAAGAATTGCTCCGATGCTGGTTAGCAAAGGCGTGGACGCCATTCATGTCTCCATTGGGGTTTATGAAAGCCTTCAGTACACTGTTCCACCAATGGATTTGGATCGCGGCTTCAATGTCTGGGCGGCCGCTGCGGTCAAAGAGGCGGTGCAGGTACCCGTTATTGCGGTTGACCGCATTAATACGCCAGAGCTGGCCGAGGAAATTATCGCAGGCGGCAAAGCCGATTTTATTGCGATGGGGAGGCCGCTGTTGACTGATCCCCAGCTACCAAACAAGGCGATGCAGGGCAGGGTGTCAGAAATCCGGCATTGTATTGCCTGTAATCAAGGGTGTGTGGACCGCCTGACTATCGAAGGCAAGCATGTCAGCTGTATCCTTAACCCCGCTTGCGGCCGCGGACTGGAAACTGAGTTTCAGTTTGAACCGATTCAAGGCCAAAAGAAAGCGGTCGTAGTGGGCGGTGGTGCGGCCGGGATGGAAGCGGCCCGCATTCTTGGCGATCGGGGGGCCAAAGTAGTCTTATTCGAAAGCTACGGACACTTGGGAGGACAGTGGCGCCTGGCCGGCAAGGCTCCTTATAAATATGAAATTGCCGGCGATGTGCAGTGGCTGATTGACAACCTCTATCGCAGTGGAGTGGACGTGCGCCTAAATACCCCCGCGACACCTGGACTGGTACGCCAGGAACAGCCGGATGTCATTATCCTGGCTACTGGAGCAGTGCCTCGTATTCCAGATCAGGTTGAAGGTGCCGACCTGCCGCATGTCTTTCAGGCTCATGAGATACTGGAAGACCCACAAAAAGCCGGCTCAAAAATAGTGGTTGTTGGCGGCGGTGCTACCGGACTGGAAACAGCCGAAGTGCTCGGTGATCTTGGCAAAGATGTTACTGTGATCGAAATGTTTGAAGAAGTCGCCGCCACGATCGGACCAGCACGCAAATACTTCTTGATGGAACGTTTGCGTAAATACGGGGTAAAGTTGCAGACTAATACCCGCCTAAAGCGCATTACAGCTCAATATGTTGAGACATGTTGCGATGAGGCGGCCCGAATTCCGGCTGACACAGTGGTAATTGCGACCGGTGTAAGAAGCGTCAGCGATCTGCAGGAGGAGCTGGCCGATATTGCCAGGCTCGAGGTAATCGGCGATGCGCTGGAACCGCGCAAAGCTACGCAGGCTTTCTATGAAGCTAACGTGGTGGCGCGAACCCTGTGGTCGTCCTATGATCGCGGGGATAAAGTCAGTTTCCGCGAGTATGGTCTCAAGGATCATCAGGATCACCGAGATCACACTGCGGACGCGATACCGCCGGACTTAAATATAGGATCGGGTGGCGGCATGAGTGATCGGCCGCTTATGGATTGAGTCTGAGCGATGATGTGGCGTGAGTAACGCTTTGCGATGATGATTGACGCCCTTTGGCGCTTGAAATGGCCGCTTCCTTTATTAGGAGGCGGTTTTTTGATAAAAAAAGCAACGGCAGCAGGCTGCGGCTTCTTGCGTGCAGAATACTTCCAGTTAGTGGCCAGATGGCGAGACCCAGATCGCCAGAATCAGGAGGTATTAAGATGGCGCCAATGCGTGTGCTTCATCTTGCGGACTTGCATTTAGGGTGGAGTCCTTCTTTTATGGGAAATCTTCAGGAAGAACGCCAACGTGTGCGGGACAGTCTGCTTAAACGTGCTGTCGATTATGCGCTCTCCGAAAAGGGCGCTATTCAGATGGTGATTATTGCCGGAGACCTTTTCGAAACCCATCGCCCTGATCCGGTCTTGGAGGAAGCAGTAATCAAAGATCTGCGCCGTCTGACGGACAAGGGCATTACTGTGGTAACCGTTCCGGGCAATCATGACGAAATTTCTTATCATGATTCAGTCTATCGCCGCCGCGCGTCCGACTGGCCGGGCATATTGGTACATAATCCTCAGCCTGACTGTGTTGCGCAGCTGCAGATTAATAACACGCCCTGCTATCTATATTCATTAGCCTATACAGGCGGTTTGACCAAACCCATTATGGATGCCTCCTGCTTGCCAAAAGCAGGCGCCACGCCGGGTGTGCATATCGGTGTTTTTCACGGGTCTTTGGATTGGGATGCTGGCGACCGCAGTTTGCCACTGGCTTCAGATGCTTTGGCAGCAGCCGGCTATGATTTTGTGGCGCTCGGCCATATTCATAAATATCAGGAAAAGAAGAAGGAGCAGACGCACTTCCTTTATCCTGGTGCCATTGAGGCAAAGAGCTTTTCGGATCCCGGCACCGGATTTTTCAGCATAATCAATATTAATGTAGACGCGGCGGGTGGAATGGCGGCCGCGGCCACGGCTGGTGCTGGTGCAGGCGCTAGTGCAGGCGTAAAAGCTGGCGCAAGTGCAGGCACCATTACTGTCGAAAAAGTTCCGGTTCCTGATGTGCGTCGTTGTTTACAGGACACGTTGGATCTATCAGGTCTTTCTGGCGAAGACGAAGTTCTTAGTCGCATAAAAGCGCTTGCGGAACGCAGCGAGGCAGACCGCGCCTCCATCAGGCAGATCCGGTTGACAGGCGTGCCTGTCTTTGTTGTGGATTCAGAGCGGCTACGGTCATTGGCTGCGGATTCCTTTTATTTTTTGGACGTGACCGACGAAACCGCTTATCTTGCTCCGGAACTGCTTGAATCCTATGCTAAAGAGCAGACTGTCAGAGGCTTTTTCGTCCGACGTATGATGACTGCTTTGAATGAAGCCGCCGATGATCATAATCGTAAAGTGATCAGTATGGCCATGCTGAAAGGCATTGCCGCACTGACAGGAACGGGAGGTGCGCAGTAAATGCCGCGTATCATACTCCGACGCGTTGAGCTGTCGGGCTTTGGTCCTTATCGTGACTCGGTGGTCGTCGATTTGGATGATGGGCTGAACGTGCTGTCAGCCAGTAATGAAACGGGGAAGTCGTCGCTCGTTTCTGGAATCGCCGCTATCATTTTTGGCATTCCGCAGACCTCGGATCAGGTTGCTTTCGGACAGGGCCGGTTTAGAAATTGGTTTAATCCCAGGCGGTTTGAAGGCAAGCTGGACTTTTTGGCTGATGGCGTACCGCATCATATTGAGCGGGATTTTGATTCCAATCGAATCTCTTTTTCTAAAGAAGAGGGCGGCAAATGGAAGGAAATCAGCACCGGCGAACATAATCCCGGTGCCCGCCACCGTAATACCAGTTATGAGGCGATCATACAGCAACTTTTTGGGATGACTAACCGTGAACTGTTCGAAGCGACATTTTGCCTAATCCAACCGTTGCCGGAGTCGGAGACGCTTGACGAAAGGCTGCAGGGACTGCTATCCGGTTCTGGCAAGTCATTTGAGCAGTCCCTGGATAAACTGGCTAACGAACTGAAAGAATACACGCGCTTCACAGGGGAAAAAGGCGTGACGCCGCGCGACCTTCGCGAAGCACGTCAATTAGAAAATCTCTCCGCGAAAATTGAGTCGTTACAGCAGGCCATTGCCCAAGAGCAGGGACAGGTGGACGAGTTTGAAGAACTGAAAAAAAACGCCGCCGCCTTGCGTGAGCAAAAACAAAAGGCAGAGGCGGATTATCAGTTAAATAAGGGCGTTTTGGACGCAATGGGCGAGTGGAAAATGGCGGCTGAAAGATACCGCATGAGCTCGAGGAATCGTATGGAACTTGAAAATGCCGTCCAAAACGCCGCTGCCATTGAACAACGGGTTAATGCGCTGGAAAGCCAAATAGTACGTGATTATCCAGAGTTCATAGACGCCCCTGCCGAAACGGGCACTGATTTAGATAATCTGATTAACATGGATGCTGCTATTCGCCAGACTAACACCAAAGAGCAGCAATATGCAGAAACCCACGCCCAGCTGGAGGCTGAACTGGCTGCATACGACGCATCCGGGGAGGGGTCGGAGGCGGCCACCGCTCTTGGGAAAGACGCAGGGACGGTTCTTCCGTC
>DHDG01000005.1:14671-17559 GCA_002399265.1 Firmicutes bacterium UBA4882 | reverse complement strand
GACGGAAGAACCGTCCCTGCGTCCGCACCTGCGTCCGCACTGGCGCGCTGGGGCGCATTTGGTAGCGCCGGGGCGGCTAATGCGGTGGTGCGGTCGATTAGGCGCGCTTTTGCTGAATTTCTGAAGCGCTGGGAAGAAGATGAGCAGTCTCAGCGCGCGTTAGCTGATTGTCAGACCAGATTGGCGGAGCTGTCTGTTTTCGATTCTTTTGCGCCAAGCGAGTTGGAATTGCTCGGGTCGCCAAAAGAACGCGCCAGCCAGCTTCAGAGCGAGCTCGGGCATCAGGAAATGCTGCTGTCCGCCGCAAAACACGCCCGCGCATCGGCAATCGGTAACACGATTATCTTCAGCATCCTGACGGCGATCGTGGTTGGAGCGGCAGCCTACCTGCTGAGCGCCCCCTTAGTGGCTGTAACCGTTTTGGCGGCTGCAGGGGCAGCAGCCAGCTGGCTGATACAGTCATTGATCAGGAGCAGGAGGAGGGCGAAGTCGGCAGCTGGGGCAGCTGGGGCTACTAGCGGCAAAATGCTGGAACCTGGCAAGATTGAGGAAGCAGTCAAGCAGGCTCAGCATGAAGTGGAGCGCTTTACAGCATCTGTCCAACCATTAATTAAGCGCTTTGGGGATCTGGACGGCGTCAATAACGCCTATCTTGATTGGCAGACAGCGCGGTCGCATGAACAGAATCTGAAGAATGACTTAACGCGTTTTGAAACTGAATACCTGCAAATGGGCCGGGCGGATCTTTTGGGTGATATTGGCACGTCTGGCGCGCCCGCAGCTGGCGCGGCCAGCGCGTCGTTCGGCGCGCCCGCCACGCATGGAGCAACACCATGCCCGGATCATATCGGAGAACTGGTCGACTTCGCCAGGAAGGTCGACCCGACAGCTCACATTGACCGGCTCGCAGATCTGGCTTTTTGGGTGCGCACTGTTGCAGCGCGGAAATGGGAAGTCTGGCTCGCTGAAACAATCGCATATGAGCAGCACTGTTTGCGGAAGAGTGAGACAATAATCCGGCTCGATGCCCATCATCGCGAATTGTTAAAAATACGCCAGGATCTTGATCAGTTAAAGCAGCAACGCAACGCCGCAGCTACGACCCAGATAATGGTTCCGGTGATGGCGGCGGCCGCCGATGATCCTGTGCTGGCGCGCAAACGCTGGCAAAGCCGCACATTATTACGGGAAGAGTTGGCGAATGAGAGAAGCGCTTTGAATGGCATCCTGGCGGTCCAAGGCGTTTCTGATGTTACCAGTCTCAAGGAGAAACAATATCAAGCCTTTGATGCTGTGTCGGATGCTTTCAGCAGATGGAAGGGCTTAATCGAGGCAATGCCCGGACTGCCAGCTACTGAGGCCGCGGACGATCCGGCTGCTATTGAAATGAAGCTGGAGCAGCTACGTGCCAAAGAACATAATTTGAGGCGGCAAGTCGAAACGCTAACAGATTTGCTCACCCAGAATGCTGATAAACTGCGCGGGATTCAAGGTCAGAATCCACTGAATATAGCTGAGGCTGAGCAAAGACTGGCGGATTTGCAGCGCGAAAAGGCTGAGCTGACAGAGTTAGTGGAAGCCTTGACATTAGCCCACCACACCTTAAGAGAATCGATCGTTCAATATCAGGCTGCCTATCGTGATCGGCTGGCAGCGGCAACAACTGCTTTCTTTGCTCAACTGTCGGGAGTACCGGAGGAAGAACGTCACGTTGAACTGGATGAAGGCTTTCATCTATCCGTTGTGAGTCAAGGGCGAGCCAGCGCGCCCGTCCAATTAAGTCGAGGTGCCCAGGATCAGTTGTATATCGCGCTTAGGTTGGCAATTGCTGAATTACTCTCCGGTGGAGTGGATCTGCCATTTATTTTCGATGATCCTTTCCTGAATTGTGACAGCGAGCGCTTGGAACTAATCCGCGACTGTCTGGTCAATCGCGCTGACGAACAACAGTTGCTGTTACTGACGCATCGGGAGGATTTTGACTCCTGGGGTCGCAAAGTAGCGTTGACCGAAGGATAGTAGGAAAAGGCCCTGGCCGGCATCGGTCGGCTAAGGCCATCTACACAGGGGGGAGGAATGCTATTTAGGAGGAAACGCCGTTCAGGTTGCCGCCACGTCACTTACACCTTACACAGGAACGCCTGTCTCAATCGGCCCGGCTTCTGGCCTGCCGCTAAACGGTGGATATTCATCAGTTAAGAAACAGACATAGGCATTTAGACGCGCTTGCCAGCGGTATGTGCCCACCAGAAAACGATGCATGTCTTGGGGCATCGCGCCTGTAAAAAGTACGACCCACCAAGCGACAAAAGTAACAATAACATGTGCAATTCCGCGGAAGTAGAGGCAGAATCCATGGGGAATCATAATGTACAACCAGCCAAAGAAGATTCTCCCTAACAAATGAAGTCGCGAAAGGCGATCGGGGTACTCAATGGTGAGTTCGGTCGGATGAAAGTCGTACATACTAAACGGCGGATAATCGTCGTGCAGAAAATTGAGATATACGGAAACACGAAGCTGCCATTGCATCATGTTGGCCACAAATTCAAATAGGCTGCGCGGATATTGTCCAGTGAACAAGACCACCCAAAAGGCGATGAACTGAGCGATCACGGCCGCTAATCCAATAAAGCACAAACAAAACGCATGCGGAATGGCAACATACAGCCAACCAAAGAAAGTCCGCAGTAAGAGAAGGCCACGCGACATCTTTTCGGGGTAGGGCACCACGAACCTGACTTCTGCCATAAGTATTCCTCCTCGCGGTTTTGGTGTTTATTCTTATTGATGAATTATGCGACAACGGGACAAAAATTCCTCCTATATTTGGTAAAACTCACGCAAATTTATGCTTGCCGCGCCTGGCGTGCCTACGCCGGCCGCGC
>DHDG01000005.1:13236-14575 GCA_002399265.1 Firmicutes bacterium UBA4882 | reverse complement strand
GGCGTGCCTCCGCCGGCCGCGCCTACGCCTGCCGTTCTTGCGCCTGTCGCCCTGCAGCATACATCCGCTCGAAGTATTCATGCATCATCCGGTTGGCTGAAAACTGTTCCACAGACATGTCGATCGCCGCCCGCATCATGCGAGTCCATTTTTGGCGATTCTGATAAAAAGTCGGCACAACCTGCCCCAACATGACTTGATAAAGACCAGCCAAATCTATTTCATCGGCCCGCGGGCCTTCATAGCCATGACCGAATTCCCAGCCATTCACATCATGGATGCATCCTTCCGGCCACCATCCATCCAGTACGCTGACGTTCAATATGCCATTCATAGCGGCTTTCATGCCGGATGTTCCACTGGCTTCCAGCGGGCGCTTCGGATTATTGAGCCAGATATCCGTACCCCTGGTCAAGAGTCGGCCAATTTCCATATCGTAATTTTCCAGGAAGACCACACTGTTCGGATAGGTTTTGCTGAATGAAACCAGGCGCGCTACGATTGCTTTGCCCTGATCATCCAATGGATGCGCTTTGCCGGAGAAGATCAACTGAATGCGGCCATCGCGCAAGTATGGTTCAATGACCTGCGGATCGCTGAAAATCAAATCGCTTCGCTTGTATGGCACTGCCCGCCTCGCAAAACCGATTAGTAGACTGTCCTGGTTGAGCTGCGCCCCGGTGCGGGCCTGCACGGCGGACGACAATTCTTTCTTAGCTTCCAGGTGGGGCTGCCACAAGTCGGTGCCGGTTTCATAAGCCTTACGCATGCGGGCGTCCTGCCAAGTGCCAGCGTGGACGCCATTAGTAATCGCAATGATCGGTGCCGCCCCGGCAACATCCTTCCACATCTGCCGGGCAGTTTGACCGTGTAGCGCGGAGACACCATTGGCAAGACGAGATAACCGCAATCCTGCCACGGTCATATTAAATGGGTCGCCGCCCAGCGCGATCATTTGCTCCCGCGAAAGGCCATTAAAGGCCCCCATATACTCCAACAGATTAAGCGGATGGGATTCGTTGCCTTCTTTCACCGGAGTGTGTGTTGTAAACACGATTTCGTTGCGTGTAGCATCCAACGCCTGCTCAAAGCCAGATCCGTTGTCATTCATTTTCTCTTTGATTAACTCCAGAGCAGCCAGAGCCGCGTGCCCTTCATTGAAATGATAAACATCGACGGGAATGTTAAGCGCCCGCAGTGCACGAACCCCACCGATTCCCAGAACCATCTCTTGCGCCACACGTTCTTCGCCAAACCAGCCGTATAACTGACCGGTAATCCAACGATCACTGTTTTCGGGCAGATTAGTGTCCAGCAAGTAGAGTGGAGCATTGCCGTA
>DHDG01000005.1:1906-13115 GCA_002399265.1 Firmicutes bacterium UBA4882 | reverse complement strand
TGGAGCATTGCCGTATTTATCGACCAGCCATACTTTGCAGGTGACGACCCGCCCCCTGATATCAACTTTAACCTTTACGCCAGTATCTTTGAGGAACTCATAATCATAAATCGGATAAGTGTCGTAAGGCACGCCTTGTTCATTTAAAACTTGACGGGTGTATCCCTGTCGCCATAACAAGCCAATTCCGACTACAGGCAGATTTAAGTCGTGGGCTGCTTTGAGATAGTCGCCGGCTAGTATACCCAGGCCACCGGCATAGAGATGAAATTCCGGATGCAGTCCATATTCCATACAGAAGTAGGCAACCCGTGGTGTCGTTGGCGAATCAGAATCAGCGGTCTGTAATGAGGCCCGTAATTTAGACATCGTCATCATTCCTCCTGTAAAAGATGATCATATATATGTCCGCGCCAATGTTGCGCAAACGTTTGCACATTCTAATATTATTCAGCGTATTATCTCAAAATCCTATCGCGCTAACAATAATTCTTCCACGCCGATCATAACTATGCAAAACTGGAACCGGCCCTGGCGAGGGCCGGTTTGGCGACAAGGGATCAGTAATGATGCGGTGTTGCCTATTTTTCCTTAGTCAGGGCGCTATTGACTTTGTCCGCGGCTGCATCAAGGGCCTTTTTGGCGGTGTCACTCTTGTAACTGCCATTAACATAAGTTGTCAGGATGTTTTTGAACTCCAGTACAATGGCATTCTCAATATCACCCCAAACGCCAAGTGGAGAATAGGCGGTGGCATAGTCAAGAGTTGATTTGAAAGTCTTCCACACTCCAGAGGCGTAATAGGGATCACCATAGGCATTAACCGTAGCCGGCAACATGTGCGTTAAATTCTGCGTGTATTCCACCATGCGTTTCTTTTCGAGCAAGAACTTAATCCATTCCTTGCCGATCTCTTTATTTTTGCTGGAATTCAGGAGTACTAAATTGCTGCCTCCGGAAAAACTGGCTTTGGCTTTAGGGCCGCGCGGCGGTTCGACAATGGTATAGTTCAGGCTGGGGTTTTCCTGCTCAATGTTGGCAATGTTCCACGGGCCCATATAACACATGGCGACATTGCCGTTGATAAAGGCGGCGTCAGCCTGTGGCTGATTATATTCTGCACAGGCCTTATCCGCAATACCTTTCTCCAGCAGACTGACGTACCATTTCATGGCCGTCACACCGGCATCACTGTTAAAGGCGGCCTTCTTGTTATCGTTGGTAAGCAGGGATCCGCCATTGCCCCAGAGAATTATTGCCCAGTTATGGATCAGATCCCAGGCATTTGTTCCTGCCAGAGAAATGCCTTTTCCTGTTCCATACTTGGCTGCGATCTTCTGACCAGCTGTGATCAGTTCGTCATGCGTGGTCGGGTATTTAGCGCCTGCTTCACGGAACATGTCAACATTCACGAACAGGCAGCGAGTTTCGGCGAACCATGGGATTCCGTAGTACTTTCCTTTGTATGTGGTGGAGTCCAGGTTGGCTTTCATGAAAGCTTTAGAACCGCCGAATTCGTTGATGTCGATGACGGAAAGGCCTCCGGTGGCGGCGAATTGTGGATTCCAGGTAGTACCAACCTGGAAGACATCAGCGCCCTCACCGGTGGCTATTGCCGTCGTAATTCTGGTCCAGGCAGTATCCCAGCCAACCACTTCAAAACGGACAGCATAGCCTGTTTTAGCCTCAAACTCTTTCGCCACACTCTCTACCCAGGGAATGTGTGTGGCATCGGGGGCATTTGGCATCGCCCAAAAGACGATTTGCTTCGGAGCGGCTGCAGCGCTGAACACGCCGATTAGCAGGACTGTGGCGAGCATCAGTGCCAGCAAAACACCTTTCTTTAACATCCTACGAACCTCCCTCAGTTTTGGATTGGAACAATTCTCATCCTGATAAAAACTGAGCAACCACCCATGTTTTCGAGGATAATCACCTCCTACTACTGTCAGCCTTTTGTGGCACCAGCCACCAGGCCATCCACGATTTGTTTCTGCATGATTGTAAACAGGATTAGGACCGGAATGGAGACAATTACGCAGGCCGCCATCATCTGTGCCCAGCGGGCCTGTTGGGTTGTAATGTATTCCAGCAGACCGATTGAAACCGTTTTCGTGTACTGTCCTGTGAGTACCGAGGCAAACAAGACTTCGTTCCACGCCATAATAAAGCAATAGATGCCCACCGCTGCCATTCCGGGTTTGGAAAGCGGCAGGATAATACGAAACAGCGTGCCCCATGGCGTACAGCCATCCAGCGCCGCCTGTTCATCAATTTCACGCGGAATCGATTCCAGATAATTGCGCAGCATTAATATTGAAAAAGGCAGCGCAAAAGATGTATAAGTCAGAATCATACCCCAGTATGTATCGCGCATTGGTATTCCGGTCAGGGTTTTGAACCAGACGAATAAGACGAAATAAGGGATTAGAAAAAGCACTCCCGGAAACATCTGTGTCATCAACAGGGACATGACATAGACTCCGCGACCACGGAAGGCATAGCGGGAGAGCGCATAGGCTGCCATGACACTCAGCAGAACGCCACTAATCATGGTCCCGATGCTGATTATCAGGCTGTTCTTAAAGTAATCCAGGATACGCACGGTGTTATTGGCTTCAATGTAATTCTCAAAAGTAAATGTGCGTGGCCACCAACGGGGAGATTTGGCCGGATCCATCACGTCAGCGCCTTGTATTTCTAGAGTTGTTTTGAGCGATCCGGACAGCATCCACAGGAAAGGCAGGAGAACCATGGCCAGCACTAAGAGCACTAATAGGTAGATAGTGATGCGGCCAAGAACCTGCTGTCTCTTGCGATTAAGAATACCAGCCATATTCATTCCTCCATCGATTTGTTGACTCGCAGGGTTCTCAGGTAAACAGCGGCCACAATCATCATCAGGATTACTAGAATTAATGACATGGCTGAGCCCAGACCGAAATGGAAATTTTGAAAAGTCTCCCGGTGAATCAATACGGATGGTACGTCGGTCTGGATCCCGGGATCACTGCCCAGCATGATAAAGAACTGGTTGAAAGCATTGAAATTCCAAATGACGTTTAATAATAACAAGGTTTTGGTGACCGGCTTTAAGTAAGGAAAGATCACATACCGGAAGCGTTGCCAGGGGCCAGCCCCGTCAATTGTGGCAGCTTCGATGACTTCCTGCGGTATCGTCTGTAGCCCGGCTAGCAATAGCAGGCATCCGAATGGCCAACCCTTCCAGATGCTGGCGACGATGACGGCGATCATCGAGTATTTGCCAACCAGCCAGACTAAAGGTTCCTGAATCAACCCCAAAGCCAGCAGAGTTTTGTTGACAATGCCGATGCGGGATTGAAACATGAAGCGCCAGACGTTATAAGTGACCGAGTCAGGCAGTATGTAAGGCAGCAAGACAATGCCGCGCACCAGAGTTCGCCCCACGAATTTCTTATTAAGCAGCAAGGCCACCCCGAGGCCAATGACATACCCAACCGGTATAGTCACCGCGCCGTAAATCAAAACATTCAGGACGGAACGCCAGTAGCGCTGGCCGATTGTGGTAACGGGATTGAAGCCATCGATGAAATTCCGTAACCCGATAAATGGCGCTTTGGTCCATTGCTGCAGTGAAAAAATGTCCAAATCTCTAAAGCTGATAAGTATGCTTGAGATCATCGGGAGAATATGAACAATTGCTGTACCGATCAATGCTGGCAAGATCAACAGATAGGCGATGCGATTCCAGCGCCAATCGCGGGCATATTTCTTAATGGCTACGACGGTTCGCTGCATTCCTGAAGGATTCATAGTTATTGCTCCACCTCACTTCCCATGGTAATGGTTACTTGCCGGACCCGAACATGGGCATCGGTGTTACAGGCTGCTGCTGTGCAGGCCGCGGCGGCAATATGATCAACAATCTGTCCGTCAACCTTGATTGATTTCACTCCATGGCTGACTCTTTCCGGGTTTAGTACTTCGATTTCATAGGCAGCGCCCCTGAAATGACGCACAGCCTTAAAGCCAGGCCAGTGCGGAGGGATGCAGGGGTCGATAATCAAGCGATCGTAGCCCGGCCTGATACCCAGAATGTATTGAGTGGCGGCCACGAAAGCCCAGGCGGAGGTGCCGGTCAACCAGGAGTTGCGACCCAATCCGTAGAGCGGGTGGGGGGTTCCCAAGATGTTCTGACAGAAAACATATGGCTCGGCCTGAAAAACATTTACATCATGCAAGTGGTTGGCAGGCATAATCTGATCATATAAGCGCCAGGCTAGTTCTCCATCGCCCATCATAGCAGCCGCAATAATGGCCCATGGGTTGGTTTGAACAAAGACCCCCCCGTTTTCTTTGGCTCCCGGAGGATAAGTGGTGCATCCGCCAATCGCGGCACTGTATTTGCGATATGGTGGTGCCAACAGCATTAAGCCGTGTGGTGTATTCAGTCGTTCCAGGGCGGATCGCATACAGGCCGTAGCCCGAGGGCGATCGGCGCTGCGGGAGATCACGGCCCAGCTTTGGGTGTTGAGAAAGATTTGTCCCTCTTCATTAAGTGAGCTGCCGACCATGGTGCCATCGCTCTGCCATGCCCTGATATACCAGTTGCCATCCCATGCTGTTTCATTGATGCGCTGCGCCATCGAGGCGTAGGCCTCCCGAAAATGGGTGGCGTCATCGGGCTTGTCAATATATTCTGCCAACTCGGCTAGATCAAGTAGCGTGCTGCATAAGAGTTGCCCGACCAGAACGCTCTCGGGCGGCTGCTGGCCTTCCAGCTCCGGCAAATTAAGGGCATCATTCCAATCGGCATAGCCGATGCGCGGGATCCCATGCGGACCGACATTGGCAAGGCCGAATTCGACAGCCCGGCACAGATGTTCATATACTGGGCCGGAGCTGGTGCTAGTGCCGGCTTCCGTGCACGCACTGGCACCGCCAGCGCCACCAGCGCCTGCCTCGCGATCGGCATAAGGAATGATCTGTGCCAGGAAAGCCAAATCGCCGGTCTCCTTTAAATATTGGCAGACCGCCAGTACCGACCAAAGATGATCATCAGAATAGCCGCTTAGATCGCCGGCATCTGTAAACGGAAAATATTGATGAAAGGCATCGCCTTCGCTGAACTGTTTGCCAAGCAGGCGGGTAAGGCGTTCCCTGACTGCCAGCGGTTCACTATGGACCACACCCAGAGTATCCTGACAGCTGTCACGGAACCCGATCCCGCGTCGGATGCCGCATTCATAGAGCGACACGAAGCGCGCCCAATTGAAAGTAGTCATGCATTGATAAGGATTCCAAGTATTGAGGGTTTCATCAAAGAGCTGATTGGGAGTAGTGACCGACAGGCGACACAGCCGGCTCTGCCAGCGTTCTCTCAGGTGGGCTAAGGAGCGCTCGACTTGCTGCGGATTATCGGCGTAAGGTGCCAGTGCTTCAGCGACGGATTGTTCATCAGGCGCAATGCCCATGATCAATGTCAGCTCAGCGGTTTCACCGGGTTCCAGCTGCCATGCATGCGAGAATGACGCAATGCCGTTACCCCGGTAAGCGGAGGTGTTTCCGGAAGAACCTCTTTCAACGGCCGCCGGGTTTGACTCACTGCGGTAGTTCCCGATGAAGGATTCCCGATCGCAGTCAAAACCAAGCGGGGTATGGGAGCAATGTACAAAAGTGCATCCGGCGGTACGCATATGGGTTGTGAAGTAAATAATGCGTTCCTGATACCAGGCCAGCGCAATTTGCTGTGTCCAGTCCAGGTTGGTCAGGTCATTATCAGCATCGAACGGGCAAAACTCAGCATAACTGTAGGTCTGAAAATGCGCTGCGACCTGGCGCAGGTTCTTAAAACGCCAGCGCCATATTTCCAGCCGAGCCTGAGGCGGCACGAAGAAAAGGCCTTCAGCGCTCAAGTCGTTGCGAACTCCTGTGATCATTGAATAGCCAAGTCCGTGGCGGCATTCATATTTGTCCAGCCGGGCATGCACTGGCGCCCAGGTTGGCGACCAGAATGGGTGGGGGTCGGATGCGGCCGCTTCTTTGATGTAAAGGTAGCGACCGGGGCGATCCATGGGGAGATTGTTGTAACGGTAACGCAAAAGGCGCCGGTATTTGGGATCCCCATCAAAGCTGAAACCGCCGGCAGTATTTGAAATGATACCGCCATAAGTCTGATCCCCAAGATAGTTGATCCATGGGGTAGGGGTATCGGGCCGTTCAATTACGAATTCACGGCTTTGGCGATCAAATCTCCCGTAGTTCATCTTTTCCCCTCCCCATTGCGAAGCTTTTTGCCTGATCAAGCAATTGCAGCCAAAGGGATGCGATCTGTTGGTCATGTTGTGCCAAGGCGGGCAATAAAGACCATATGGACATGTTGCGCTCATAATCATCGCCAAAAAGTGCTTTGCCGTCGTCTGCGCTGATGACATCCGGCTGATTCCAAATGCATCCGGATTGCCCGGCAATATTGACGTAAGTTTTCCGGGCCAAATCCAGCCCCGGATCGGTAAAACCTTCGAAGATCGCCAGAGCAGCCAGCGCATATGTTTCGCCTGGCAAGATGTTGCCGGCCTGGTGGTTGAGATCATCTTTGGGAGTGGCCCGCCCCCGGGCTGATACCGAGTTTATAGCACCATACGGCGAGCAGACGGCATTCAGATCCAGCATCGCCTGGACGGCTCTTTTTACTCTATCCGGAGGCAGCAGATAACCCAGGCCTAGCATATGAGCATACCACTGTCCATTAAGCTGGCAGATGGTACAGTCATTATCTGTGGTCGCGCGGTAATATGTTCCGTTCCACAAAAGCGCATCAAAAGAGTGGGAGGCCCTGACAAATCTTTCATGGAAAACCCGTGCGTTTTGCGGATCATGCATGAGGAGGGCACATTTTTCCGCAGCTCTCAGCGCTGCCAGATAGAGACTGCCCGTGTAGGGCGTAACTCCGCTCATTATCCAATTATCAAAGGTGGAGTCCATGCCTTCATTTTCTGGCAATCCATCGCCATCCTGATCAGTGCTGGCCTGCCACTCCATTGCTCTGATCAAGGTCGGGTACATTTCAGTCAGGAACTGCTCATCCTGCCAATAGAGTACGTTTCTATAGATCAGTAGCACAAATTTGCTACAGAGATCCTTCCAGCGCGGTCCGGCGCTGGTGCCCGTACTGGGGCAGTCGAGACGGTTCTTGCCCAAATCATGCGGTATGTATCCGTCAGCCAGTTGGTAATGCGCAAACTGGCGCATCGTACTCTTTTCAAGGTTGGGAAATGACAGCGCTAATGGTATTGAACCATAATAATGAACATCCAGCGTCCCCAGTAGCGGATGATGCGTTGGGCATTCCAGTAGGGCGAAGCGACCATCCCGCACCCACCAGCTTCCGGAAACAATGGGATACAGGTTATTAATCAGAGCATCCGCAAGCCAGTCAGGCAGGGCGGCGTGCTGCACAAGGCTGTTTTGCCAGGAGACGGTGCTCTGATAGAGCTCATCAAAACGAGCAAAGGCATCTTCGACTACGGCCCAGGCATCCGGATATTTGCGTTCATACTGATGTCCGTTCGGGTGGTTGGGCATATGCCAGGCATAGACAAATTCCCATTGGGTACTGGTGCCTGGCAGCAGAGGATCGCGCTGACGCTGCGCAATGGCACCAATCCATTCGCCAAACTCACCTTCCAGTCGCTGAGGCCCCAATCCGGCCGGTAAAGATCCGGATTGCGAAAATTGATCCCAGCCAGCCACAATCAAATCATCCGCAGCGAGATCCCGAAAGCACTTTTTGACGTACGGGCTGCTGTCACAGATGAATGTATCTGTATCAGCAGTATGCCGGGCCGCCAGAGCAATCGTACCCTCACGCGGGTCGAAGGGGTCGGGCCGATCCTTGCGAAAAATAATACCGGCCAGATTGCCTTCGCTAAGAGCTTCATTGTACCGGGCCACATTCCAGGAACCTATGCAATTGACAGCCGACGCCATTGCCGATACTTTAAGGGGCCGATCGCCTTTATTGCTAATAGTCAGTCTGAAAAAAGCAGCTGGAGTTCCGGAATCTTCATCCCGGCCTGGGATAAAGGGTGAGAAAGCAATCATCTTTATGGATAGTGGAATATCGCCACAGTCAAAAGACAATTCGGCAACTGGAAATAGTCCAGCCATTTTGATGCCATCCACGGCAGGCGCAGTCCCGATGGATAGGGTTTGTAGCAGAAACGCAAACGGTTGGTCGCGGCCATCGTCAACCCATACGGCGAACGGATTAGCCACCCGATAGTCGCCAAACGGCCCGGAACGAAAATTATGCAGTTGACCTAAAGGTTTTTCCCAGTTGTTTAAGCCGGTAAATGCCCCACGGGTGCCATCCGGAAAAAATTCCAAAGTGCCGGCACCAATACCGCCTAACGGCAATCCGGAACGCAGCGCAGAATGATGTGCGTATGTTGCCACATTTTCACCCTTTTCGCAAGTATTCTTCACGAAAGGCTGGGGGAGCGGGAGCACTGGATTCGCGCTCGATAAGCTCACCGCTCAGAACAATTCTGGTGATCTCCGGTTCTTCGCCATTGAGAATCTTCAGCATTTTTTTGGCCCCAATTTCGCCCATCTGCCGGAGCGGCTGCCTGATGGTAGTGAGCATCGGGGAGACCCAACGGGCAGGTTCAATATCATCAAAGCCTACCAGCGAGATATCATCCGGTACCTGCAGTCCGTAGCTCCGCATGGTGCGCAGCGCTCCAATTGCCATCAGATCGCTGGTGGCAAAGACAGCGCTGGGACGTCCGTGGAGCGACAGGAGCTTTTCCGTGGCGGACGCTCCGCTTTCCTCGAGATAATCACCACGCACTACCAAGGAGGGGTCAAAAGCGATATTGGCGGTCTCGAGAGCTTCCCGATAGCCACGCAGGCGTTCACGGCATTCGGGAGTGTCAAGGCCGGCAATCAAGCCAATGCGTCGATGCCCGAGTTTGATCAGATGCCGTACGGCAGTGCGGGCACCTTCATAATTATCAATGATCACGGAACTGACTAGTGCTTTGGCGGTGCCGTCAATCAGAGTAACTGGAAATTTTTCGGCGGCGAGGTTTTGCAGCGTTTTAGAATCCAGTTCCCTGGGGGTAACAATGATCAACCCGTCCACGCGGCGCTCGCGCATCAGGCGGGCAAGGTTCAGCTCATGTCCCGGCCGGTTATGTGTTGAACAGAGCGCCAGATAATAACCGGCATTGACGAGCGTCTCCTCAATACCGTCAATGATCTCGCCATAAAAGGGACGCCGGATTTCCGGGACGATTACCCCAATAAAGTTGTTTCTTTTTAAAGAAAGGCTGCGGGCTTGTGCGTTCGGTTGAAAATCCAGTTTCTTCATGGCGCGTGTTACCCGCACACGCATTTCTTCACTGACAATATTATTACAATTGATGACTCTGGAAACCGTTGATTTGGATACTCCTGCTTCGCGGGCGACGTCGCTGATATTAGCCATGCGCTTTCACTCCTTGATAAACCGGTTCCCATTGAAATGTCAGCATATTCGGGCAAAACATGCAAAATGTTGTGGTACCAGTTTCATTATATTTTCGAGATGCGTTCTTCAGAACGTTTTCGAATTCCTGCTGGTTTTAAAAATATAAATGATAAATAGAAGGTTTGACGGAAATACCGTTGAATAATAGCGGTGAATAATGACCGCAAATGTTCTGAAACCGGTACCAAACATTGTCTTATTAGGTCTCCCTCGGTTTTGCTGATATCACTTTTTTAAGAAGGTGATTCAGGTTTGCCGTAGAATTATACATTCGTGAGTTGATCTAATCTCTTAAAGCTTAGTGAAAGCTTAGATAAAGGGGGTACTCTAATGGCGGGAGTCAGGCTTGAGAAGGTTACCAAGATTTTCGACGGTAGTAATGTAAAGGCCGTCAATGAAGCAGACTTGGAAATACATGATCGTGAGTTTACTGTGTTAGTAGGTCCGTCTGGTTGCGGAAAAACGACCACCTTACGCATGATTGCAGGACTTGAGATACCAACAAGCGGTGATATTTATATTGGGGAGCGCCTTGTTAATGAAGTCCCTCCTAAAGATCGCGATATCGCCATGGTGTTTCAGAATTATGCCCTGTATCCGCATATGACTGTTTATGAAAATATGGCGTTTGGACTTAAACTGCGCAAATTCTCCAAGCCGGAAATTGACCGCCGGGTCAAAGAGGCTGCTGAAATACTGGGAATTGGCGACCTGCTTAAGAGAAAACCCCGGGCACTCTCGGGTGGGCAAAGACAGAGGGTAGCTTTGGGACGGGCTATTGTACGTGAACCGCAAGTTTTTTTGATGGATGAGCCGTTGTCCAACCTGGATGCTAAACTACGTGTCATGATGCGTGCCGAATTGAGCCACTTGCATAAACGTCTCCAGACAACAATTGTCTACGTCACGCATGATCAGATCGAAGCTATGACAATGGGTGACCGCATTGTGGTGATGAAGGATGGCTTGATCCAGCAGGTTGGCGCTCCGCTCGAGATTTACGAAAAGCCGCAAAACTTGTTTGTGGCTTCCTTCATTGGCAGTCTTCCGATTAACTTAATTCCTGTGCAGGTAATTGCTGATGGCGACAACTTTATTGCGGATGCCGGGCATTTTAAAGTTGCGCTGCCGATCAGCCGCAGGGCCGAATGCGCCTCTATTGTAGGGCGCAAGGCGGTTCTGGGCATGCGCCCCGAAAGGGTTGAGATTTGCAGAGATGGCGGGGCTGAACACGCTGATGCTTTTGAAGCGGTGGTTGATTTTGTGGAGATGATTGGCGCCGAATCGAATTTATACTTAAAAGCAGGCGCACAAGAGCTGGCACTCAAGACCAGCTCACATGATGCAGTTAAAGCCGGACAAAAAATGAAGCTGTATTTCCCGCCTGAAATGTTGCATCTGTTTGACGCTGAAACCGAAAAAGCCCTATTTTAGTTTGCAAGCAGAGCATATCGGTGCTGCGGGCGCGCCATGATTTCATCCAATCCCTGAGAACGTTGCCATAATTCATTTGGTGGTCTTCAGCGGTAGTGCTTGACAGCTTAGCTTCGTCCCTGTTATAATAGTTTTTGTCGACTGAAGCAGATGTTTGGCAGATGTTTGGTCGGCAGACAGATCCAATCAATTGTGAATTGTGGTCAATGCGGAAGTAGCTCAGTGGTAGAGCATCGCCTTGCCAAGGCGAGGGTCGCG
>DHDG01000005.1:0-1790 GCA_002399265.1 Firmicutes bacterium UBA4882 | reverse complement strand
ATCGCCTTGCCAAGGCGAGGGTCGCGGGTTCGAATCCCGTTTTCCGCTCCATTTGTTACTTTAATGCGGCGGTGGCGGAACTGGCAGACGCGTACGTTTGAGGGGCGTATGGGCAACCGTGAGGGTTCAAGTCCCTCTCGCCGCACCAAATTTCGAGGAGCCTATCCTATATGGGGTAGACTCCTTTTTGATCTACCTCCAAAGTGCGGTGCGCAAACATTGCCGTCCCGACGCTGAATAAAAATAAATAATTAGCGTATAAAAGCACACATAATCAAAACTAGAATTATTTTGGCTTTTATGCAGATCTGGCAGGAAAATTTGCAGAAGTACTTAACTATACGGATAAGAATTTCCATTTTATTTGGAAGGAAGTGCCTGAATGAGACGGTTGCGTTACTTGGTTGTCATTCTTTTGCTGGTTAGTCTGGTTGCCCTATTTGGATGTGATAAGTCCAGCGGCAATGACGACAATCTCTTGAACACCAGCTCAATTCGCGGAACATGGAAAAGCACTGAAGCCATTGGCGGACACGTACTCGAAGTTAAATTTGAGGACGAAATCGGTGGCGAGGTTCCACTTACGGGTTTTTTTTCCTACACTTATAAGACCACTATCACATGGGGTGCCAAGCAATGGGTTATCATAGGCGATGATGATGAGGCTCCGGAGTATTGTCTCTATTATGGGTATGCTAATGAAAATTTATTGGGCGTATGGAAGTTTGAAGCCTCAGATGTAGAAACGATTGTGCATTTCTCTTTGACTGCAAAACGTGATGGCAATAAACTCTATATCCAGTTCTTAGCAATTGACAACCTTGAGCAGATTGACAATGGCGATAATTTTGGACCTCAATATCTGGCAAAACAATAAGGGATAGTAACAAACCGATAATGCAAACGCCGCCCGGCTCAAAACCGGGCGGCTTATTTTTTGGGCGGTTTATTTTTACTTTATTCCCTTCACAACTTCTTCACAAGTACCGGGTAAAATTAAGACAGAAAAGGGGGTTGTACTATTGAAAAAGAACACCAAACTGATCGTTGCCATTGCCGTGGCACTTCTGCTGGTAGCCATGGCCATTCCCGCCGTTGCTGCAGTGACCAATGCTCTCAAACCGGAGCAGAAAAAAGAGCTCGAGAGCATCTACAATCAGATTATCGACTTGCAGAAAAAGGCTGTCGACAAGAGGGTAGAGTTCGGCCAGGTTGACAAGACAACCGGAGAATACATGAAGGATCGCATGGAACTGCGACGCAAATATATGGATCAATGGATCGAAAATGCCGGTCCAGGCATGGGAATGGGCCTGGGCGGTGCCAGAAAAGGGGCTGGAGCCGGAATGCACGGTGTTGGCGGCGGGAAAACCGGGCAGCCTAATTGTTCCAGTTGTCCCTTGCAGCAGCAGAATCAGCCGCAACAGCCGTAACTCTTGATCGCTAGGCAAGGCAGAAACTCAGGTGCGATACCAGGAAAAGGACCGATGTCTTTATGCATCGGTCCTTTTTTGAGTGCGCCACGCATGACGATTGACTAGGCGGTGAAAGTCCGCTATGGGGGTTAGTAGTTACCAACCATTAGCCAAGGGCAAGGGTGTCCACCGCGAGGTGGAATCTGAAGGACGCCGGCGGCAAAGTTCCGGCCCAAGGAACACGAACATCATTAGGCACAAGGTATGGGATGAGTTTGCTTAACAAAACGAAGTCCAATTAACTACGCGGACATGCCAGTGTAGATGATGTGGGCGCATGGAAGGAAAGCCGATCGTCTTACCGTGGGAGGTCTC
>DHDG01000024.1:878-4552 GCA_002399265.1 Firmicutes bacterium UBA4882 | reverse complement strand
GGTTCAAATCCTGCCCCCGCAACCAATTTTCGATACGGCTGGTTTCAATGTGCTTTGTTTGTATATTGAACTCAGTCGTATTTTTATGCTTATTAAGTATCCGCAAAAAAACGGCGCATGTGCGGGGATATGCGGACGGGCCGCGGCAAAGGAGAGAACAGAGGGTCGTGTTTTGCGCCGCCAAAATGCCGCATAAAAGTGTTCGATTGGCCTTCCTTGGTCGTTACAGCTGAAGATCATAATATAAAATGACCAAACCCGCATGAATACTGATTTTTTCAGCACTCATGCGGGCTTGGCATCTGGCAGGGGTGCACATAGCGGCAAACTCGAGAACCAGCGTAAAATAAAGGTTTTCGACATCAGGCAAACGGATATTACACCATTATGTATACTAATCCTACTGGTAAACTGGTTTTTACAATTTAAAATGTTTTTCCACTATTTTTAGTAATTCGGCTTTTGTATCTTCCTTTTTTCTTTCGTATACTATAATGGTTCCGTAAAACAAGACACAGATATTCAAAATCTTAATGGAGTGATGAAAAATATAATTGGTGAAAAACCGAAGAAAGAGGTCACTTCATGAGAACAAGAAAAGAGTACACCGCTGAGTACAAGGCGAAACTTGTGATTGAGGTTTTGCGGGAGGAACAGACGATCGGTGAGATCGCCGCCCGGGAAGGCATCAACGTCAAGCAACTGGGAAACTGGAAGGCAGAATTTCTGAAAAATGCTGGCCGTGCTTTCAGCCGCAGCAAGGACGAAAAAGCCGCAGGGCGGCAGGCGGAGGGACTGCTGAACAAAGAAAAAGAATATCAGGCCAAAGTGGGCCAGCTCACGCTGGAAGTCGATTTTTTAAAAGAAACAGCTAAAAGAATGCTCGGCCCCGGTTGGGAAAGTCAGATTGGTTACAAAAGGTGAAGGGCTGACAGTAAAGCGGCAGTGTGAACTGCTGGATGTAAACCGGACAAGTGTGTACTACGAGCCTAAGGAACCGGCCAAAGAAGATATGCTGCGTGAAGAACATATCAAGTCCCGGCTGGATTATTGGCATACCGAGTTTTGCTGGATGGGGTCGCGCACACTGCTGAAAAAGCTCTGTCAAGACGATAAAATCGAGGGGGTCGGGCGTCGGCTTGTGCGGCGGTATATGCAGAAAATGGGAATCTTTGCTGTCTGCCCGAAGCCGGATATATCTAAACCGAATAAACAGCACAAAAAGTATCCGTATCTGCTGCGAGGCAAACACATTTGGCTGCCGAATCAGGTCTGGGCGATTGATATCACCTACATAAGTCTCGGACGTTCTCATATGTACCTTACTGCGATCATTGACTGGTACAGCCGCTTTATTGTCGGTTGGGCGTTGTCCGACACTTTGGAAACAGCTCCGGTCATTGAAGCTCTGAAAGAGGCAATGGAACGGTATGGCGTCCCCGCCATCGTCAATTCCGACCAGGGAAGCCAGTTCACAAGCGCCGAATATACAGAACTGTTGAAATCAAACGGTATCCGGCAAAGCATGGACGGCAAGGCCAGATGGGTTGACAACGTGATAATAGAGCGGTGGTTTAGGAGCCTGAAAGTTGAGGAAATCTATATTTCATGCTATGAAAGCCCCCGTGAGCTGCGGCTTGGCATTAAGGACTACATCCGCAAATACAATTTTGAGCGTCCGCACAGCAGTCTGGACGACGAACGCCCCGCTATCGCATATGGCGCAAAATTCGCATCGAGCAGAGCCGCAGAAGTTGCCTAATCCGGCGATGGCGGATCAGGAAAAATCTTCACTGCGATACAATCATTTTGATTCCTTTCAATTCGCATCAAACACGCAATCGGTCCATTAAGAAAACTTGATTCCGTGTCTTGACAAGTCGACCAGATTAAAAATCGGCTTCCCAAGGAGGCATACATTGTTTGCCCTATCCATGAAAGTTTACCTTACAATCAGTCTGGTGTCTATAGAAACCATCAAGCGTTTACAACCTGCATAGCCTGTCTTATTGGCTATATCATTATTATACTAGTGTGTTGGCACGTTCATAATTAAACCAATCTGTATCCCGATCAGAGATCGGGATACAGAGAAGCCAGTTTAGTACGTGCATCCTTTGTTCTAAACTGCCAGTTAACCTTGGCTTGATTGTTATTGCGTTCGTTTTCCCATGCTGCCAGTTCCTCACGGAGCCGCCCAATTGAGTCTACTCTCCTGGAGAGACATTGCCGAGTCATAACGTTCAGCTCAATCTCAGCTATATCGAGCCAGCTTCCATGCTTGGGAGTGTAATGTATTTCGAGCTTTTTGATAATCCGTCTGGCTTCAGCAGGATGAAAAGCCTTATACAATGATGCGGGTTTATGCGTATTCAGATTATCCATCACAAGGATAATCTTCTGAACACTTGGGTACATCTCATCCACCAGATATTTGATTTCCTCAGCCCAGTCTATCGCTGTGCGATGCTCTCTGACGCTGGTGTGATGTCTCCCGCCAAGAGGTTCAACGAAAGCAAAGATACTGCATGTTCCATTCCGAACATATTCAGAGTCAACCTTTTTGTCGTCCCCTGGACGCATTGCCCATGAATCCCTGGCCTCTCCAAGCAGCTGGTACGGTTTTTCGTCCATACAGACTACTGGAATGTCAGGATTGTATGGAAGTTCATAAACATCAAGGACATCTTCCATGCACGCTACAAAGTCTGGATCTCCTATGCTTGGCAAGCACCAGTAGTCGCTACGGTGAGGTCTAAGCCGATTTTTTTTAGAGACCTTCGGATTGCTTCACGGCTTATCGGTTCATCAAGCTCAACTTTCATATAGTCTTCAAGCAGCCTGATGGTCCACCGTGCGTGACCCTCTGGAACCGGGCCGCATGCCATTTCAACAATACGGGCTTCCGTACGTCCGTCAACTTTTCTGCGGGCATTGTCAGAATTGATGCTTCGGTTAATTGTTAATGCAGCATCCATGCCGTTATTGAAGAAGCTTTTTACTGTACTGGCTATTGTTCCGCGACTAATTGCGTGATCCGCCATGCATTGGTCATATGTTTTGACAGGCGGATGGTTTTCATCAAGATCAATGAGAATTCTGCACCTGTTGCAGATGGTTTGACTTGTGTCTTTCTTCCGCAGGAGGGACTTCAACATCTTCAAGTCATCATCTGACAAAGCAACAATGTTTTTCTTTGGTCGAGCCATAGCGATAACCTCCACTAATATGTATTTTATCATCTATGGATATTTTACCAAAGTTATAACGTTTAGTCTATATATGAACGTGCCAATGCACTAGAATGCTGTGCGTTCTTTCACCATGAGGGTTCCAAGCTGGTATCTTTTATGCTGGAAACCGGTTCGAAATTCTTTTCGGAAGATGCTACAGAACTTATCCAAGGTCAGATTGAAAACATTATTGATAGCGCAAATTGCAAGTTCAAGTTGGATACCCCGGTAAAATGAGTTAGGAAGTCCTGACAGCATAGACACAGTCCAGGAAGGCATCGAAAAGCTCCTCTGGCGTGCGGTAGCCAAGGCGTCTGCGCGGTCGCCCATTCAGTTCGTCAGAAAAGGCGATGATCTGTGCCGGGGAATACTTTTCAATGGATGTCCCTTTCGGGACAAAGCCTCGCAGCAGACCGTTGTGGCGCTCGTTGACAGGCCGCT
>DHDG01000024.1:0-636 GCA_002399265.1 Firmicutes bacterium UBA4882 | reverse complement strand
GGGCCGTTGTCCGCGGTGATTGTTTTGAAAACATCGCTGAAATGATCGCCATACTCGGTGCGAAGCATGCGTATGGCAGTTTGCACTGATTCGCTGGTCCTGCCTGGAATTTGCATCGCAATGTAGTTGTCCGTTACTCTTTCAACGAGTGTAAATACCACGGCTTCCTTACCATTTCGCAGACCGACGACGGTATCGGCTTCCCAGTGTCCCATCACCGTGCGGGTGGAAACCTCGACAGGACGCTCATCAATACTACGGCCTTTCGAGCGCTTGTCGGCGTGGCCTTTTGCGTTGGCGTGCCGGCGTTTCAGAGCATCTGGCACTTCAAATGGTGTGAGTGGCAGGCCGCCGCGCCACAGTTCGTTGTAGAGCGTTTTGGTACTTGTCATTTTGCTTTCCTTAAACAGCCTATGAAGCCTCGCATATCCAACACAGGCATCCAAAGACCAGCGATGCTCTCTGACCTGTCGCGCTACCCAGTCGAGGAAAGTAGAGCAGTGCGCTGCCTTATGAGGCTTGTGACATCTGCTCCTGTTTGATTGATAAACTGCCTGACCGCGCTTCGCGGAATACCCGGGTGCTCGGCCTTTGTTGCTCTTTCGGGGCCGCGTTCCTCGACCCAGCTCGTTTCCA
>DHDG01000064.1:45137-64010 GCA_002399265.1 Firmicutes bacterium UBA4882 | reverse complement strand
TGCATTTACTTTGTCTGGTCACCTATTATCGTTTGGCTACAGACTCCCCTTAATCCGCCGAATGCTTTTATTGCAATGTTCCATCGCCTCGTACTCATCAATAGTCTGCAAAAGGCCATCGCGCATCAACCACTGGCCATTTACCATAACATCGGTAACGTCGTCGGCGCGGCAGGAATAGACGAGTAACGAAACCAAATTGGCATCCGGAGTGAGATGCGGTTTTTGATAGTCAATCAGCGCCAAGTCAGCCTTCATACCGGGACTGATTGATCCGACTACACCCTCCAATGCCAGGGCTTGGGCACCACCGGCAACAGCAGCATGCATCGCGTCTGCCGCAGGCATAGCCGTTGGGTCTCCGGAGATTCCCTTAGCTAGAAGCGCTGCCAAACGCATTTCGGAAATCATGTCCAGATTATTGTTGCTGGCGGCACCGTCTGTGCCAAGACAGACATTGATACCCTTGGCTGTCATCCTGCCAATCGGGGCAATGCCACTGGCCAGCTTCAGATTGGATGCCGGACAGTGCGCCACCGCCGCACCACGAGTCGCTAATATCTCCATATCCCGGTCATTCAGGTGCACCCCATGGGCTGCCAACAACCTGGTGCCAAACAAGCCCACGTCCTCCAGCAATTCTACTGGGGTCCGGCCATACTGCTCCCTGATCTGGTCGATTTCGCGGGCCGTTTCCGCAACATGAATATGGATCGGCAATTGGTGCTCGGCAGCGAGTGCCGCAACTTCTCTTAAAAAATCCGGCGTACAAGTGTAAGGGGCATGCGGACCCAGCATTGTAGTAATTCTACCGCCAGCCCCGTTTCTTTGACGCAGGGCGAAGTCCAATCCATCCGCCAGCTTTGCTGCGCCGCCGTCGCCGCCGCTGCTGGCGAAACCCCGTGTCAGAACCGCTCTGATCCCCGTCTCTTCAACCGCCTGCGCGACAGCGTCCATATGGAAATACATTTCAGAAAAGCAGGTCGTCCCTCCGCGAATCATTTCGGCAATACCCACTTTGGATGCCCAATAGACATCTTCCGGGGTCATGCGATCCTCAATCGGAAAGACTGCTTGCTCAAGCCAGTTGTGCAGTTCCAGATCGTCCGCCAGGCCACGCAACATGACCATTGGCACATGGGTATGGCAGTTGATCAATCCGGGGATCAGGACTTTCCCTTTCCCATCAACGATTGTGTCAAATTGGCGTTCTTGTGCGCCGCCTGCCAGCCCCTCGTCGTCGTTCCATCCCTCAGGCTTCCCAGCATAGATAATCGTGTCGTCCTTAATGATCACACAACCATAAAACACATCGACAGCATGGGATTGAGACTGCGTCAGAGATAGCGGCGCGCGCGGGTTTAAGACCCATACATTCTCAATTTTAGTTAGCATTTCAGTCCTCCCACCCATTCAAATAGCGGCGCTGCTCTTCCTCTAATTCATCGATCTGACAGTCCAGCGAGCGAAGCCTCAAGCGCGCAACGCTATGATCTATTTCCGCCGGTACCGGATGTACTCCCGGCTCCAGATTATGGGCTTCCCGGCTAAGGTATTCCAGTGCTAATGCCTGAATTGCGAAAGACATATCCATAATCTCTACCGGATGACCATCCCCGGCCGCCAGATTGACCAATCTGCCCTCACCCAGCAGATATAACCGGCGCCCGTCTGGGAGTGCAAATTCTTCAATATTTTTTCTGACCAGTCGCTGCGCGCAGGCCAGCTCTTTGAGTTCCGTCTTATTGACCTCGACGTCAAAATGTCCGGCATTGCACAGCAAAGCTCCATCCCGCATACGTTCAAAATGAGCGCGTCCAATTACATTGCAGCAGCCTGTCACCGTGATAAAGATATCGCCCAGAGCTGCGGCTTCAATCATTGGCATAACGCGAAATCCTTCCATGACAGCTTCCAACGCACGTATTGGATCCACCTCAGTTACAATGACGTTGGCGCCTAATCCCTTGGCTCGCATAGCCACGCCCTTACCGCACCACCCAAACCCTGCTACGACCACATTTTTGCCCGCGACAATCAAGTTAGTGGTTCTCATAATCCCATCCCAAACTGATTGTCCGGTTCCATAGCGATTATCAAACAGATGCTTACAATCCGCATCATTGACTGCGATCATCGGAAACGCAAGTTTGCCTGCTTTGGCCATCGCCCGCATCCGCATCAACCCGGTAGTGGTTTCTTCGCAGCCACCCTTTACTCCAGGCAGCAGCGACCTTTTTTCTCCGTGTAGCATCGTGGTCAGATCCCCACCGTCATCCAGGAAAAGCTCCGGCTGGATGTCAAGAGTGGCAGCCAGATGCTCCTTATACTCCTGCGTCGTGGCACCATGCCAGGCAAACACGGGGATTCCCCGTTCCGCTAATGCCGCCGCGATGGCGTCCTGGGTAGAGAGCGGATTCGAGCCAGTAACTGCGACGTCTGCTCCGGCGGCCTTCAGGACTAGCGCCAAACAGGCGGTCTTAGCCTCCAAATGTACGGAAACGGCCATCCGCTTATTAAGAAATGGCCGGCTCTTTTCAAACTCGCTCTTGAGAGCATTCAGGAGCGGCATATGCTGCCAGGCCCAATCAATCTTCAGATGACCTTCCGGCGCGAGCTTCATATCTCGCACAATTGCCTGCATTAGCGTTCCCCCTCTTCCGCGATATCCGGTGCCGTTTCCGGCGCCTCTGGCGCGCTTGCTTCTTCTGTCTCTGACACGCCGCCCTCGCCCGCCTGCGCCTCTGGCGGCTCTCCCTCTCCTGCGTGTCCTGCCTCGGACTTTCTTTTTTCCGCCTCATGCTCGCGTACGGCCGCTAACAGCTGGGTGATGGCAAACCCGATTGTCCCTGATACAACGAGAATGTCAGCCACATTAAAAGTCGGCCAGTATTGAAACCCAAAAAGACCATACATCTTAAAGAGTAGAAAATCAATAACATATCCACGAAACAGCCTGTCAATCAGGTTTCCAAAGGCACCTGCCGTCAGCAAGATCAGGGACAAAGCCTCCAAACGCGTACAATCGGAAGCTTTCAGCCTGAAAAACGTAAATAAGGCAGCAGACAAAGGTATTAGTATCTTAATCGCCATTGACAGCCACTGAGGCCAGCCGGTTCCCATGCTAAATCCAAAACCGGGGTTGTACGCCAAATCAAGTTGAAAGAAATCCCCAATAACTGAAATCGTTTTTTCCGCCAACACGATGTCCGCCACTATTTTGGTGATCTGGTCAGCTGCGACAAGCAAGACTATCATGATACCAGCTTTTAAGAACCGCTTTTTCAGTATCTGATTTTTCAACGGGACACCCCCAATGATTTTAGGCCCGCCGCCGCACTCCCTTTAAAAACGCCTTTTTCGGTGATCACCGCTGTGATCAGTGCGGCCGGAGTCACGTCAAAAGCGGGATTGAACACTGTCACGCCGGTCGGGGCCACTTGCTGCCCCGCCACATGGGTCACTTCTTCCGGAGCGCGTTCTTCGATAACAATGTCTTGTCCGCTCGCGATGGACAGGTCAATACTTGACAAAGGCGCTGCCACATAAAACGGGATTTTATGAAACTTCGCCAGCACTGCTAAACCATAGGTGCCGATCTTGTTGGCGACATCGCCGTTAGCCGCCACCCGGTCGGCACCGACAATTACTAAGTCAGCCTTTTTGGCAGCCATCACCCAGGCCGCCATATTATCAGTAATCAGCGTAACCGGTATCCCATCCTGCATTAGCTCCCAAGTGGTCAGCCGCGCGCCCTGCAAATACGGACGCGTCTCATCAGCGTAGACATGAATGCGCTTGTCTTCCTCATGCGCCGCGCGGATCACACCCAAAGCAGTGCCGTAGTCGACTGTTGCCAATGCCCCCGCATTGCAGTGGGTGATAATATGGTCACCATCCTTGATAAGCGTTGCCCCGAATTTGCCGATGGCCCGGTTAGCCTCAACATCTTCACTGGCAATGAGGGCGGCTTCGCGCTCAAGCACTTGGACTGCCTCAGCAGGCGATCCCGTCTGTTCTACAGCTGCTAAGACGCGCTGCAAAGCCCATTCCAGATTAACAGCCGTAGGGCGCGTGCGGCGCAATTCTTCCGCAGCCAAAACCAATTGTTGCTTAAATTGATCAAATTGCTGGCTTGCGGGACAAGCGGCACCCGCGACCCTACTATCAGTACTCGCGCCACAAACGGCGTAAACGCGCGCCGCCAGCAACATTCCGTATGCTGCAGCAGCTCCAATCGCCGGCGCTCCTCTAACGACCATTTTCTGAATCGCATCCGCTACCGCGCCATGATCCCGACAATCCAGATAGATAATCTCCAAAGGCAGGCGGCGCTGATCCAATAGCTTGAGCAGGCCATTTTGCCATACAATAGCAGGCACTCTGGGCAAACCGCTATCCCCTTTCCACAGCCGGCTTTTGCTCATGATCACAGTGACAGCCGCGCTGAGCCGGAATTAGCGGCAATGTGCTCATCAACAGTGATTTTAACTGATCACCGTTGGCAGCCATAACATCAAGCACTTCCTGATGGGTCAGCGGCGTTGGGCTAATGCCAGCAGCATAGTTGGTCACCATCGAAATCGTCGCATAACACATGCCTAGTTCCCGGGCGAGGATTACTTCCGGAACATTGGTCATTCCGACTAAATCTCCGCCCAGCCGCCGATAGGCCAATATTTCCGCCTTACTCTCGAAGCGCGGGCCTTCCGTGCAGACATAGCATCCCCCACAATTAATCGAAATGCCGTTTTGAGAAGCAGCCTCGCGAATCGCCGCGCGTACCTCCGGACAATACGGTTCCGTATAATCCAAATGCACTACCTTACCATCTTTGCCGTCAAAATATGTTGACTGACGGACCTTGGTAAAATCGAGGAATTGATCAATCAGCACAAAATCACCGGGTTTCATGTCAGGGTTGAGCGATCCGACTGCAGTAGTGGTGAGCACGCGTTCTACACCCAGCTGCGCGAGGCCCCACATATTGGCCCGGTAGTTGATCATGTGCGGTGGTACTGTATGTCCTTTGCCATGCCGCGCCATGAACACAATTTCCTGTCCCTGCCAGGTTCCTACCGTAACATTTATTGCTCCATAGGGTGTAGTCGCCTGCAATTCTCGCACACCAGTAAGGATGCGCGGATCATAGACGCCTGTACCCCCGATAATTGCTATTTTCATTCCAGTCACTCCCTCTTTTTTAGTTGCAGCAGCTGCTGTCGCAGGCGTTTATCCAGATGTTCAGGCAGCGGCTCGGCTGCTGGTGGTGTGGCGGATGGTGGTGCCGACTGCCCACCCGCGCCCGCGCCCGCGCCCCCACGAACGCCACCCATCGCTATCTCGGACGCCGCCGGTATCTGCGGAATATAGGCGGGCAGACCCAATATTTCGTGCAATATCATTTTGGCTGCTTCCTTGTCTGGAATGCGTCCCCGGGCAGTGCTGTCCGGATCCAGCTGGGAAAATGGCGGTATCGGCGATCCTACACAGGATGGACATCCGATTTCACAAGTACAGCCGTTGATCATTTCCAGACCGGCTTGCAGGATTTCTTCCATATGATCAAATGCCCTGCGGGAAAAACCCAGCCCGCCCGGATATTTATCATAGATGAAAACAGAAGGCAGTCCAGTATTGGTCACATCCACAACAGACCCGATGTCTGAAGTATCACACATGACGAAGACGGGCAACACCTCAGCGATAATATTAGCCATACCCAGCAGCCCTTCTAAAGGTTCGCGTCCGTATTTGCGGACGTTGTTGAGGGCTTGCACCGTCGGAATCAGCCAGGTAGCCGTCGTCTCCAAAATCTGCGGCGGAAGATCAATCTTGCCATAACCAATACTGTCGCGCGAGCCAAACTTGATCTTGCGGAACATGTACGGCTTGATGTTGACAGCAACGTCGCCATGTACCAGATTGGAGTCGTTAAGACGTCCTTCCTCGGACGATTCATGCACTTGGACCTTAATTTCGGTAATCGATTGGGTATAGTAATCGACATCCGCTTTCTCAACAAATGATACGCGCTGTTGCAGATCCATTTTGCGGACGAAATAGGTCTCGCCCTCATGCATGTAGATCGCCTGTTCGTAAATTTGCTGAAAGGCGCTGGGTTCATCCAAGGATCCGATAACTTTGTTGCCTGCGGAAAGATCAACAATTGAAAAAGTGTTGTCCGACATGTTGCGCAGGTTGACCTGCGCAGCTGGGAAACCGCGCCCTTTCCAGCGCCAGCCATAGCCGTCCCAGACAACTTCCTCGTTATCACTGAGTATATGCATTAATCCTGGGCCAAACTCGCCAAAATCCTCAACGTCCGTTGGCGAGAGCGGCTTTTCGAACGCAGCCGCTCGCAGCTGGCCGAGGAGGATGTGCGGATTGCCCGGGTCGATGACGGCGTTTTCCGGATTGCGGCCCATAAAATATTTAGGTTTCTGCGCCAAATATTGATCAATCGGCGCATTATGCGGTATGTAAAAGACGAGTGAAGGCTCCTTGCCCCGTCCGGCCCGACCGGCTTGCTGCCAGGTGCTGGCGATGGAACCGGGGTAACCGACAATAATGGCGGCTTCCAGCGCCCCAATATCAATGCCCAGCTCCAGTGCATTAGTGCTGGTTACCCCCAAAAGCTCCCCTTCAAAGAGGCGCCGTTCAATTTCGCGGCGTTCTTCAGGAAGGTAACCGCCGCGATAAGGGCTGATCGCCTTGGCCAAAGACGGGTTGGCCTTCTGGAGCATTTCCTGACAGTAGCGGTAAAGCAGCTCTGCCACTATGCGGGCTTTGCCAAAAGCAATCGTAGCATGGCGGTTCCTGATGAGCTCGCACATGAGCTCCGCCGCCTCCAGATTACTGCTACGGCGCTCGGTGCGTCCCGTATCAATAAAGGGCGGATTCCAGAACACGAAGTGCCGCTCGCTGGAAGGTGCGCCGTTTTTGTCGACGACGTCGATGTCGACGCCCGTAATCTTTTGGCATAACTCGCCCGGGTTAGCGATCGTCGCCGAGCAGCAAATGAATTGAGGGTTGGAGCCGTAGAGCGCGCAAACGCGGCGCAAGCGGCGGATGACGTTGGCCACATTCGAACCGAAGACTCCCCGGTAGCTGTGAATCTCATCGATCACCACATATTTGAGGTTGGCCAGAAAAGGTGCCCAACCGGTATGTTTTGGCAAAATACCCTGGTGCAGCATGTCAGGATTGGTCAGGATAATGCTGCCCTTGTCACGCAGGCGGCGTCTGGTGTCCGGGGGCGTATCGCCGTCGTAGGTTCCCGATAACAGCTCCAGTCCGGGCGCACCTTCAACCAGCCGCTGCAATCCCCGCAGCTGATCCTGGGCCAGTGCTTTGGTGGGGTAAATATAGAGTGCGCGCGCCTGAGTGTTAGACAGCATTGTCTCCAGCACCGGCAGGTTGTAACAAAGCGACTTGCCACTGGCAGTGGAGGTTACTACGGCCACATTTTTACCCTGGCGCAGCAGTTCAATACATTGCACCTGATGGCAGTAGAGCCGCTCGATTTCTTTGGACCGCAGCGACGCGACCAAAGGTTCCGGCAGCGGGGTCTGCAAATCGTCATAGACCGCCTCTCCGCCTCCGATTTTTTCTATATGAACCGCCTGTCCCCTGTATGAGGAACTCGACAGCAAATGTGACAGAAACTTTTTAGCGTTCATCTTAGCCCTCCTGTTGCAGGATCCTCCGTTAAATTTCGACGGTAGGGTAAAACTTCCTCTCCCAATAAACATAAACCCAGCCTCAACCGGAGCATTCTACAATAGAGACTCTCTAGCGGGAGAACTTTGGGGAACTTTGGGGACGGTTCTAAAAGTGCCAAATCCCAAATGATGTAAAAATGCACTTTTAGAACCGTCCCCAAAGTTCCCCCCCAGAGTTCCCAAGAAGGAGATTAGATTGGTGCTCGATGAAAAGCAGCTCATTCAAGTAGAAAGCGCGGTAGTGCTCCCCGCTGAAGTAATTCTTCCTGACGATACCGACTATGAGTTCATTCTGAAGGGCCAGAAACAGAAGGCCTTTGATACGTGGAAAGCCTTTCAGCTTTCTTATAAAGCTGAACAGATTGCGGCGCGCCCTGGATTTGAAAGTCTCCTCTGTCTTGAACATTTGCGGGAACGCTGGCGTAAAGCTGGAGTAGTCACTTACCCCCACCAGCTTAAAGTCTTGCGGCGTGTCGTCGGTAAAATGCGTGGGCGGGCCATTTTGGCGGACGAGGTCGGACTTGGCAAAACAATTGAAGCTGCCATGGTTCTGATCGAATACTATTTACGCGGCCTGGCCAAAAAGGTACTTATCCTGACGCCAGCTTCGCTTTGCCGTCAATGGCAGATGGAATTACAGGACAAATTCGGACTGCGGTTTGTGACAGCACGTCGTCCGGAAGACTGGGAGCATTATGACCTCGTCGTAGCCTCCATCGATGCTGCGAAACGACCGGAAAACGCGGAGGTTATTCTGCACCTGAATTATGACATGCTGATTGTCGATGAAGCCCATAAGCTTAAAAACGTTAATACCCGCAACTACCAGCTGGTCAGCGGGATTCATAAGAAATACTTTCTGTTACTGACCGCCACCCCACTGCAGAATAATTTGAAGGAACTGTATAACCTTATTACATTGCTGCGCCCCGGCCAGCTCGGCAGCTATCGCTCATTCCGAAAACAGTTTGTCGCCGATAATAGGACACCCCGCAATGTCGACAACTTGAAGCAGCTGCTGGGCGAAGTGGTTATCCGCAACCGGCGTGCCAACACCCAAGTGGCTTTCACCAAGCGCATTGTCGAGCAAGTATGCGTTGAGCTGTCTGAGACGGAACGCCTGCTTTACCGAACGGTCGAGCAGTTTATCCGCAACGATTTATTCAGAACTGGCAATACATTGGCCTTGATCACCTTACAGCGTGAAATCTGCAGCAGTTCATTTGCAGCGGCGCTGACCCTTGTTAAAATGCTGGCTCCAAACGCCGCGACCGCTCTCGCAACCGCGCCAGTGCCAGCCACCGCACCCACACCGGCGCCTACGCCGGCTTCGGAGCAACGCGCTCAGGAACTATATCAAGCCATTGAACTGGCAGGCAATATTCAGGAAAACAGTAAAATGAAGGTATTAGAGGAAATTGTCAGCCGCGATAACGAGAAAGTAATCATCTTTACCGAGTTCCTGGCCACGCAGCAATATATTATGGCGCGGCTCGCAAATCTGGGGATGAAAAGCCTTCCTTTTGACGGCAGCAGCTCCGCCAACCGTAAAGAATGGCTGAAGGGGCTCTTCCGGGAACATCCCAACGTCAAAGCCCTTGTTTGCACTGAAACGGGCGGCGAAGGCATTAACCTGCAGTTTTGCCGCACTCTGATCAATTACGATTTACCCTGGAACCCGATGCGCATTGAGCAGCGTATCGGCAGAGTCCATCGGCTTGGCCAAACCCGTGACGTGCGCATTTTCAATCTTTATACCAAAAATACTGTCGAGGAACATATCGTCCGACTGCTAGCTGAAAAAATCAATCTATTTCAAACTGTAGTCGGTGATCTGGATCTCATTTTGGATGTGTTCAGCCGCAATTCGCTCGAACAACATATTCTTGCAACTATGAGATCCGCTTCTTCAGAGCAATCGGAGTTTCGCCGCAGTATAGATGCCTTTGGCGATAAACTCCGCCAGGAACTTGAGTCCGAAGCAGAAAAACGTTCACTGGATCGCCTGCTTTTTTCGGATTCGCGATGAGCCGGGGCGGCAGTGCGGCCGGTCCGGCCAGTGCGGCCCGCGCAGCCAGTGCGGACCCGGGCGGCCCAAACCACCTTCGATTGGGGGATACATGTAGCGGATGACCTATAGCCATAAGACCTTAACCGCCGAAGAAACCGAAGCGTTTATAATCGAATCCCTGCAGCTTTCCGATTCCACTTACCGCAAAATTGAAGGCGGACTTATCGAAGCATTTGTACCAGTTAAGCGCCCCTCCAGTTTCTTTGGAATCGAACAACAACCCTTCGATCGGCTGCTGATGGCGTTCGGAGATGATCCGCGCGGGCTGCCGACTGAAGCCGAATTAGTCTCGCCGGGAAGCTACCGCTTGAACTGGTTCATCGATGGATTGCGCTCGCGCGGCCGTCTGTGCCAGGCCTATGTGCCATTCAATTTACCGCTGTCCAAAATCCAGAAACAGGTACGTACCCTCTGGCCACACCGCCATGAGGATCTATATCTGGGCCGCTCCAGTAGCAGCCACGAATTCTATTTGCTGGCCAACTTCAAGAGCAGTCTAAAAAGCGACGAATCAAAGGAATATATCGATTCCGCAGCCATCAACCTCGTAAACGGTGCCATTGAAGATGACTTGTTTGAGTGTTTGGCCGCCTCCGCCTGGCCTGTCAAGGATTGCGTCCAAACTCCGGCCGGTCCGGAGCCTACCATGACCGTTGCCCAAGCTTTCCAGCAGCTCGTTGACGTTATCTTAGCGCGTGCTGAAGCAGAATATGGCCATTGGCGTACCGAGCCGCAAGGCCGTTTCACAGATGAGTTGGAACGTCTCGAGGCTTACTATGAGGATCAAGGCCCCAGCCGCGCCGGTGGCACGTGCAAAGAATCGGCCGTAGAAAGGCAGCATCTAATGACAGAGCTACGCGACAAATTTAGGCCGCGCTTAATCATCAAGTGGCTAAACGCGGCCTTCCTTTATCTGCCGATAGTCCAGTTTCAATACGAAGCGATTTCCGCCGGCAATGTCAGACAGGGCCAGCTGCGCTACGAACCGGTGACCGGCGCAATTGTGGAAATGGTGTAGCGCCGCCAAAAGACCGCGCCTGGCCGGAAAAAGACTCAGGAAGGCATCAGTTCTATAAAATCAAGATTTACTCGGAACAGTACTTTAGCTTCATTACTCATCTCATTTTCAGATGCACTATCAATATAATTCCAACATTCAATTACTGTATTTCTTATATATTTTGGTTCAATATACACGAAATCGATAATCTGTTCAAGTTTATAGCCTAGATATAATCGGGTATTGGCACCAATCCAGCCATACTCTTCACAAATGGGCAAGTATTCAAGCAACCTTTTGGCTAGTTTTAAACTATCCATTTCCTCCGTAACAGGCGCTATCATAGGACCTTTTACTCCTGTTAACCAATTTGGAGGCAAAAGGGACTCTCCTTCTTCACCGAATGATTCCCAATCTATCCAGTCTAATTCATAGCATTGATCACTTAGTGCAAAACATTCAGCCAATCCCGGTAAGCATGGGGTCGCAAATGTAAAACGCAGACTGGTTCCAGGATCAATCCCGGAGGGAGCACTGCATGACCAGGATGGTCTATATCGTGCACCAGTCCAAGACCAGTCACTGTTTTCAAATGCAGATTTAAAAGAATATCCCCACTCGATAGGTTTCAAAATTAATCCAAATTTGCAAATCTGATCACAACTCGAAGAATCCGATATTACTTCATAGCTATACTCTACTAGATGCGTGTCCAAATTATAAGCAACATCAACCTTAACCTTTACATTGATCATGTCCGCTGCCTGAAAATGAGCGACTTTTTTGTAATTACCATCCACAGTTGCCCAATATTCGATAAGATTTTCCGGCGTACGAATCATTTTATAGCTCTCGGTATTCTCTAATACAATAGCTGGTTGAAGAAATTCGCTGGAACTGGCAGTACTGGCCAATGTCTTGACGAACAACAGGTTTATAGAGATGCCAATCAAAACAAGAAAAATTATTGTAGATCTCTTAACCATAACAATCACTCCCAATTATGATACCTCCTCAACAAAAAGGCACCTCAAAAATTAGAGGTGCCCAAATAACTGTAACTCTAAAAACAAATATACCTTTTTTCCGCCCTTGCAATGCTTTCAAGCTGATCGGTGTGCTTTCACCTTAATCAGATCCCGATAGCGCTCTGCCACTTCGCGGGCCACATCCGCCCAGGAACGGCACAAAGTCTCATAGGCCTTCCGCCCGACAACGCACCGCGTATCCTCATTGTCAAGCATGTAACGCAGTTTGTTGCCGAATGAGACCGGGTTTTCGTCACTCAGGAAGCCATTAACTTCGTCCTCAATACCTTCCGCCGCATTGGAATCCCGCAACACAATCGAAGGCACTTCCAGCGAAGCCGCCTCCTTAATCACCAGCCCAGCCGTATCATAGCGAGACGGAAAAACCAGCGCTTTGGAGCGGTTCAAAAGCGACGTGAGCAAGGTCCGATCCCGCACCAGCCCAGGAAAACTTACCTCGGGAAGCCCTAAATCCTGCGCAGCCTTCTCTAATTCCGGCCGAGCGTAGCCCTCTCCGATGAATGCAAACCTAAAGTTGTGGCCTGAATCTTTTAATTCCCGCAACGAATTCAGGACAAACAACAGGTTCTTTTCCAGTTTCAATTGCCCAAGATAAACCAGCAAAGGCACTTCAGCATCAATGCCTAAAAACTCCTCTGCTTGCTTGATACTCTGTTCCGGATTCGCCGGCTTGACGATATCAGTGCCGTGCCCAATAATCTCAATGGGCCCCCGAAAGCCGTATTCACGAAGCGTTAGCTCAGTGCTGGCATTTGGCACCCAAACCTGATCCATGCGGTTATAGTGATCAATAATAATACGGCGCGCTATTTCAACCGGCAAATGCATCCCATAGAAAAAGCGACTGATATCATCCAGATACTTGGTGTGAAACGTCGAGACAATAGGAATCTGGCGCAGAACACTAACCTGCCACCCCAACGGACCAGCCATCCACGGCGAATGCACATGTACTAATTGCAGTGGAAGCCGAGCGATTTTGCGGCTGAATCCCGGCAAAATCCAGGGCATCCCAAAACGGTACGGAGACCGCTTCGGAATCGGTATCGTGGGGTAATTATGAGTCAGATCCTGCTCGTTATATTCATCCTGACCGGGAATTGAAGGCACAACAATATGAACCGGCCCTAAAATATCCGTGAGATGTTTTTTGTACTCCACTACAACCTTGGCAACACCGTCCATAATTGGCGGATAAGAATCACTGAACTGGGCTGTCGTAATTCTCCCAATCCCAGTGTTCTGCATATGAGTTTCCTGTGACCGTGACCGAGACCGAGACTGAAACTGACACCTTACCACGGAACTCTCCTCCGATTTGCCGCGCATTCTACTCCGGCAACTGTATGACCGCGCCATGACTTAAAAAGTTTCGCTCTACTCTGCCCGCGCATCCTGCTGATAAGATTCCGCAAATTCGATTCTCTGACCGATCGTAGGATGATCCCAAAACCATATATACTCCATTGGCGACACCCGCAGCACCGCCAGATTTTGATCGGCCAGCCGCGCCATGGCTCTAATAAATGCTTCCGGCTTGCCAGTGACTTCAACAGCATAGCGATCGCTTTGCCTTTCCAGAGTGCGCGTATGATAATTTGTAATCGGCTCCATCAACATCATGATCGTCAACGTCAAAATCATCAGCATTGGCAGGAACGCCGGATCGGAGCTATTAACATATCCCAGCCATTCGGCCACATAAGGCGCAATTAGCGACAACAGCCAGAATGAAAGCATGCCAATCAGCGAGTTCAGCAGCAGGATTTGGGGCATGTGCCGGAAATTGTGGTGGGCCAGCTCGTGCGCCATGACAGCCTCAATTTCCTCTGCCGTGAATGACTTTAATAATGTATCACCCAAAATCATACGTCTGGTGTTGCCGGTTCCTGTAATCATGGCGTTGGCGGTACTAGTCTTGCTACTCATGTTCATCTCATAGACACCGCGTATGCCAGATCCAGTCTTAGCGAAAAGCCGTTCCAATTGCGCTTTGAGCTTTTCATCTTTGAGGGGCGTAAATTTGTAAAACAACGGCATAATCAGCACTGGTGACAGGTTGACCAGAATGACGGAGATAAAGACAAAGACAATGCCAACATACAGCCACCAATAGGCCGGCGCGTTAGTTAGAATCACTCTAAACAGTAACAGCAATGGCACAAGCAAAACTAACGATATCAGGAAGTTTTTGAGTTCATCTCCCAACCAAGATCCCGGAGTCTGTACCGATAAGCCAAAACGGTGTTGCACGCGATAGCCTGCAAAATAGTTAACGATTGTATTACCGATAGAATAAACTGCGGCGATCACAATCAGATACAATGCGAGCCGCCAGCCATAGTCTCCTATGGCAGTAGCGAGGGAGCGCGCCAGCGGGGTGCAAAAAACCGCCACTGTGAATAGGATTGTATAAAGCAGTCCTAAGTAGCGCTGTATATTTCTGGCCCGATGATAATCTTTGGCTTTAGCTCTTTTTTGGGGATCAAAGAGTTGTTCATGTACAGCTTCCACTCAATCCGCTCCATTTCTTTTGGAAATACCGCGATCGCGACCGCCGCAGCGACCGCCGCAGCGACCGCCGCCGCTCCATCCTAAAAGTAGGTATCAAAAGAAAATCCCCATCCAAGATCGCCTGCTCCATTATAGGTCCCAAAGATACTGATCATATTCCAACGCAGCCCCAATCCAATGTCTGAGAGCAGCGGACTCCAGTCGCCCCCCTGGGTATGGACCGAGCCAAGATCACAAAACACCATGGCCTGCAAAGAATCAATAATCTGCCAATAGAGGCCCGTTGAACCAATTAAGTAGCGATCCGATTCGGGTAGCTGATAACCGCGCAAGCCTGCTTCCCCAACATCAAACAAGGCACGCAGCGGTGTTTTCTCACTGGCAATGCCAAATTCCGTCTGGGTCAACAGAAACACATTATCTGTGATTGCAAGCGGCCATTCACCTTTGGCCCCGAATTTGACGTAAACCCCGTTGTCATAATCGCCGGTACTGCAACCCAGTTCGGTCTCAGCATGCAATTTCAGTGGCCTGATATCAAAAGTGAACCGATCCGCCAGGTACAGATAATGATTACTATCTGCCGTAGCTGTTTTCTTTTCATATTCATAGCCTACCGTTGCCATCCAGGAGACGTTCGGAGCCATGGCTTGCTTAAAGCCCACATGAGTCATAATGCCCCATTCAGGATCCAACGCTACCGTATCAAGCTCATCCTGCTTATTGACATAAGCCATGTCAATAAACCAGCCCAGCGGCACCCCGAATAAATCGATTCCCGAGATGGAAGGTGCCACCGACCAGGACTGTTTGCTGATGTTTAGCCCGAGCGTAGCGTCAAGTCCTAACCCAAACAGACGCGTGGGTATCGGAAGCCCAACATCAAACCAGCCATACAGTTCTTCTCTTTTAGCAGATCCGAAAACTGTATCTCCACCGCTGCGACTCGACCCAATGGACTCGACGATATAAATGTATATTTCCACCATGTTTGCGCCGACGGTTTCCACGACCTCATAATCGACGTCGCCAAACATGCCATTGTTACGCAGCCAAGTAATCCCGCGCTTTAGCTTCGCCGGATCATATTTTTCTCCCTCATTAACTCCCAGATGAAATAGGATCTCTTCCGATGGCGTTGCGAAAGCGCCAAAAATAGATATTTGCTTGATGGTCTGTTCGGTTGGTGCCGCATAAGCCTGTTCGGGCGAAGCCAGGCAAATCAGCATGATGGCGGCGACCATCAGCGCTAGAATCCTCTTGCCAAAAACGGACATCAAAAGTTCCTCCTCTCGACATAAACATACATCCTTGCATATAGTCTTTCGTCGGATAGGCTTAACTTTCCTGCCCAAAAAAGAGAGGCCGCTCGCGCGGGAATAGCATTGCGCCATCCCGGCGGCAGCCTCGTACTCCTCAGTAGTCAATGTAATCATTATTAACCAGTAGTTCAGCCGGGATTTCTTTAGGAATCAAACCCCACTCCAGCATCGACTGCTGCGCAACGCTCCAAGCCTCCGGGTCAGAGCTTCCCAAACCATGGACGTCTGTAAATGAGCTTTGCCACAATCTCATCGATTCCAGCATGACCTGTTTTTGAACCTCCGCATTGGGCCCGCCGCTTTCCGGTGCGAATTTCAGGCAAATTTCAAAAGCCTCGTCCGGGTTTTTCAGGGCATAGTCCATCCCCTTCAGCGTGGCCCTGACAAAAGCCTGCACTCTTTTGGGATTATCGCGCATCTGTGTTTCGCCAGTCACCACACCGTGTCCGACCAGATCAAAATAATCATAAGAGTGAATAACATTGGTTTCAAAACCTAAGTTGTGCAGTTGAATGGGCTCATTGTTATCAAAGCCAACGACTGCGTCAACTTTTCCTTCGCTAAGCACGGCCACCTGGTTATACCCGACCGGTAGTACTGTGACATCGGCCTCCGTCAATCCTGCCCAGGCCAAAATCGCCTTGAGGGCAATATAGTTTGTGCCGTAAAAACCCGGAATACCAACGGTTCTCCCTCTCAATGCGGTAGGCTCAGCGATCCCTGCGTCCTTCATAGAAACGACGGCCGCCGGAAAACGAGCATATAATGCCATTACATACGTCACCGGCAGGTCTTGACTGCGTGCGACGATCACTTCATCGCCGCCAGCAATGGCAAAATCAATCTCACCGGCTGCCAGCAAACGCATCACATCGTTGATTTTTCCGTAATCCATCGTTAATTCCAGGCCGGCATCCTCGAAATACCCCTTTTCCTGTGCCACATACCAGGGCGCAAATTGCACGTTTGGAACGTAACCCATTACCAACTTTACGGTTTGCGGTTCCTGCCGGCATCCCCCCAGCACTAATGTGCCAAGCGTTATCGTCGCCACAAGGACAAGGACCGGGATTATTAGTGGCCACGGCCACTGAGTCTTTTTCGCCAATCAGATCGCTCTCCCATCATATTCTTCTATGTTATTATGAAATGGATCATGATCCAATCTGGGACTGTCCCCAATTAGATCAGAATCGCCCCCGCAAGAGGTACTCGACCAGCCGAAACAGCAGATGAAAGCTGATTCCGAGAATGGCTAGTGTGATCAATGCGACAAACATTAGCGCTGTGTCCATCATGCCAGCCGAAACGTTGACCAGGTAACCAAGGCCCCGGTCGGAACTAGCGAATTCTCCGACGACCGCGCCAATCACCGAGAATGCCATGCCCATTCGCAAGCCTGTCAGCAATACCGGCAGGGCTGTCGGCAGTTCAAGCTTGGCAAATATCTGCCATGTGCTGGCCCCAAAGATGCGCATCAAGTCATACTGGTTTCTCCCGACCCGACGCATGCCCGCAATCATGTTCATGCAAATCGGAAAAAACGCAACCATCGACGCCACCAGAACTTTGGAGATTAACCCAAACCCAAACCAAATGATAATCAAAGGTGCCAACGCAACCGTCGGAATGGCCTGGGCTGCAACAAGATAAGGAGAAACCGCCTTTTCGAGCCAGTCACTACGCGCCAACAGATAGCCGAATGGCAGAGCCAACGACGCGCCTAATAAAAGGCCGAGCAAAGATTCACCGGCTGTAACAGCCAAATGTTCCAGGAGAGGCCCTTTCGCAACTTCCGCGATCAGTCTGGCAATCACGCTGCCGGGTGAGGGCAGAATGTAGGGCGGATAGAAATTGGAAAGCAGCCACCACAATCCGATCAGTGCCAAGAAAATGACAATCGTGGCGGGCCAGCCTGATTTGCTAGTTTCGCGCGTGCGCGTGCGCGTGCACGCCGGTTTCTGTCTCTGCGCACCGCATACTCGTGTCCGTATCCCCATGCATTAACGCCCCCGTTTCCTCAAGAATTTGGCGCACTTGTGTACAGGCATCGTGAAAGTTCTGACTCGACCAGGTTGCCAAATCCCGCTGTTCCGGGAGATCCACGGTGACCTCCCCGACAATTCTGCCAGGGTCTTCCGCCATCACCACGACGCGGTGCGACATGGAGACCGCCTCATTAATACTGTGCGTGACAACCAGCATGGTCAGATTTCTTTTGCATGCCAGACGCCACAGCTCGTAATTAAACCGTTCGCGCCTCAACGCGTCAATGGCAGCAAAAGGTTCATCGAGCAGCAGCACCCTGGAATCGGTCACCAGGGCCCTGGCCAAGGCCACCCGCTGTTTCATCCCGCCTGACAATTCACGCGGGTATTTTTCAGCCCACTGCAGCAAACCGACATCCTTAAGCGCCGCACGGGCATGCTCGCGACAATCGGCTGCTGACAGATACTTTTGCAGTTCCAGCGGCATAGCCACGTTTTCGAGAGCATTCAGCCAAGGAAACAAAGTCGCTTCCTGAAAGACAAACCCTATGCCTCTTTCAGATGGCGAACCGTCACTCCCAAAAACCTCGGCCGTTCCGGCATCCGGTTCCAGCAGTCCGGCGATTACCCTCAGCAAAGTTGATTTACCGCACCCACTCGGGCCAACCAGCGCCACGCTTTCGCCAGGATGGATTGTCAGGTCAATATTCTGTAATTCATTATGCACTCCGGTAAATGAAACGGTCACACCCTGGCAAAACACCGCCGTTTGAGACCCCTGCGCCGCTTGCGCCTGCTGCGCCCCCTGCGGCCAGGGCGCTCCGTGCGACCCATGCTGTTCCATAGAGGTTCCCTTCGTCCGCACACTGGATCCCTCCCTTTCTGACAAAATAAAAACCCCAAACCAAAAGGCTCAGGGCAAGTAAAACAGCCAAGCTGTTTTTCCTTCTTTCATCCGGACTGTACCGTCGGTCCCGGAATCGCACCGGGTCGGCCATAAGGCTCGCGGACTAACGCAGGCATATTACTATGGCCATGCGCATTACCGCCGGTCGGGAATCGGCTGTTCAGCCTTACCCTGCCCTGAAGGATCTATGTAACTTAATATCATATCATCAATTTTATATTATAGCATCTTTGTCGCCGGATTGCGATCCATTTGATCAATCTTTGCTTGATCACCTTTTGATCAATCTCGCTCAATC
>DHDG01000064.1:29345-44905 GCA_002399265.1 Firmicutes bacterium UBA4882 | reverse complement strand
ACCGCGCTTGTTTTTAATGCGATCAACATCGATCAGATTCATCAACATCTCTGCCAAAACCTCAGAATCATGGCGCGCAAAATTAGATTTGCTCAGGTAATTGCCTGTGATGATTTTAACTTCTTCTTTGGCCAGCGCTTCCCGGTCGAGAAACACCGGAACAGATCCTTCGCCCAAATAGCGTTCTCGGATCGCGCCCGCTATTTCCTCTGTATTAACTATTACGGTATCAATCAAACCTGGTCCGCAGTGATTATGGATGGTCTTAACATGATCAGAAGCGGTGAAATGACGCGTCTCCCCCGCCTGCGTCATAATATTCATTACGTATATCCGCAAGGCATTTGAATTGCGCACCGCCTTGAGCACATCCGGAACCAACAGGTTGGGAAGCACACTGGTGAACAGGCTTCCCGGACCCATGATAATTGCATCCGCCGACCCAATCGCCTCCACAACCTCCTGGGGCGGACTGGGATTAGCAGGAACCAGGTAGACACGCTTAATGCGCCGATTAGCTTTCCCAATTAATGACTCTCCGCCGATGATGCTGTCGTCTTCCAGCTCAGCCGCAAGCACCACCTTATCAAGTGTGGAAGGAAGAACTTGCCCCCGAATAGCTAATACGCGACTAGATTGCTTGATCGCCAGCTCAAAATCGCCAGTAATATCAGTCATGGCAGTGATGAAGAGGTTTCCGAAATTATGACCGGCCAATCCGGATCCTTTACCGAATCGGTATTGAAACAATTGCTCCATTAGCGGTTCGCGATCCGCTAATGCCGTCAGACAGTTGCGGATATCACCCGGCGGCAGAATGCCAAACTCGTTGCGTAGTCTTCCCGAACTGCCACCATCATCAGTGACAGCGACTACAGCGGTCAAATGGCTGGTGTACTTCTTCAAGCCGCGCAAAAGCGTTGCTAAGCCAGTTCCCCCGCCAATAACCACAATCTTTGGCCCTTTATTGAGTACCCGTTTTTCATAAGCACTGGATAATAAATCTCCCAAGTGGCGTGTTTTGGCAATTCTAAGCGCCATAATCGACAAGACTACACCAATAAATATGCCAAACAGGCCAAAAAGCAGTGCAACAGCTGCCGCCAAGCGTCCCCCGGCATTCCAGCGTTCCGGAATAAACTGGAATAAAGCCAAACCAATGACAATTAGCGCCGTTAAGACCGAAAGGGCGATTAAAAAACACTTAAGCCTGATTAGGCGAAATTTATTTGCAAAAGGGGCTTTCAGCCGCACCACCCCCAATCGGCCAATCAGTACCCAGTACCGATGCCATCTGCTTAACAGTAATAAAAAACTTGTCTAATATCATTCATATAATAGTACTGCGAACTTTAGCCAGATATTCCGGCAGCCGTTATTGCCGGATGGCAGGCGTCATTGCCTGATGTCACGATGCTCCACATGCGCCGGATAGCCTTTGTGGTGGAGGTAATCCCCGAGCTTCTCAGCAATCGCCACTGACCGATGGCGTCCTCCGGTACATCCTATGCCGATGATCAGGTTACTCTTACCCTCTGCGCTATAAAGCGGTAATGAATAATTAAGCAGTGCGGTTACTTTCTCCAGGAATCCTTTCGTGTGAGGCTCACCTAACACATATTGGGCAACGGCTTCGTCCGTGCCATTCAAAGCGCGCAAACTCTCCACATAATATGGATTTGGCAAGAAACGGACATCAAACACCAAGTCAACATCCATTGGCAAACCGAACTTGAACCCGAAGGAAATGACAGTAACCTGCAGCCGCTCTTTCGTCGTTGTCCCGGCAATATTTCTCAAGATACGCTCGCGCAGCTTTTTGCTATCCAGCGTGGTAGTGTCAATAAGATAAGTGGCCCGCGATTTGAGTTCCTGCAACTTGACACGCTCATTCTGAATGCTCTCCAGCAAACCGCCGCCCGGCGAAACCGGATGACGGCGCCGCGACTCCTTATATCTTCTGATCAACACCTCATCACTGGCATCCAGAAATAGAATTTCATATTTGTGATCAGAGGCGTCCAGGGCGGCCAATGCATCACTGATATCATCAAAAAAGTCGCCACCGCGCAAATCGACCACTATGGCAAGTTTGTTAACCCTCCCCGCTGTCTGCTGACAGAGCTCAGCAAATTTGGGAATCAGCACCGGCGGCAAATTATCAACGCAAAAATACCCGATATCCTCCAGCGTTTTCATGGCCAGGGTCTTACCGGCGCCGGATAACCCGGTAATTATGATGAAGCGATTATCTTGCATGTCTGACACTTCCTCACCGGATCAGAATACTGCTCAATTCTACTTATATTCATGTAAGTCCTTTGACATATCACTACGTTTTTTGGCGGAACCTGTCAAGTGCGTGCTTGGTCGGAACCTGGCAAGTTTGGGTTCGGGGTCTTCTCCTTTGGCGATCACGTTCATGATTTGCTCGCCACAAAGCCCGGCTTTCCTGGCGACTTCCAGGCCACGCTCATATTGACCAATCTGATCAGGGTTATGGGCATCACTACTGATCACAAACCGTGCGCCACACCGAGCAGCCACCTTCACAAAAGCCAACATCGCATCATCGTGATGACAATTAATTTCCAGCAGTGTGCCAGTCTGCACGCTGACTTTGGCCAGTTCCGCCGTATCAATGTTGATGCGCAATCCCGGATGTGTAAGAATATCGATTTTATTGTTGATTAGTGCTGCGGTTACGACGTCTGTATTGCGGATGCGTTCGCGCTTCGCAACATAGCTGCTCATACCGGAAAGTGCGCGGTCAACCAGATAGCGCATCCCCTGCGTAAGAGAACGCGGCCGTATCTGAACGTGAAAACCTGCTAATACTACATCAAGATCATTCTGTAGCCAGGGCGGAATGTCTAGATTGCCCTCGAAATCAATAATATTGGCTTCACAGCCCAGTAGAACGGATAAACCGCGATAAGTGCCGCTGACTTCGTTAATATCGCGAATGTCGCGCCGGATGGTCTCGAATGTCTCCAGACTCTCAACGCCGAGACCCCAACGCATGGCTGGCCCATGATCGGCAATGCCAAGCTGGCGTAGACCTGATCGGGCCGCGGCCTGCGCATTCAGGCGCACAGTCCCTTGGCCATGACTGAAGATGGTATGGGTATGATAATCCGCAATTACTTCCAGCGTCGCCCCATGCCCCCTTCCACCAATCCAATCTTAACCTATCTTGCCCTCTCGCCCACCAAGTTATTGAATAGCTTCCGGCTCCGGTGGTGACATTATTAAGAGTCCTTATTTCTCCTTACTTTCTGATAAAGGAGGGTCAGAATGACCCGGCAACAGCTGAAACCGAAAATCGGCGCTCACAAAGCGCGCCGGAAATATATCCCGACCGAAGATGCTTCTTCAGAAACCCTTATCAAAAAGGGCCTTGATGAGTTCAGCCTTTTGCGGCAGAGCAGGTTGCGGCAGGAAGATCCACCATTACCCGGACCCTACAATGAGACAAAGGTTGTCTTGCTGGTTAGGGACCCTTACTGGCTTTATGCATATTGGGAAATTGAAAACACTGTCCGGGAAGACCTGATTCGCGAATACGGTTCTTGGGAACAGCTGCCTCTGGTGCTGCGCGTCTATGACCTGTCTGGCACCGACAGTGACACAGGCGCTGCTGGCGTATACGGTGCGCCCTGCCCTGTCAGCTCTTTTGATGTCCCCGTCAGCCCCGCTTCAGCCAGTTGGTATATTTATGCCGGCGAACCTGGTCACTGCTTCTATGTCGAACTCGGCGTTGTCACGGGTTCTGGTCGCTATCATCTGATTGCGCGTTCTAATCGGATTACCACGCCAGCTGATTCCGTCTCAGATATCGTCGACGATGAATGGATGGTTGTTGACGAGCATTTTCAGCGTCTTTACCGCCTGGCCGGCCTCCCCGGCGGCGCTTCCGAGGCCTTATTGGAGGGTTACCAAAAGAGACTCGAGCGCGCTTCATTTGCCGGTTCGGGAGCAATCAGCAGCATTTCAAGTCCCATGTTCCACAAACAGCAGCAAGAAGAACAGACCGCCGAACGGCGCTTCTGGTTGGTTTTAAACACGGAATTAATCGTCTATGGGGCAACCCAGCCAGGCGCGCGCCTGCGGATTCAAGGGCAGACAATTACGCTGCAAGAAGACGGAACTTTTGCGCTGCGCGTGGCACTTCCTGATGGAGTGCATGAATTGCCTGTCACAGCAGTAGCACCAGGGGGAACTGACTCAATTAACATCACACCAATCATTACTAAACAGACTACCGGAAGACGCTGATCGGGCTCGAGCTAATGGGAGGCTGCTGATCATGGAAAAAGGATATCTGGCACTCGTGCTGCACGCTCATCTTCCTTATGTGAGGCATCCTGAGCGTCCGCGTTTCTTAGAAGAAGATTGGTTTTTTGAGGCCATCACTGAGACCTATGTCCCTCTGATTAAGGTCTTTGACCGCCTGATTGACGACGGAGTACCATTCCGTATTACAATCAGCCTCAGTCCGCCATTAATGTCCATGCTGAACGATCCTTTACTCATCGAACGTTATGGACGGCATCTCGATAATCTGATTACTTTGGCCGAGCGGGAAGTCGAGCGCACCAGGTGGGTCCCAGCCTTTCATGAACTGGCCTTGATGTACCTAAGCCTTTTCCGCGAGGTCCGGTACATCGTCTTTGAAAAATACGGTGCCTGCCTGCTGCGGGCCTTTAAAAAGTTCTTTGATGCCGGACGTGTAGAATTAATTACTTGCGCAGCCACGCACGGTTACTTGCCGATGATGCGTCTGAATCGTGAAGCTTTGCGGGCACAAGTGGGCGTCGGAGTTCAGACCTTCCGCAATTTGATGGGCTTTAATCCTAAGGGAATTTGGCTGCCGGAGTGCGGCTATTTCCCCGGACTGGATGAGATCTTGAAGGAGTATGGGATCCGTTACTTTTTCACCGATTCTCATGGGATCATGCACGCGGTTCCCAGGCCGAAATACGGGGTGTTTGCTCCGCTCTACTGTCCGTCGGGGACAGCCGTTTTTGCCCGGGACATGGAATCTTCCAAACAGGTCTGGAGTGCCTCGGAAGGGTATCCTGGCGATCCGGTTTACCGCGAATTCTATCGGGATATCGGTTATGACCTGGAGTACGATTATATCCGCCCGTTCCTGCATGATGATGGCATCCGCGTCAATACCGGGATTAAGTATTATCGGATCACCGGTGCTACAAGTAACAAGGAGCCTTATGTGCCATGGACTGCGCTGGAAAAGGCGGCGGTGCATGCCGGCAACTTTATGTTCAACCGCGAGCAGCAAGTCGGCTACCTGGCGGAATTCCTGGACCGTAAGCCAATTGTCGTCAGCCCTTACGATGCCGAGTTATTCGGCCACTGGTGGTTTGAAGGCCCGGATTGGCTCAATTACCTGATCCGCAAAACCGCCTATGATCAGAAGAATATTAAGCTTATCACACCAGGTGATTATCTCAAGCTCTACCCCAAAAATCAGGTGGCAGTGCCGTCCGAATCAAGCTGGGGCTATAAAGGCTTTCACGAAGTATGGTTGGAAGGCAGCAACGATTGGATCTACCGACATCTGCACCAGGCAGCCGCGCGCATGACGGAACTGGCTAACGACCATCCAGGGGCGGACGGCCAACTGCGCCGGGCGCTGAATCAGGCTGCCCGGGAACTACTGCTGGCACAATCCAGTGACTGGGCGTTTATTATGAAAACGGGCACTATGACTGCTTACGCCATTCGCCGGACTAAGGATCATCTGCACCGCTTTACCTGCATTTATGAAAGTATCAAAGCGGGGCATATTGATGATGGCTGGCTCAGTGACATTGAATATAAAGACAATCTCTTCCCGGACATTGACTACACAATTTACCATTCGCCGTGGCGCAGTGCCAACCAACCCCAAAAAGCAGTCACCTGTAAAAAGGAATTAGGCGCATTTTGAGGTTTAATCCTTTTGGATCATAATCCAGGAGGGTCCGTTTAATTTTGAAAGATACCATGCAGTTTGACAATACCGCCACATTCTGGAACAAGCTCTATTGCACCGACAGCCGCGCCATGGACATGATCCCTGACGAATCAATCCATCTAATCGTCACCAGTCCGCCGTACAATGTCGGCAAGAAGTACAGCCGCCATGGAGATGCGCTACCATTGCCTGAGTACCTGGGCATGCTGGAGGGCGTCTGGAAGGAATGCCGCCGTATACTTGTTCGTGGCGGGCGGTTATGTATCAACGTTGCCGGTGTCGACCGCCAACCCTATATCCCACTGCAATCGTACATCACGCAACAACTATTGGCCTTGGATTTTCTGATGCGTGGCGAGATCATCTGGAACAAATCGGTCAGCGTAGGTGTGTCAACCGCTTGGGGCAGCTGGTGCCGCCCGACCAACCCCACATTACGCGACGTCCATGAATACATCTTGCTGTTTTGCAAGGAATCCTTCCAAACCATCCATCGCGGGGAGAGTGACTTGGAGGGATCCCAGTTTGTGCAAATGACCAAAAGCATTTGGGAGTTCCCGACTGCTTCTGCAAAAAAAACAGGCCATCCAGCTCCATTTCCTCTGGAACTGCCAACGCGCCTGATTAATCTGCTTACTTTCATAGATGATATTGTGCTCGATCCTTTTATGGGGAGCGGCACGACCTGTCTGGCAGCCAAACTCCTTGGTCGCCGCTGGGTCGGTATAGACATAGACGAGTCCTACGTAGGACTCGCCCATCAACGTCTGCAAAACGAAATTACACACACCTATTTAGCAAAATAGCAGCCCCGCTTAGCTATTTGACGATGCGCCCAACAAAAGGCTTCACCCAAGGCGGCCGATGGGAATGAGTGTGTTTCGGAAAGACGCCTTCTTTGGCTGTCCGGGCGTCCTCGATTGAATAAAAGGCTTTCTTGTCAAACTCATTGATAATACGCACCACTTCCGGCAAATCCTTACGCTTAATAATGGTATAGATGAGCATGACGTCACCGGTAGCGCCTTTTGCTTCTACACTGGTAACCCCATACTGTGCCTCAACCAGCTTATCGACTAGCGGCGTTGTTTCTTTCGCTGTCACGATGCGTATTACAGAATGACCCATCGCCAGCCTTTCTTCCAAAACAATGCCGACATAATTGCCGATTGCGAAGCCGGCCCCATACGCCAGATAGCAGAGCGCATTGCTCAAGTTCTGCATGACTTGTCCGATGGCGACCAGCCAAATCATGGCTTCGAAGAAACCCAGCAGCGGTGCTAGAAATCTTTGGCCTTTTGAAACCAGAATAATGCGGATGGTACCGAGGGAAACGTCTACGACCCTCGCCAGAAATATCAGTGCAGGTAGAACCACCCAGTTAAATATGCCGCTATTTAGTAATGTGTCCATTTCTAACCACCTCTCCGAGCAAAAAAACTTTAATCGACCAAATATCCTTCTCTAGTAATCTTATCGTAACGCCAGAGTTTGGTCAAATAACAAGTTCATCCTGTTCTGGCTCTTTTTGTTTTGCGGCGCCAGATCTTGATGAAAACCCGCAAAAGTACAATCAGCAAGACAATTATGTAGAGATAGATTTTAATATTGTCCCACGCATTAAGGTAGGAGTCGACGCTGGCCAGCGTCGCTGGCCCCATGTTGCTTTTGATCCATAAATACATACCTGTAGGAAAGTCGGCCAGCGGATTGACGCAGGCCGCGCAGTCCCGCGCGGCGATTTCCGCGAGGCTCACATACTTTGCTAAGGTAGTATTGCGCGCCAGTCCCGCCTCCTGCGCCTGACCATAAGCAGCTACTCTCTGAAAGCATTGCTCCGCGCGCTGGTAATCTTTGGCCTCAAAGAATGCGCTTCCCTGAAAGTAGGCGGCCTGCGCTTTTTCGTCAATCGTCACTGCAACCTGCTCAGCTTGTCCAAACAACATGGCTGCCGCCGCATGCTCTGACTGCTTGGACTGCTGCAGACCTTTGCGAAAGGACTGCGTAAATGTGGCTGTGGCGGTGGCGGTGCCGCCGACCTCAGCATTGCTGCCAGCACTGCCCGCAGCCACACTACCCGCGCCAGCGGCGTTCACACGCGGCCATGGCCCCAGCAGAGCAGCAACCACCACCGTAATCAAGATCATTGCAAACGTGCGTAAGCATCTGCCTCTACATCTATCTGCCATTATGCACCAACTTCGTTTTTGCTAAGAGTATATTCCGCGGCCTGCCAGATATGACCGGATATGATCGCCGTATCAACATCAACTTACATGGCTTCAGCTTAATTGGGTCTGTAGCCTCTCAATGCGCCCGAGATACAATTCTGCCAGTGCATCGGCTTCTTCCTTTGAGGAAGCTTCACTGTAAACCTGGAACACAGGCTGGTCCGAATCAGGCAATACCAATACCCAGTCGTTGTCATGGAAAACCTTGAGACCATCAATCATTTCCACGGCGTCATTGCTATGTTCTTCGATTAGGGATCGCATTACCAGCCCCTTAGACTGCCAGGGGCAATCAGCCGTCTGCTTGGACATATGGATCGGCGGAATCATGTCAACCAACTGTCCCAAAGTAAGGCTATCGCGCGTCATTACTTCCAGTATTTTGGCCAGCGAGATTAGGGCGTCAAATGTGGGCTGAAAACTCGGCCCGCCTGAACCGCCTGAATCATCGAAAATCTTCTGCTCCGCCAGTCGTTCCATTTGTGACCGCGGGCTGGTCTGCGTGCGGATGACTGATCGGTGGTATTCGTCAGCCATTTGATCAATGACGCGTGATGCGGTTACAGGGATCGGCAAGGCTTGCGGATTACCCTGTTTCAAGATGATTAGTGACACCAGGGCCAGCATCTGTTCATCCTGCACCAGACGGCCCTGTTCGTCGATTAGGATGAGTCGTTCGGCATTATTATCGACCACAATGCCGAGATCAGCCCCATGGGAACGCACCAGACCTGCCAAATCATCCAGCGCCGCCAGGATTTGATCCAAAGACTTCGGCCGCGGTCCATGTTCGCGATGGGGAATGGTAACAATCTCACAATTCAGGCGGGCGAATAGCCCCGGTAACAGCATCGATAAATGACCAGCATCATAGGTAACGACGATTTTATAACCGCGTGCCGCAATTTGATCAACTGCGGTGCTGCGCAACAAACCGTCCATATAGCCTTCGATCAGCCGTGGCACAAAAACGACTTCTCCAATATCCTCGACAGCGGCACGCGGGAAATCTTCGCAAAAATAGGCGTTTTCCACAGATCTTTCGGTAGCGCGGTTGATGTTGAGTCCTTCCTGATCTAAGAACTCCAGCAACACCTGATCATGATAATAAGGAGAAAGTCTAATTTGAAGCCCGGCCGCCGCATTCAATGCCCGAATGGCATAGCGGGCCACCGGCGTGGTCAGGCTGCCCAGATCGTAAACATTGATGCCAGCCGATAGAAAGCCCGCCATTACCGCCCTCTTCAGCATGCGGGAGACACGATAACCGTCTGCACTTACTACTGCTGAAGAACTGCGTGGCAGCAGCGAAGCATACGCCGCCGCCACTTTGGCCCCGAATTCCGGAGATATGGCCATATTGGCGGTGCCGCTGATACCCAGCCGGCCGAACAATGATTTGCCAGTACCCGCACTCCAAATGACGCTGTCATTGATGATGGCCCCTGCTTCGATCTGCTTGTCAGGCCAGATCTTAACCCCTGGACGAATGATTGCCCTTTCCCCAACATAGGAGCGTTCCCCGATTACGGCACCTTCAAACGCTGCCACCTGTGGCCCGATGGTTGTTCGGGAGGTTGCCACAACCCCGCGCAATTCGCTGCCTGCGCCAATCCGGCTGCCTGACCAAATCACAGAACGTTTGATGGAAGAGCCTGACTCGATCCGGACGTCGTCGCCGATCATGCTGAATTCACCCACGAATGCCCCTGCGCTGACAATGCATCCCGAACCGATTAACGCCGGTCCTGCCAGGATGGCATCCGCGCTGATTTCGCTACCTTCACCCACCCATACGCCCGGCTGATATGGTGCCGCCTGAGTACCGGCCACCTGAATGTTTCCTCTTAAAATATCGATCTGCGCCTCACGATATTGATCAAGGTTGCCAATATCGGACCAATAGCCTTTGGCCAAAAATCCGTAGAGCGGTGCTTTTTTCTTCAGCAGTGCCGGGAACAGATTCTTGGAAAAGTCAAAAACCTGCCCATCGGGGATCTCCTTAAGCACCTCGGGCTCTAAGATATAGATGCCGGTATTGACGCAATCGCTAAACACTTCTCCCCAGCCCGGTTTTTCCAGGAAGCGGCGGATTCTGCCACCCGTGTCGGTGATCACCAATCCGTACTCCAGAGGCGAACGCACTTTTGTCAGGACCAGCGTCGCGGCAGATCCTTTGCTTCGATGGAATTCCAGTGCTTCTGCAAGGTTAATGTCGGTCAGGGTATCGCCGCTGATTACGAGGAGCGTATCTTTAAGCGCTGCGCCGCAAGCGTTTTTGACGCTACCGGCCGTACCGAGTGGAACGTCCTCGATCGCATAGTTCAGCTCCAGTCCAAAGTCGCGCCCGTCTCCGAAGTAGTTGCGAATGGCGTCGGGCAAATAAAAAAGCGTCGCCGTTACATTGGTGAATCCGTGTTGCTTGACTAGTTTAATGATGTGCGTCATCATTGGCTGGTTGGCAATCGGCACCATTGGTTTTGGCAGACAGCATGTTAATGGCCGGAGGCGCGTACCTTTGCCTCCGGCCATAATCACAGCCTTCATTGAGCATTTGGCCCCCTCTGCTGCAGTACTCCTGGGAGTTCCTCGCTGCCCGTTTCCCAATACGGACCGACTTCTCCGTAGCGCAGGTGCGAGGTAATAAACCCATGTCCCTCATAAGGCAGATAATCCTCCTCGTCAAGAATGCTTTTTTGGCTCCAATGGCTTTCTGCAGCCTCATCAATGATCAGGCCGTAAGTCTGCAAGGTTGTTTCAGCAATATTATCCCAGTCATATTCCGTCATCACAGTCTGCTGAGCGTTCATTCTGATCTGCTCCATTTCCGCTGGGTGGTCCAGTACATAAAGTATTTGTGTCGCCAAAGATTTGGGATCCCCGGTGGCAAACTTAAACCCGTTGACACGGTGTTGAACTACTTCACTAATACCGCCGCAATCGCTGACGATGACTGGCGTCCCAGCCGCCATACCTTCCAAAGCAACAATGCCAAACGGTTCGTAAAGGCTGGGGAAAACCGCCATATCAGCGAGGCGATATAAGCCGTTGCGGGTGGCGTCATCGATATAACCTGTGAAATAAATGCGGTTCTCGATGCCGGCCGCCCGCGCATGCTTGGCCAGCGATTCCGCATGCGGACCTTTACCGGCAATAATCAACTTCGTGTTGGAGCGCTGACTAAGCACATAAGGCAGTGCGTCAATTAATACATCCAGGCCTTTTTCGCGCACCAGCCTGCCGACATGAAAAATGACCTTCTCATCCGGCGCAGCAAAACGCCAGCGCACTTCTTCCGCGGCTGGACCATTTTGAAAGGCTTCCGGATAAACCCCGTTCGGGATGATGCTAATCTTGTCGCCGGGAATTTGGAAAACTTCCATTAATTCGGAGCGCATGTATTGGCTGCAGCAGATGACCTGCCAGGATTCGTAGGCCAGCCACCACTCGACATCGCTGATATACCGCTGCAGATCATTATGCAATCCATTGTTGCGTCCCCATTCGGTAGCATGGATTGTGGAGACTAAAGGCTGCCGCCAGGCATGCTTCAGAACTTTGCCAGTATATGCGCCCAGCCAATCGTGCACATGAATGACGTCGTACCTTTCTCCGCTCTCCCGAAGCTGATAGGCGCGTTGCAGCATTGCGAAATTGAGCTGCATGACCCAGGTCAGGAAGTCCCTGGCCTGGGGAGTTCCAGCATAGTTGCGCCACACCTTCACCCCGTGGACGTTTTCAAATTCCGGGCTTTCCGGTGCGTCTGCGGTTATGACGGTCACATCATGCCCGCCGCGCACTAGCGCCTCCGATAAATCCTGCACATGCCTGGCGATCCCGCCAACCGACCGCGGTGGAAACTCCCAACTGATCATGAGGATTTTCAAAGCAAAAACACCCCCGCACAAACCATCTGCTTTAGCAATTCCCAATTGGCGATGGTTCTATGCTTGCGGGGGTGTTTCCGATTCATTGGGGGCGGACCCTCGATTGAGGACCATCCATCGGATCGTTTTTCGCTTAGGCGTTCTTTCTGACTGAGTTGGGGAGCACTTTCCACTTGAAGATCACTGGCAGGCGGCGGATTAGACCAAAGCGGCCGGCCAGAATGCCCAGACCAGCCGCTACTATTAAAAAGCCTGCGATCCAGCCGATCACTGGAAAAAAGCTGCCGGAACCTTCGCGCATGGGATAAATCACCGTAACAGTGCCTTCTTCAACGCTATATCCGGAAAGCTGTTTTTCCTGGCGCATCGGTCCGCCACGCTGGGCAAGCATGTCGATTACATTGGGATTGAGGGATTGATCCGTGCCACCCCCAAAATGCCACTCACCGACTGAATTACCCACCGTGCGGAAATTGTCCGGCCCAAACCCATCATAGGAACCGATTAAGACATAGTAACCCCAAGTCTTTTGGGGCTCGCCAATCAGCTGCCGTGAGACGCGCAATCTGACAGTATGCCCGTCACCCAGTAGCGCAGCGTACACCGGAATTCCTGAAACTGCCCCGGTTGTGTCAAGATAATAGCAGGCGCTGCCCTGCCATCCAACGCCCCGCACGTAAACTTCCCAGCCCTGATCTGCCGGAAAACGCACCAGCGCTCCCGGTTTGAAGGTCTCCAGACGACCTCCACCCGGTGTCGTATCGACATAAATGTTGATTACCTGATGAATGAATCCTTCCGGAGCTGCCCAGGGATTGCTCATCGCTCCAAAAGTCAAATCAAAAATGATCTCGTCGTTTTGCTCAAGATCACTCCAGACCTTAAAGCGGATCAGGTCGAACAGCCCGCTATATGGAGAAAAGGATTCATTTTGGGGGTAGAGATAAGTACCCGGGCCATAATCGTCCCCGCTGGGATCCTCCATTTCGAAATACACTCTAGCCTGGCCGTCAGCCGCAGATACAGCAACGGCAGTACATAGCGTCACCAATACCAACGCCATCAGCAACACCGTCAAGCGCCGCATAAAATAACCTCCTGTCCTCAGACAATCTTCTCTGTAATTGTCTATTCAGGACAGGAGGCTATTATGAAAACAACTGTATCAGCGTTTCACTTCCCGGCAGCGGCCATGACCGCTTCCGCCGCACGGTAAGAGCTGCGCACCAAAGGACCGGCAAAAACCGATGCCAATCCCAGTTCGCGGCCGATCTTCTCATAATATTCAAAGCGCCCCGGCGACACGAATTCTGCTACCGGCAAATGTTCCAAAGTCGGACGTAAGTATTGGCCGATGGTCACCATATCGCAACCGGCTTCTTTGAGGTCGGCCAGTGCCTGCCGGACTTCGCTGGGCGTTTCACCTAGACCCACCATCATGCCAGATTTGACATGGCACCCTTGCCCGTGTTCGCGGGCGTAGTGCAAAACATCCAGAGACCTGCGATAATTGGCACTAGGTTGGACGGTTTTGTAAAGGCGCGGGACGGTTTCGATGTTATGATTAAAAACATCCGGCCCGGCCTTCAGAATGACTGCCAGAGCAGCCATGTTACCGCCCAGATCCGAAGGTAACACTTCAATCGTAGCCAGTGGTAAAACCCGCCTGACTTCATGAATACAAGCGGCAAAATGGCTGGCGCCTCCGTCAGACAAATCGTCGCGGGTAACCGAGGTGATCACGATGTGACGCAACCCCAGGTCGCGAGCAGCTTGGGCTAGTCTTTGCGGTTCGGATGGGTCCGGAGGCTCCGGACGGCCATGATCAATTGCGCAAAAACGGCAGTTCCGCGTACAACTATTACCCAAGATCAAGAAGGTAGCCGTGCCATGTGCATGACACTCTCCCCGGTTCGGACAGACGGCGCTGCTGCAAACAGTATGCAGCTGTTCGCGCTGCAGAACACGTCTGGTAACAGCGCTCCCATGAACTGAAGGCGAAAACGCTTTATTCCAACGCGGAATGCGGAAGGCTCGCTCCGAAGCGGTGCGGCTCAAAAAGGCGGCAAAGTCGTTCTGCGAAAGTGCAAGATGCGCATCCTTGCGACTGCCTACCTCAGGCGCAGGTGCCGTGGCAGCCGCCGCTGTCGCCACCGTCGCAGCGCCCGCCTCCAAATCATTCAGATCGGCCAGCGCCGAGAAATAAACGCCGCAAATCGCCCCTTCGGCGTCCCCATCCGTATTCTCAGCTGCGTTCTCACCTGCAGATTTTCTGCTAAAACCGAATAGCATTTGCATTGAGTGGATGGCCGCCGGCTGCAGCCCACCCTGTTCGCAGGCGGCGCGCCGGGCACATTCTTCAGCTGACTCGCCCGCCCTGATCTGATCAATGATCGCAAACAGCTCTTTTTGATCTGCGAAAACAACCGTGCCGGCAATGCTGCACTTTTCCAGAAATGCCGCGTCTGGTGTGTCGTTGATCGTATACGAAACCGGCAAAACTGCTTCTCTAGTCGGCTTCAATCAAATCGCCTCAATCTATTACTTCAATAAAATCCGCAAACCTGAAACTTGCCGGCCACGATCTTATCCGTGAATGGCCTGTCCCATGGCAGTTTCGGCAGCTTCCATAATAGCTTCCGGCAAAGTGGGATGTGCGTGAATCGTCTCACTTAATTGCTCCAGAGTCAGACCCCACTTCACTGCCAAGGTCGCTTCGCCAATCAAATCGGAGGCGTGCGGTCCAATAATGTGTACTCCCAACACACGTTCACTTTCAGCATCAGCGATAATCTTGACAAAGCCGTCGATTTCAGCCATGGCCTGTGCTTTCCCCAGCACCCGGAATAGGAATTTGCCCGTCTTGATTTTAAACTCCTTAGCTGCCGCAGCTTCTTCTGACAAACCAACCACGGCGATTTCCGGTCTGGTAAAGACACACGAAGGTACCACTTCTCCGTGGAAGGCCTTACCCGCCACCGCCGCCAGGCCTTGGGCGGAAGCTACGTGAGCCAAATCCAGCGGGAAATCATTCACATCGCCAATGGCGTAGATATGTGGTACGTTGGTGCGCATCTGATCATCAACGACAATGCGGCCGCGCCCATTAAGCGCCACCCCTGCCTTTTCAAGATCCAGCCCGGCGATATTCGGACGCCGGCCGACGGACACCAAAACGCGATCCGCCTGAACCGCGGTGGCAGCTTCATCCGATAAAATGACCGTCGCGCTGTTGTCTTCTTTCTCAATACGGGCAACGCCAATGCCAAAATGCATTTTAATGCCACGGCGCTTAAAATAGGATGTCAGCTGTTTACTGATTTCGGCATCCATGCCGGGCAGCAGGGACGGCATCATTTCGATAATCGTCACTTCACAGCCCAGTTCTCCCAAAATCCCGGCAAATTCGCATCCGACCACGCCACCGCCGATGATCGCGATTGACTGTGGCAATTCGGG
>DHDG01000064.1:8434-29222 GCA_002399265.1 Firmicutes bacterium UBA4882 | reverse complement strand
GTGGCAATTCGGGAAGCGCCAGCGCCTGATCGCTAGTGATCACGATGCGGCCATCGAAACCGAATGACGGGGGCACAACCGGAGCAGAACCGGTGGCAATCATGATCTTTGCGGCCGTATAGTGCGCCTCTGCGCCCGTTCCGGCACCCGCTTCCGCACCCGCACCTCGCACAACTATCTCGTTGGGACCAACAAATGAAGCGGTGCCCTCCAGCATCGTGACCTTGTTCTTTTGCAAGAGTCCCTTTATCCCTTTGCGCATCATCTCGACCACTGAATTCTTATGCGCCATCATGCCGCCAAAATCGGCCGTTGCTTCGGGAATGCTGATTCCCAGTTTACCAGCATTACGTGTCGCTGCCAGCAAATCCGAGCCTGCTACTAAAGCTTTGGTCGGAATACATCCGACATTCAGGCAGGTTCCGCCAAGATTCTCTTTTTCTACAATGGCAGTTTTCAGCCCCAGTTGTGCCGCGCGAATCGCCGCTACATAGCCGCCTGGACCCGCGCCAATGATCAATAAATCAAAATCCATTATTGCTCCTCCCGATATACCCGCGGTACCCTGCGCGATACCATGCAGGTTACTTCATAGTTGATCGTCCCTAGCCTGGACGCTACCTCATCAGCAGAGACGAACGCTTCCCCCTGCCGGCCGAAGAGTACGGCTTCATCACCAACAGCAACCTCATCGCTGCCTGCATCGGCCATAAACTGATCCATACAGATTCTGCCCGCCACCGGATAACGATGTCCCCTGATGATGATCTCGGCGCCTTTGCCATTGAGAATCCGACTATAGCCATCGGCATAACCGACCGGGATGGTGGCGATCGTGGAAGCCACCTTAGGTGCGTAAGTCCCGCCATAGCTAATTGTGGTGCCAGCCTCAACCGTCTTGACATGGGATACTCGCGCCTTCAGTTCCATGGCAGGCCGCAGATCGACTCTGTCCTTATGCACTTCTTCTGATGGATAAAGACCATAAAGCATAATTCCGGGGCGCACCGCGTCCAAATAACTTTGTGGCAAATCAATAATGGCGGCGCTGTTAGCCATATGCTTGACCGGTACTTTGATACCGGCCTGCTCCACCATGGCAATTGTCTTCAAGAAATATTCCATTTGGCGCAACGCGGATTGCTTGTCTGTTTCATCAGCTTTGGCAAAATGGGTGTACATTCCGGCGACTTGCAGGTCGGCTGTGTCCGCCGCTTTCTTAACCAGATCAGCCGCTGACCGGCTGTGCTGAACTCCCACCCGCGACATACCAGTATCAACTTTCACGTGCACTTTCAGTGTTTTGCCGGAACCTTTGACATGTGAGGCCAGATCCGCCAAGGCTTCTGCGCTGGCCAATGTCGGCATCAGATCATATTCCAGAAATGCCTGCGCCTGGTTTGGAAAATAAGGCCCGAACACTAGTATAGGCTTCTTAAAGCCTGCCTGACGCAATTCGATGCCTTCCTCAGGCAAAGCGACCGCGAAATAGTCCGCGCCCGCCTCAGCAAAAGCCTGCGCTGCCTGTAGTGCGCCATGCCCGTAAGCATCAGCCTTTACTACCGCAAAGATCGCCACCTGCGATCCTACCAGACGTCTTACCTCCCTGAGATTATGCCGGAGCCGGTCCAAATAGATCTCTGCCCAGACCGGACGGTAGCGTGTGTCAAAATTCAGTGCCATCTTCTTCGGTTGCCACCTTTCTGAGCGCCGTAGGAATTGTATCAGCTATTTCACCAGCCATAAAGCCGCGCGGCCGCTCTTGCGCTAATAGATCACCAGCCAGGCCGTGCAAATAAACGCCAGCCGCCGCTGCTTCTTCCGCACCAGCACCTTGCGCCAATAACCCACCGATTACCCCGGCCAATACATCGCCGCTGCCACCCACGGCCATACCTGAATTACCACTTGGGTTTAGGTAGTACCTGCCGTCGGGGCAAGCCACGACCGTTCCCGCACCTTTAAGAACTGTTATCACGCCCCACTCCCCGGATATGCGCCGCGCCCATCCGATGCGATCGCTTTGGATCTCACCAACACTGACCCCACACAGGGCAGCCATTTCTCCCGGATGCGGTGTCAGTATCATTCTGGCGGGCTGGTGATTTTTGCACAACGCACCGTTCAGGGCATAAAGCGCATCAGCATCCACAACCAGCGGAAGCGGGGGTTCTGGCGGGAGTTCTGGGGAGCGTTCTGCCTCTGTCTGTTCGATAATCGCATGCACAAAATTCGCTGCCGCATCGCTTCGGCCGATCCCGGGACCAAGCACCAGAACCTGACAGCGTTCCAACAGCATTGCCGCCGCCGCCAAATTAGCGGCTGTCGGGACCAAAAAGCCTTGCGCGTCACACGCCAGCGTCTTGGCCATCACCTCCGGCGGACGCGCCGCCAATTCGGACGCCACCGACTGCGGATAAACCGCTGTCACCAGGCCAGCCCCAGCCCGCAGAGCACCCCGCGCACAGAGCAAAATTGCGCCTGACAATCCTGGACTGCCGCCGACCACCAGCAAGCGCCCATGATCTCCTTTATGAGCATCTGGTTTGCGCTGCGGCACAAATGCACCGGCAACCGCGCCAGATAAAACTTTTCCGAAGGCATGCGCCGTGATTAGCTGTCTGGGAATTCCGATCGTATGCACACTCAACTGGCCGCGAAACTCGGCCCCGGGGTGCAGAAAGTGGCATGGTTTGCACGTCCCCAGTGCTACCGTTGCTGTGGCTTTGATGCACACGCCCAGAACTTGGCCGGTATCTGAGTCGATCCCGGATGGCAAGTCGATAGCGATGATCGGTTTACCTGCACTATTTGCCATCCTGATTACGGAGGCCATCGGATCTCTGACTTTACCCTTGACACCTGTACCAAGCAATCCGTCAACAATTACATCACAAAGCGCCAGTTCATGCTGGATCTGTGCTTTTTCAGCGGCTGTGTCGGCAAACCCGTCTGAAGCAAATAACACGGGAATACTCATCTTGTGCAGCACTGTCAGATTCTCGGCGCAAGCGCTTTTGAGCGCTGCCAATCTCTCGCTGCTAACGCATAATACAACGACTGGCTTAAATCCGTCACTTTGCAAATGGCGTGCCGCGACTAAAGCATCGCCGCCATTGTTGCCAGCGCCCACCAAAAGACAGATTCTCATGAGCGATTGTGCGTATCGTGATCGTGAGCCACGTGCGCGTTGTGTGTGACAAAAAACCTGTACGGCTTCGGCAACAGCCGCCCCGGCATTTTCCATTAACATTCTCACCGGCAGATTAAAATTAGCCTCAGCCAACCGGTCAATTTCCTGCATTTCATGCGCCATTGACAGCCGCAATTGCTTCACCCCCGGCCCGCGCCACTCAGGATTCCAGAATAACAACCGCTACGGCTGTTACTTTAGAATGCGATAAACTGATGTGAGTCCGTGCTACCCCTAGCCCCTCCGCCACCCGCAAAGCATGGCCGCTTAAATGTAAAACCGGCGCACCGCCAGAGGAAGTAAGGACTTCCATGTCATGCCACGTAACACCTGAAAAGCCTGTTCCAACTGCTTTCAAGACGGCCTCCTTAGCAGCAAAACGTACCGCCAGTCGCTCAATGCGGCCCTGGCAGTTTTCCAGTTCAGCATGTGTAAAAATGCGGTTCAGAAACCGCTCGCCATGGCGCGTAATAGCCTCAGCAAAGCGGCTGATTTCCAAAACATCAATGCCTGTGCCAATAATCACTATTTTTCACTCCTGCGCGGACTCACTCCTGCGCCGCGCCTCACTTACGGCCCCTGTTACTGAGCAGCTCAATTTGCTGCCAATAGCTATCGATCTCTGGGCCTTTCTCACCTTTGCGATAAAAACCTGTGATTGTTGTATCAAAGCCGAACTTCCTGCTATTGAGCAACGGCTCAGTGCCACCCACAAATAAATAGCCATTAGGTTTCAGAGAGTCCCAAAATCTGTTGTAAATCGCGTTCTTCGCCTGCTCCGTAAAATAGATCACCACATTGCGACAAATAATCAGATCAAAGTTTTTCTCATAATCGTCTTTCAGAAGATTATGTTCCTTGAAATGCACATCCGCTGTAACTTCACGACTGAGCGCATACGTCTTTCCGTCAAAGGCAAAGTATTTCTCCAAGAGCGCCGGCTTGACCGAGCGTACTTCGTTGGGAGGAAAAACAGCTGCAGCGGCCTTATGTAAAATCCGGGCATCAATATCCGTTCCCAAAATGTAATGGGGTCGAGTACCGGTCATCTCTCGCAGCATAATTGCCACCGAATAAGGTTCTGCGCCGTTGGAGCAACCGGCACTCCAGATCCGCAATGGAGCATCTTTGGTCAGAAGCTCCGGAATTATTGTATCACCTAAAGCATCAAAGCGATCAGAGTTTCGAAAAAACTCGGACACATTGATGGTCAATCTGTCGATAAATTCCTTTAGCCTAACCGGATTAGTCAGCAAGACCCGATAGTACTCTTCATAAGAAGTCACCTCCCACAAACTCATTAAAGAATGCAGGCGGCGATCCATTTGCTGACTTTTATATGAATCCAAGTCAATTCCAACAAGGTGGCTGGCCTTTTGTTTAAATTCCGCGAACTCCAGCTGCTCCATCCCCCTCTACAGTGTCAGAAACAGAACGTAAGGCTAAATTGTATATTCGAGGTTATTCCGGTAGTCCCTTCCGAATAAAAACAGGCCGCCCCCAAACAAGGACGACCTTTCCAACTCACCCAGTTATTCGACGGTGACACTCTTCGCCAGGTTACGCGGTTTATCTACATCGCATCCTCTGGTCTTGGCGGCATAGTATGCAAACAGCTGCAACGGAACTACCGCTAGCACAGGTTCCAGCAAAGGATCCGTTTTAGGTATATGCATCACAAAGTCAACTGATTTGGCAGTACCGTGATCCCCAGTAGGCACAACTGCCACTACCGTTGCTTCGCGGGCCTTTACTTCTTTGATATTGGACAGCATTTTCTCATACAGCTCGGGTTGCGTGGCAAGCGCAAATACCGGCACGCCCTTCACAATTAGCGCCAGCGTGCCATGCTTCAGTTCCCCTGCCGCATACGCTTCAGCATGGATGTAAGAGATTTCTTTCAGCTTCAGCGCGCCTTCCAAAGAAACTGCAAAATCCAATCCGCGTCCGATAAAGAAAATATCCTCACACTGCTGAAAATCCCGGGCAAGTTCCTTAATGCGTGGTTCAGTGGTCAGTGCTTTCTCCACTGTCTCAGGTAGCTGCCTCAGCTCCTCAGCCAAAAACCGAATACGCTCTTTTGCCAAAGTGCCACGTTCCTGAGCCAAAAACAAGGTCAAGATATACAACGCCACTAACTGGGTCATATAGGCTTTGGTTGACGCTACGGCAATTTCAGGGCCAGCCAAGGTCATAATAACATCATCAGCTTCCCGGGCAACGGAACTACCTACCACATTCGTAATTGCCAAAACCCGCGAACCCAATTTGCGAGATTCGCGCAATGCTGCCAATGTATCAGCCGTTTCTCCGGACTGACTGATCACAATCGTCAGCGTGTCTGGCCCAATCACCGGGTCTTTATATCTGAACTCGGAAGCTAAGTCTGCCTCGACAGGAATACGGACCAGCTTCTCCAGCAGGCTTTTGCCTACCAGACCCGCATGGTACGCTGTTCCGCAGGCAACAACATTAATTTTGGCCAATGATTTGATTGCCGCCGGAGTCAGGCGCACTTCATCCAACTTAATCCGCCCGTCTGCGGTAATGTGATCACCCAGTGTACGGCGGATCGCGGATGGTTGTTCATGAATCTCTTTCAGCATGAAATCTTCATACCCATTTTTCTGCGCCATGATTGGATCCCAGTCCACCTTGAAAACTTCTTTCACCTTTTCGCAGCCCTGTTCGTCAAAAACTTTGACATTTTGCGCAGTGAGCAATACCAATTCACCGTCATTGAGAATATAGACGGCCCGCGTATGCTCCAGAATTGCCGGGATATCGGAAGCCAGGAAGTTCTGCCCGTCAGCGAGACCCACCACTAGCGGACTGTCTTTGCGCACAGCCACAATTTCATCCGGATGATCCCGATGCAACACAGCCAGTGCATAAGAGCCTTTCAGTCTACGGGTGACATCCCTCATAGCTTCCAACAGATCCCCATGATAAAAATGTTCGATCAAATGCGGAATTACTTCAGTATCTGTCTCGGAATTAAAAATATGACCTTGCTCCTGTAGCCATTCTTTTAAGGCCAGATAATTTTCAATGATACCATTATGCACTGCCACGATTTGACCAGTACAGTCCGAGTGTGGATGTGCATTACGATCGGAGGGCTTCCCATGGGTGGCCCAGCGGGTATGTCCGATTGCGGTTGTTCCCGAAACATCTTCTTGCGCCAATGCCTGAGCCAGCTCATTTAGACGACCGGCCTGTTTATGAATTACTAATCGGTTTCCCTGATGGATAGCGACTCCGGCGGAATCATAGCCGCGATATTCCAAACTACGTAATCCTTCGATCAGTATGGGATAGGCCTGAGCATTACCTACATAACCTACTATTCCGCACATTACTTTTCCTCCAGTCGTTAGCCTGTCTTAAATCCAAATCAACATAACACTGGAAACCACTATCGCCACCTACTCGCTACTTGGATTCCACTCAGACTTTAGTACCTTGATCCCATTCTCTATTAGCGAATTCAGCTCACTGTCAGTGGCTCCCGAGCCGCAGACAACAGTATCAATATCAGAGAGGGGCAGTGACAGCATCAGACCTTCCTGCCCGAATTTGGCACCGGTAACCAACAGAACTCGCTGTTTGGCGGCTGCGACAAAGGCTTTTTTCATAAAGGCATCCTCGATACTGGCAGAAGTCGCGCCCCGGTTATACAGAAATCCCGAGGTACTGAAAAAGGCCCGATCAACCCGCATTCTGGCAATCTGCTCAATGACAATGGGGCCAACCGCCACCTGGGCATCTTTATCGAGCTTTCCTCCAAGCAGGATTACTGCGATGCCTTCTCTGACAATGACTGCATTGGCAATACCAGGTGAATTGGTGACGACCGTAAGACCGGCATTTTCAGGCAAAAAGTCCGCCATTGGCCGGGTCGTCGTCGATCCCTCCAAGAGTATGGTATCCCCAGGTTGAACCAGCTGCACTGCTATCTGCGCAATGGCAACCTTTTCCTCAGCCTCCAGGTTCAGGCGCTGTCCATAAGGCGTAGAATGACTGACCTTCTTGACTGGCAGAGCGCCGCCATGCGTCCTGATTAGCAGGCGATGTTCTTCGAGATGCTTCAGGTCGAGGCGAATGGTATCATCGGATACCCCGAAAACTTCCGAAAGTTCCGCGACTGATACGCGTCCTTGCTGCTGAAGCATTTCCTGTATTTTCTCGCGTCTTTCAACAGCAAACATGGCTCATTTCCCTTCATTATATTCCGTTTTTAATCGGTTTTGTTCGTTTTTATTATAACACTTTTACGTGCTTCTGCAATAAATATTCGCAATATAATTTGGCACCAATGCAAAAACACGCCCAGCTCAACCGGACGTGTCTGTATTAATCGGATCAGCCTGTTTCTTTCCTAACCCAATTCTTTTTCAATTACTGCGCAAACTTCCTGTGCCAGCGTCTCAATCAAATCGGCTTCCGGGGCTTCTACCATTACCCGCACCAGCGGCTCTGTTCCCGAAGCCCGCACAAAGATGCGACCCCGGTTGCCCAGCCGCTCCTCAGCATGCTTCACGACCTGCCTGATAGCCTGCGAAGACTCCAAATCGCCCTTGCGTGCCACCCGTACCCCCCGATTAACCTGAGGGTAGGCCTCCATCTGTTTGGCAAGCAGCGACAGCGGTATTCCAGTTTCGGCCATAATGCCAAGCACCTTCAGCGAGGCCAGGACACCGTCACCGGTCGTATTATGCTGCAGGAAAATAATATGCCCGGACTGTTCTCCGCCAAGCGCCAGCCCTTTTTGGCGCATGGCCTCCAGTACATACCGATCACCATTGGGAGTTACAACTACTTCGCCGCCGCGCTTACGAAAAGCTTCGATTAGTCCAAGATTGCTATAGACAGTGGCTGCGACAGTCTTTCCAGGCAGAGTACCTTTCTTCAGCATATCGAGTCCACAAATGGCCAATATTTGATCACCATTAACAATTACTCCGTTTTCATCGACAAGAATAGCCCGATCAGCATCCCCGTCATATGCCACGCCAACGGATGCGCCTCGATTCAGCACTTCGTCTCCTAATTGCTGCGGATTAGTTGAGCCGCAGTTGACGTTGATAAAGGCACCGTCAGCCTGATTATTAATCGCATACACTTCGGCCCCCAGCCTGGCAAGTACCTCCGGAGCCACTTGCCAGGAGGCGCCAAAGGCAGTATCAACTACAACCTTGATGCCTTCTAACCCTGTCGTCACAATACTGCTGAGGTAATTAGCATAATCCCGCCAGGCATCGCCAAAATCAGTGCTTTTGCCGACCGCTGTTCCAACAGGAACGGAAAATTCATGCCGCGCTATGCGTGCTTCAATCTCATCCTCCACGGCATCAGTCAGTTTAAACCCGTCGGCATCGAAGAATTTAATGCCGTTGTCAGGGACCGGATTGTGGGAAGCTGAAATCATTGCACCACCATCGGCGTTTAAATGCCGTATCAAATAGGCTACCGCCGGAGTTGGCAAAATACCAATCCTGATCACATCGACACCCGCAGACATTAGTCCGGCCGCCAGAGCTGACTCCAGCATATCTCCCGAAATTCTCGTATCTTTACCAATGACAAACCGAGGCTTTCCAGGAGTGGCCGAGTCTGACGAATTCTCTGCAAAGACTCCGGCAGCCGACCTGCCAAGATTGAGTGCCAGTTCTGCCGTCAGCTCGCTGTTGGCAACGCCGCGCACCCCATCAGTACCAAACAACCTTGCCATGCTTTCTCCCCGCAATCACAAAGTATTAATTATTTGTCACTTAATCTTCGGCTTGTTCTAATGAGCTCTCCTGGGCTCCAAATGTGTCAATCCGCACCCACTCAGGAAAAACTGCCGCGCCGGGCACCGGCAACCCGTCACGATCCACCGGTATTAGTCTTACATCAGCGGGACCCGCATTTTCATTATTCACAAACCCGGTGACGGCGCGTACTTGCTTCACAGTACTGGACGGTCCCTGAACATTGCATTGCAGCGGTATCGGACTTTCCATCCGGCCACCTTCAGGGACGATCAGCGTAGCAATAAAACTGCGCGATTCAATTGGCTCAATTTTGATGCTGACTACCTGTGGCCTAACCTCCAAGAGCTTCCAGCCTTTGGGCAGATTCGCATGTACAGGAATAGTATATTCTCCAGTCTTGCGCCCGTGAAGATTCACCGACGCTTTCAGCTCAGCAGGGATCGTTGCGCCTATGGGAGTCTGCGCCAAAACTTCCACTCTCTTTGGCATATTGAGCGGGGCATACCCTTGTTCCTGGTTTATACTGACCAAGTCCACCAGGATAGCGCGACTGATCGTTTCACTTTCTCTCTGGGCCTCCCGTTCAGCATTCGCCGCAAAGAAAAGCAATACCGCCAGCACAAACGCGATGATCTTGAGGGGCAACCTGTGACAAACACACTTTTGGAGCCATTTCGCCAAGTCACGCAATTTCACCTGCCGTCACCTCCAAAGAACCGCCACCATTTTGGCCATGCAAGCGGCGCCTGAACCTTGTGCGGATCACCCGGATCTCCTTTGTCAATAATACCGCCCAGCTTTTCAACAAGCTCAGCAGAGCTCTGGATTCGCTGCAGTTCTCCGCCTTTGGCCAGCGAAACCCGTCCAGTCTCTTCAGAAACCACTATTACTAAAGCATCCGACACTTCCGAAAGGCCCAGAGCAGCTCGATGCCTGGTGCCAAAATTCTTGTCGATCTTGTTATTATCAGAGAGAGGTAGCAAACAGGCTGCCGCTACAATTCGGCTTTCGGATATGATTGCCGCCCCGTCATGTAGTGGCGAATTAGGCACAAACACTTGACATATGAGTTCGGTAGTGATTTTGGCATCCAGTTGAATACCGGTATCCACAATATCTGCTAAGGGCATCTGGCCTCTTAAAACCATTAAGGCGCCAATGTGCTGCCGCTGCATCCGGAAAGCGGCTTCGGCAATGTGCTCGGCTGGCACTTTTTCGGCTTTGGGCTGTATCCACGGCAACCAGTGTGCCAGCCCTTTATAAGCTCCGAGCCTTTCCAGGCCCCTGCGCAGCTCCGGTTGGAAGACAATCGGCAAGGCGACCGTTACCGCTGTAAGGCCTTTTTGTAACAGCCAATATAAAGTCGACAGTCCCAACATCCGCGCCACCACAGAAATGGCAATAATCATGATCAGACCGTTGATTACGGCGATCGCGCGCGTGCCTGCAAAGATGCTGAGCACACGATAGAGGACGATCGTGACCAGTATCAAGTCAACAAATAAGGCCAAAATCTGATAGGTGCTTCCTTCGAATAACTGCGCCAGCATTTCAACCACCCATTCACGCAAAAACTGCCTTAGCATCCATTTAGCTTAAAAACCGCCTCAATGAATTTTCCCCGTGGCGGCCAGAATCCCTTCTGGAGACAAACGGGAATGCATCAGAAATAGCGAAGCGGGGGCATCCACTATTTGGAATACCCCCGCATAACGCAACGCCGATTTTTTGTGACAGATATTGAAGTAAATTCTGTCCGGGATAAGGGAATTGTTTCTACTAGATCAGTCCCAGTGCCTTGACGGTCGTAAGTGCGAAATGAATCAGGAACAACAGCGCAGTGACATACATCAACGGATGGACTTCCTTGAATTTGCCCTGGAACATTTTCAGCAGCACATATGTGATAAATCCAAAACCGATACCCCAGGAAATATCACCGGTCATCGGAATAACGAGAATGGTCAGGAAAGCAGGAAACGCTTCATCCATCTTGTCCCAATCAATATCCTTAACAACGCCCATCATTAGATAACCGACAATAATAAGCGCCGGCGCGGTGGCCACACCCGGGACAATGCCAACCAAGGGTGCCAGGAAAATTGAGACGAAGAACAAAAGCGCCACTACCACACCGGTCAAACCGGTACGGCCGCCTTCGGCAACGCCGGAAGCGCTTTCAACATAGGTGGTATTGGAGGAACAGCCAAACAGACCGCCAATCACGGCACCTAAAGAGTCAGCAAGCAATACCTTGTTCATCCGGGGCAGTTTGCCGTTTTTGTCCAGATAACCAGCTTTCCCGCCAACAGCAACAACCGTTCCCATCGTATCAAAAAAGTCGGTAATCAATAACGAGAAGACCCACAGAACCAGGCTGGCCTTAAAGGCCCCCGCGATATCAAGCTTGAAAATAGTCGAGAAATCCTGGGCTTGGGGCAGCCTAAAGATTTCTCCGGCTTTCGGCAAAGTCACCAGCAACTGATCCGGCTGGATTATTACGTCTGAGAGGTAAGCGAACACCGTCGTCAGAATGATACCAAACAGAATGGCGCCTTTGACACGCCGGGCCATTAAAACTGCTGTGACAATCAGACCCAGAGCTGCTACAATCGCCTGCACGTTGAAAATTCCGCGGCTAATTAATGTAGCGTCGGAGCTGACCACAAAGCCGGCATTCTTTAGACCAAGAAACGCAATAAACAATCCGATGCCGACTCCAATAGCGCGTTTCAGGTTGATTGGAATAGCATCCATGATCCATTCTCTGATGTTGGTCAGCACAAGGATGGTAATAATGATACCTTCAAGGAATACTACGCCCATGGCTGCTTGCCAGGTAAGCCCTTCGCTGAGTACCAGACTAAAAGCCACTACTCCGTTCAAGCCCATTCCGGCTGCCATTGTGAACGGGTAATTGCTCAGCAAGGCCATAATCAGTGTTGATAAACCGGCCGCCAGACATGTTGCCACAGTCACTGCCTGAAAGTCCATACCCGCTGCGGACAAAATGCCTGGGTTGACAAATATGATGTAGGCCATTGTCATGAACGAAACCAGTCCCGCAAAGATCTCTGTTTTGACGGTTGTCCCATTTTCCTTAAGCTTAAACAGTTTTTCCAGCAAATCAAAGCCCTCCTCGACTATTCATGTAGTTTTTCTTTCCGGACATCAATAAGCCAGGCTGACACCTCCATCGTGCAGTTTGCCGCGGCACCAGCAAATACCCTGCTGCCGCCAAAATACTGCAACTCAATTATCCTTAATCCGCAACACGCCTATATAAGGCAATTGCCGAAACTGCTCATTATAATCTAAGCCATAGCCCACAATAAAACGGTCCGCGATTTCAAAGCCATTGTAATCTGGTTCGATCTCTACTTTCCTTCTGGCAGGCTTGTCCACGAGAGTACATACTTTAACACTGGCCGGCTGCCGGGAACGGATATTCTCGAGCAGATATTTAAGCGTTAATCCGCTATCCACAATGTCTTCGACAATGAGAACATGCCGCCCCGTAACGCTCTGATTCAGGTCTTTCATGATTTGGACGACACCGGAAGTATGCGTGGCCGCGCCATAGCTTGATACCGCCATGAAATCCACCGACATATCCGGCAAATTTAGTTTTCTGATTAAGTCCGACAAAAAGACAAAAGCCCCTTTGAGGATTCCCACACAAAGAAGGCTCTTCCCTTTATAGTCGCGCGTTAACGTGCGGCCAAGCTCGGCTACTTTACTATCAATTTCGTCTCTTGTGATCAAGATCTCAGTAATTTCAACACCTATTTTCGTCGCCCCCCGATCACCATATCCCATGGGTCAATCAACTGGATCCACGGTTCGTGGTTCGTAGTTCGTAATTCGCGGCTTACATTCAAATAGTATAGAAATTATGTGAATCTGTCAATAAGAATTCGACTATTCACTTGCCCTGTTCTTGTATTGTGTTTCTATTATAATATTCTCTATATTGCGATATCCGTGCCGGAAAAGCGAGAGGCTGTTCCGAAACAGCCTCTCCTACGCACTACACGTTATATCGATTTTAGATTGGCTTAGCTTACATCATCGGCATGCCGCCACCACCCGGCATTGCGGGAGCCGCTGCTTTCTCCTCCGGCTTATCGGCAACCAGACATTCGGTTGTCAACAGCATGGCAGCAATCGAAGCGGCATTTTGCATGGCTGAGCGGGTGACTTTCGCGGGATCGACAATGCCAGCGTCTACCATCCTGGTGTATTTGCCGTTCAGGGCATCATAGCCCATGCCAAACTCAAGTGTTTTAGTCTTCTCAACAACCACCGAGCCTTCAACACCAGCATTCAAAGCAATTTGCCGTACCGGCTCTTCCAGTGCGCGGCGCACAATATTGACACCGGTGAGCACATCGCCCTCAACCTTGATTTCGTCAAGTTTCGGAGAGAGCTGCAGTAAGGTAATTCCGCCACCGGGCACAATACCTTCCTCGACAGCTGCGCGCGTTGCGGATAATGCATCTTCAATGCGGTGTTTCTTTTCTTTTAACTCGGTTTCGGTAGCGGCGCCAACACGAATGACGGCCACACCGCCAGCCAGTTTGGCCAAACGCTCCTGAAGCTTCTCGCGATCATAGTCTGAGGTGGTCTCTTCAATCTGAGCGCGAATTTGCGCGATCCGCATCTTAATCTCATGGGATTCGCCTTTGCCGCCGACAACAGTGGTTTCATCTTTCGTGACTTTGACCTGGTCGGCTTGGCCCAGCATTTCCAGAGTGGCATTTTCCAGTTTGAAGCCAAGCTCTTCGGAAACGACCTGTCCGCCGGTTATGACGGCGATATCGCTCAGCATGGCTTTACGACGATCGCCAAAGCCTGGGGCTTTGACAGCCACACAGTTAATCGTACCGCGCAGTTTATTAACGATTAATGTAGCCAGAGCCTCGCCCTCGATATCCTCTGCGATCATTAACAAGGGCTTGCCGCGCTGCATTACTTTCTCAAGTACCGGAACCATATCCTGGATCACGTTAATCTTGCGATCAGTAATCAAAATGTATGGATCATCGAGCACTGCTTCCATACGCTCTGCATCTGTAACCATATAGTGAGAAAGATAGCCGCGATCAAACTGCATACCTTCAACGGTTTCAAAGGTCGTTCCCATCGTTTGGCTTTCTTCCACTGTGATAACGCCGTCTTTACCGACTTTATCCATGGCATCGGCAATGATTTCGCCAATCCCGGTATCAGCCGAGGAGTTTGCGGCCACGTTTGCGATCTCTTGTTTGGTATCAACGGATTTGCTGACTTTCTTAATTTCGTCGACAATCTTTTCGACAGCCAGTTCGATGCCTTTTTTAATGATCATCGGGTTGGCACCGGCGGCGACGTTTCTCAAGCCTTCGCGGATCATTGCCTGAGCAAGCAGTGTGGCAGTGGTGGTGCCATCACCTGCAATGTCATTGGTCTTGGTGGCAACCTCTTTGACCAACTGCGCACCCATGTTCTCAAACGGATCTTCGAGCTCAATTTCACGGGCGATTGTTACGCCATCATTGGTGATTGTCGGTGAACCAAATTTCTTCTCCAGAACGACATTGCGGCCTTTTGGTCCCAGAGTCGTCTTAACGGTATCAGCCAGCGCATTTACACCGCGTTCCAGCGAGCGCCGGGCTTCTTCATCATATTTAAGTATTTTCGCCATCTAATTGCCCTCCTTATCAGTCTTGAACGATCGCCAAAATGTCGGACTCTTTCAAGACGAGATACTCTTCTCCGTTTATTTTGACTTCAGTTCCGCTGTACTTTGCGAATAAGACATGATCACCCTTTTTGACTTCCGGTGTCAGACGCTGACCGTTCTCAAGCAATTTGCCGCTGCCAACGGACAACACTTCACCGATCTGGGGCTTTTCTTTGGCTGTATCTGGGAGGACAATTCCGCCCTTGGTTTTCTCTTCGCGTTCCACCAATTTGATAACGAGCCTTTCTCCTAATGGTTTAATACCCATGTGCCACCCTCCTCCAAAATATTCAAGTGTTCAAGCATTTTGCCTTGTGACCTTATTAGCACTCGCCGAAAATGAGTGCTAATCACAACTCTTATAATACCTGAGTATGCCCATTGCAATCAATTCCTAACAGTGGGCATTTATCGCCGCCATTGGCCTTCAGCGGTGTTGTTCCCTAATTTATCTTATTTTGCTCCTCATTTCTTCCTAATCCTTTTGCTTTGGGTTATCTCTTTCGCTTGACCAAAGACAACCTAAAATGAAGGATTTTGCCAGTTTCAGACGAATGTTTACATACATAAAGCCGCCAAGTCAAGCCGAACCGAATTCTGAACATCCATCAGCTTTAGTCATAACGCGGCGGCAGCGTCCTAACTCGAAATGCGGAGGCGATTCCAATTGAAACAAAAAACAGTTAGCGCTATCTCTATAGCCTTGTTGCTGCTATTTGCCGCCTGTACCCCTGCAGCTGCCGCTATCAGTGCACGGTCTCTGGCTATGGGCGGTGCCTGTGTGGCAATCGTCAATGATGCCGGAGCCGCCTATGTTAATCCAGCTGCACTGATTACATTGGCAGCGCCTCAATTAACATTTGAATACGCGCCGGTTTTTTTATCGGCCACTCCGTTGGCACTCCCGGCCGCATTACCGCCTGCTTTCTTTGGGTCAACTGAACCGGAAATACCAACGCTTCTTCCCTATCTTGGCTTTGCCAGTCCGAATTCTGAAAGCGGGTTGGCCTACGGCATTTTTGCCTACCGGACAGAAATGATAACCTGGCCTACTTTCGATTGGCAAGGCACACCTGTTCTGATCGTTGGTCAAGATACATCGGCAGGCTATTCATTAGGCTATGAAATCTTGCCCGGGTTCTCCGTTGGGGGCACAATTCGAGTCGGGCTGTACAACACTGATAAGCCCTTTATTGTGAAAGAGACCGTCAACGGTGTCGAAATACTGACGCTCACTAAAGCTCATTATCAATTTCTGCACCTTGGCCTGGATGCCGGAATTCTGTATCAGCCTGTACCCCAATTTGCCATGGGCTTTGCAGCGCACGACATTAACCGCAAAAAACTGGCCTTTGAAGAATTTGAGGGACAGGAACCGTATGAAATCATTGAAAATCCGATCCGTTTCCCGTTCGGCATGCGTTGGGGCGTAGCTTTCATGTTGCCACCTTATCTTACTCTGGCTTGGGATATGACTGAGATGCCACAGTCGATTAATAATGTGCTTAAAGTCAGCGAATTGGGCGGCGAGTTGCGCTTTAACGATTACATCGCTTTCAGGGCGGGACTTTACCACAGTAAGTTTACGGCTGGCCTGGGACTGACGATTCCATTCAGTGAAACCTCTGCCCTAACAGTTGATTACGCATATCTGTCTGCGCAGACTGCGACCGAGAGTGGTATGCACTATGCGACAGCCTCCTGGCTGTTCTGAGGTTCTAAGCGGAGTACGGGTAACACGAGTTGCACAAAAATTAAGCGGAGCTTCTCAGGTGATTCCTGACTAGCTCCGCTTTTAGTTTTTTTCTTTACTGACTAGCCGCGCTTTTAATTTGCTAACGCAGCACTACCAGACGGCTGTCCTGAAAGACGGGAATGATCTCCGTCCAATTCATCCTGGCGCAAAACTCAATATCAGCCTCAAGACCGATGGACTTAAGGTACTCGGCGTGCTCGGAAACAGCTATCAGCGCTTCCGAGTTGCAGGCTCCGCTCTTATAGATGATATGTGCCATTCTGGCAGAGTCCGTCAGATAATCAGGCTTCAAGGCTTCGATTATGGCGCCAGCGCAAGCAGTGTCTTCAAACGAAAAACCGCCATTGCGTCCAGCACAGATCAGACTCACGTCCATATCTTGAGCTGCCAGCTGCTTTACAATGGCTTCAATATTGGCAAACGAGGCCACCAGGACTTGACTCGCCCCGGAAGTCATTCGGATCGCTTTAGTGCCATTCGTGGTTGTCAGCACTATCGTCTGACCACCCACAGCTTCTGTGGTGTATTCTAGCGGAGAATTGCCCAGCTGAAAACCTTCAATCTTCTGAGCATTGCGTTCTCCGCCCAGCACACAATTGCCGCCCAGCCTGCGCGCCAGTTCACCGGCTTCAGTGACATCAATAGCTGGTATGATTGCCTGACACCCATTGGTCAGCGCTGTGATTATCGTGGTACTGGCACGTAATACATCAATAACAACCGCCGCTTTATTCTGCAATTCTTTCCCATTGCTTCCCGAAGCAAACAAAATTACGTCAGCTCTCAACAAAATCCCTGCCTTGCCATCATAATAACTGCGTCTGTTGTGCGCCCAGCGCTAGTGTAGCGGTGCCAATGTCTCGCGAACAGTCTCTGTCACTGCCTCCATGTGTGCCCGCCAGTACACTCCGTAAAACTCTCCGGGCAAGGTCACAAGATTAAAGTCCTCAAAGTTAAAATTCTTCAGGCTCCAACCCAGCCGTATAATGTCACCCAGCGTTAGATTAGTGGCTGAGTATTCCTTAATCATACGGTACGCTTGCGGCCATTTCAGGATGTTCTTGAAGGTCAGCGCCTCTTTGGCTAAAGCCTTTAGCACTTTCTGCTGCCGCGCCACTCTGCCAATGTCGCCCATGCGGTCATTGCGAAATCTGGCGTACTGCAAAGCCTGATCACCATTTAGATGCTGATAACCTTGCTCCAGATCAATAAACAACCCCTGCGAATAATCAGTATATTTCATATCGCGTTCGACATCAACCATTATACCGCCGAAGAAGTCTATTAAGCCAGCAAATCCCGCGAAGTTAGTTTTGGCATAATATTGCAGCGGAACATCCAAAAAGCCTTCCAGCGTCTCGATAGTCAGATCCACGCCGCCCTCCATATGCGCTGCATTAACCCGGGTCACTCCATGTCCGGGGACTTCTACAAGTGTATCACGCGGCACAGAGAGCGCCGCCACAGAAGTTCCGTTATTGCGGATTCCGATCACTACTATTGTATCGGTCCGAACATCCTTCACCGACTCTGACTCGTCCGTATCTGATTCCAGATTAATATCTGTGCCCAGCACCAGGATGTTGACTCCCTCGTAAGACGCAAACGGACTGTTTTTCAGCCACAAATAGGCCGACAATACCAGGACAGCTATTAGCAGCAGCACTACCAAAAGTATGAGGCCTTTACGTCCGGATCTGCGTCCGGGCCTGCGCCCTGGCTTACGTCCGGGATCGCATTCGGGCTTACTTCCTGGGATAGCGTTCCTTTTCCTTAATGTTGGCAAGACTGCACCCTCTCTCCAGCCTGATTGATGAACGTACATCACCTGATGGATGACCTACATTTAAAGATTGATTCTCATAAAAGACCGCCGTCGAAACGGCGGTCACTCTGATCATGAGCCCGGACTCCGAAATGACTAATTCTGGATTTTGAGTCAGTTCATCAATTTCGCTACCCATTCGTTAAAACAACAGCCCCATTGAGAAACCGAGGTTCAGCGGCTCGTTCCTGGTGTAAACCAGATTCAAATCCATATTGAACCAACTTAGTACCAAGCCAATTCCACCGGATAAATCGACCGCATAGTAACTTGTCTTTTCCCGAAATGCCGCACCAAACCTGAACGCAACCGGTTTATAGACCTGTTCAAATCCGAAGCGAATACTGAATGGCACCTTGTTATCCCTGGTAAACTCAATGCCATGAAGATCAGCGGCCAATGTCATACCGCTATCAGGAGGAGCAAAGGCGACACCCAGATCCAAAGCCAAAACGGGTCTTAATGCTGACCATGAATCATCAATGGTCCCCTCATCCAGGACGATCCCGGTAGTAAGGTCCTTACTGTATAAAGTTCTTTTACTGGTGATCGGGAACCATAACAGATCGTTGACAACCGCCCCGACCTTTACCGAAGTCCCAATCTTGGTCAGAATGCCTAAATCCAGAGAAACTGCCGTACCATTGCATAACTCTGTATCGAAAATCGTGGTAGTTGAATCATACGCCGTGGTCATTTCCCAAAGGTAGCCAGCGTTAACATTAACGCCAAAGGAAATCCAGTCCAGCGATGAATCCAGATCAATTTTAAACCCGGTCGTTACCGTAGCGGCAGCGTCCAAAGAGACTGTACCCACCGGCACATGTTCGGAAGCTGCCGTCCCAGAAACGATCTGCAAATCCGTGTACGCGTCTGCAGAGGTGGAAAGCCCCACCCAACGGGAAGTCAGGCCAAAATAGAAGCCTGGTGCAAGCAGCAAGGGGTCATTACCCACCGCATTATTGAGATAAGTACCAATGGTGTTGATATCGGCCATTTTCTGATTAGCCCAGTCAACACCAGACAAATTTCTAATCACACTGGCTAGAACTCCAAGATCACCTTGAAAAGACGGGGCTAGAGCCATCCCGAATTTAAGTTGGGGAATTCCGGCAGGATTATATAGACTTAAGCTGGCGTCATCAGCAATAGCAACAAACGCTCCGCCCATGGAAGCTGGTCTGGAAACAGATGGTGCCGCCGCGGCAATTCCGGCAAACAAGCAGAGCATTACCGCAGCTGATAATACTGATAGCAATATTCGTTTCACTAGCTGATCACTCCTTCCCATCTAAAGCGGTAAGAAATAGTACAAGCTAAACATTTTGCTATATTTCCACAGACAACCGCTTTTTCCTGCATTTTCACGTGCTTTGGCAACTCTTTCGATAAAACGTTTATATGTCGCAGAGTTCGGCGGTTTTCTCCACACAGTCCACAACTTTATCCACATTTCTACGGCGGTCGCAGGGGATAAATCGCCGGAACTCATCATAAGCCCAGCTAGATGGGTTGTTATTGGTTAACATTTGATTATGCGCGACAATGCGGGGACTAAATAGTTATCCACAGAGGGTGTCTGTTAGCGCCGCCGTATTAGACCGGAAATTGGCAGATCCGGATAGGCGTTCAGTGTCAGATCAGCTGCTTCAAAACCTGGCATCTGAGAGCGGTGATAACCTGCAGAAGCGATCATGGCAGCATTGTCAGTACAAAGCACCCGCTCTGGAATATAATACTCGATGCCGCAACGTTCGGCCAGTCTGACAATTTCTTGCCGTAATGTCCCATTGGCTGCTACGCCACCGGACAATAACAGCGCTGCCGGCGAATATTCATGCAGAGCCTTGTCGGTCCGGTCAATCAGCTGATCGACGACTGCCTTTTGAAAGGCGGCCGCCAGATTGGCAATCGGAATTTCCTGACCTACCTGCCGATAGTGGTTAATCAGATTAATAGCGGCCGTTTTCAAGCCGCTGAAGCTGAAATCATAAGTCTTTTGTCCGCTGAGTACCGCCGGGAAATCGAAAGCACTGGGATCGCCCGCCAATGCAGCCTGCTCTATTGCCGGTCCACCCGGATAGCCTAACCCTAGTACCCGCGCTACTTTGTCAAGGCTCTCGCCAGCCGCGTCGTCTCTGGTACCACCCAGATGCAGATACTCGCCTGATTTGTGGACGAGTAGCAAATCGGTATGCCCTCCCGAAACTGTCAGGCACAAAAAAGGAGTGGACACGGCATCCCGTCCCAACATATTGGCGAAGATATGGCCTTCAATATGATTAACCGGTATAAGCGGCAGTTTACGGGCATAGGCAATTGCTTTGGCGGTAGTTACGCCAACCAAAAGGGCTCCGACTAATCCCGGGCCGCAGGTTACTGCGATCTGATCAATCTCTGAAAGAGTCAGGCCCGCTGTGTCTAAAGCCTTCTGGATGACCGGCAATACATTGGCCAAGTGTTTTCGGGAGGCTATTTCGGGCACAACGCCCCCAAAGGGCTTATGGCAATCGATCTGCGAAGCGATAAT
>DHDG01000064.1:7558-8244 GCA_002399265.1 Firmicutes bacterium UBA4882 | reverse complement strand
CAGGAAGTCTCGACACCCAGAGTGTATGTGCTCATGAAAACGAAATCACCTCGTCTGCCGGTTCCCACCACATAATGTAGGCGTCTTCCCCATTATCGCTATAATAGCCTTTTCTGATACCCACCGACTGAAAACCCATCGCTTTATATAAAGATTGAGCATTGTAGTTGCTCACCCTGACTTCCAAAGTAAACCTTTTCACGCCTTGAGCCGCGCCCATTTGAATCAAGGACTCAATCAAATGGCGGCCAACTCCCTGGCGCCGATGACCTGGATCCACCGCTACCGTAGTAATATGGCCTTCGTCAAAGATGATCCACATCCCACAGTAGCCGACCAATTCCGTCCCAAGCTCCGCCACAATATATAGTGCGCGACTGTTTTCAACCAATTCATAGACATATGAGGTATAACTCCATGGTAAGGTATAGGATTGCTGCTCAATCTCCATCACCCGATCAAGGTCGGACAATTCCATTTTTCTAATGCTCATCGGCTCCACAGGCTTCATCCTTCATTTCCAGTTTGATTTCAGCTTCAGAAAGGCGCAGATAATTCGGGGTCAGTTGCTCTGGATCAGTTTCAAGATCATTGCTCCAGCGCCACAAAGCGACCCGACCAATATCTCCTGCACGGACAGCCGCTGCCGCCCGATTCCCAAAGCCCGATTCCGGAAAGCTTGTCCG
>DHDG01000064.1:6351-7399 GCA_002399265.1 Firmicutes bacterium UBA4882 | reverse complement strand
ATTCCGGAAAGCTTGTCCGGATCTGCTCTTGATAAGTAATTGCGCCGTCACCGACGAAAAGGAACGGCTGCTCTAATTGGCCAAGCGCATTACGCAACTCGGAAACAGGGCAGTAAGCCTCTTTGGCGGTGTATTCCGGCATCCGTCCATCGCCAGCCAGATGAAATCCAGCCACGAAAACGTGATCATGCCGGGCATCCATTAATGTAATTAGGGATCCGTTCCAAGCCGACACACCTGCTGCCAGGCCCATCAGTGTTGAAACGCCAATCGCCGGCTTATGCAAAGCAAAAGCCAACCCTTTCACAGTACCCAATCCGATTCTGAGACCAGTGAATGAACCCGGCCCGGTACTAGCGGCGAACAGATCAATCTGGTCAACGCTCAGACCGCTTTGGTTAAATAACCAGTCAATGGCAGGCATGAGCCGTTCTGAATGTGTGCGCTGCAAACTGAGAGCGCATTCTGCGATTAGACGATCATCTTCAAGGATTGCCACGCTTCCCGTCATCGAAGAGGAATCGACAGCCAGTATTCTCATGTACCCAAAACCGCCTCCAAGAGTCGCTCGCCCATGCCGCCGACCGGCTCAAATGTCAACTTCCGTGATTCCGGTCCCAGTCCGGTAAACCTGATCAGCAAGTACTCTTCAAAGTACTCGAGAGGGGCCAGGTCTGCCCATTCTACGGCGATTACTCCGCAGTTGATGACATCCTCCAGTCCGATATCTGCGAGGGCGGCCGCGCCGACCCGATATAAATCAGCGTGAAAAAAGGGCAGCCGGCCGGAAGAATACTCTTTCAGCAGGCTAAACGAAGGACTGCTGATCGATCCCTCGACCCCCAAACCAGCGCCTAACCCTTGGGCAAACGCCGTTTTGCCGGTACCTAGATCCCCGCAGAGCAGAAAAATAGATCCGGGTTCGGCAATTTTCCCAAACTGGCTGGCCAGACAGCGCGTTTCATCGACTGAATTGGTAATCCGCTCACGTTTGCGCTCACGCTCACTGTTCAGCTGCAAGTCCTTCCTTCACCTCTCACTAACCCAT
>DHDG01000064.1:5044-6206 GCA_002399265.1 Firmicutes bacterium UBA4882 | reverse complement strand
GTAGTCAGCAAATTGTGTACGCCATGGGCGATAATCGGAACCATTAAGGAACCGCTCTTTTTATATAACAAGGCAAAGACAATGCCCGCGATAAATATCAGCAGCGCCGCCAGAGAGAAATCACCATGCAAAACCGTGAATATCGCGGAACTGACCATAATCCCAATGGCTGACCCGAAGCTGTTGCTCAAACCGGTGTAAAGCACGCCCCGGAAAAACAGTTCTTCCGACAGCGGCGCCAGTATTCCGGAGGCCAACAGCAATGCTGGCAAGGTATAAAGCGAACGTTGCTGGGTCATCGCACCGGCAAACAAGCCATTCGTGGAGCCGCTGCCAGACTGTATTGCGAACAGCCAGCCCAGCAACTGAACAAGCAAAAAAATGGCAACTCCCACGCCTATTCCGATCGCAGCCATGTGGCCGTTTCCGCGCCAGCCAAGCTTTGACCAAGGCACACCCCTTTTCCGGGTGATGATCCAAGTGGCAGCAATAATGGCAATTGCCTGTGCCAGGATGCTAAAAAATAACACCTTCACTGGATCACGTTTGACAAATGGCATTAAAATGGCTGCCAGCGGTAACAGAAAGACTAAAATCAAGCCTGCCGCGGATAAAGCATCCCGCGCCATTAGTACACCCTGCGATCGCGATCGCGTCTCACGCACCGCGCTTCCCCCCGCTCATAGTATCGAGCCTATGCTGCAAACATAGCCTTGATCTACTAGTATGAGTCAGGGGGAATATGATATTACTACAGGCGCTCAAACCTGGGCCGTAAATCAAGCTTGGTAATATATTCCTGATAACCCTGCGGACCTAATTCTTCCGGCCGCTTACCCGAAACTGCCACCACTAGTGCATCCAAAACGTTCGTGGCAAATGAACGTCCCTCGAAGTCCGGACTGGCCGTGAGCAGTAGCGCGGCCCCTCGCTTGGAGAGCAGCTCTTTATCTACTGGTGTCACGGTATTAGTGACAATAACCTTATCTTTCAGGTTTTCCGACATATAGCGCCGGATGTAATGAAAGTCACCTGCAATGACATCAGCCCAGTCAAAAGCTTTGCGCGAAAAATGCGTTGGCTTAATCTCTTCTTGCTTCTTACCCGTAGGGTAAATCGAACCGAACGGCAGCTTCAGTGCCAAAGGCAGTACTGCCGGAAC
>DHDG01000064.1:4513-4876 GCA_002399265.1 Firmicutes bacterium UBA4882 | reverse complement strand
TGATTGCAGTTAGTGATCGTAGCGCAATCGGAATACCAAGCGCGAAGTAAAAATCACCCACTAATAGCTGGCAACCGGTTTTCTCAAGGGCTTCGCCGAGGGCATAGCGATCAACTGCGCTCATCAGCAACACTTTCTTGGTTTTCAGATCCACTCCGGTCTCTTTGGCCAGGAATTCCGGCAGCCGGCTTTCAAAGCCGCCTTTTATATTACTGCCGTCAACAATTGGCGTGCGGATACCCTGTGCCAATTTTAGCTCACTACTCATCGGATATTTGCGACCGGCCACCGTGAGATAGAAGTTGGTACCGCCTAGCCCAAAAGCATCAACTTGTCCATCAAGCTCACGCATTACATCAAAAC
>DHDG01000064.1:3697-4343 GCA_002399265.1 Firmicutes bacterium UBA4882 | reverse complement strand
GTCGATGAACCGATGCTTACGCTAACTACCCGTTTCATTTTCCAGACACCCCCATACTAGGTTATCTCGCGCCAGGCGTTACAATCCCTGACCCTCTGATAACCTCAAGGCCACGTTCGGCAAATGCTTTCGCTAATATGTTCAATCCAACTGAGTCGCTGGCCATATGTCCTGCCACAACGACGTTGCCAATGCCCTGTTCACGGACTTCTTTAAGGACATCCTCAGGCATATGCATCACTACCAGCGTTCCAATGCCTGCTTCAAAATAGGCTTTGATCACCTTGACACCGCCATTGGTGCCGCCTGCCATGGCAACCCATATTTTGCCCGTAAAGTCGTCTTCTGAACCGACCCTGATAGCCGGTTTTGTTTCTGCCGCCTGAAATTCCGGCAGCTCAGATAGCGCCGCCAGTAAGTGCTTAAGACGCGCTTTGGGGTTCTTGCCAAGTTTCTGTTCCAGATGCACCTGAATCAATTGCTCTGACAAAATATCTGCCGGCCGGTGAATGCCAACCAGCGGCATGCGCAGCAGACGCGCCGCCGACACAACCCGGTCATAATTGCCGGCATGATCGCGTCTCTCAACCTCGCCCATCTTATCCTTCAAAGCTTTCTGAGCTTTATTAATGGGCACTCCGGCCTT
>DHDG01000064.1:1790-3528 GCA_002399265.1 Firmicutes bacterium UBA4882 | reverse complement strand
TTATTAATGGGCACTCCGGCCTTTACCATATGATCGATTTGGGATTCCATCACATTATGGAAGTCGACGCGGGTGCTTCCGCCAGCCGGATGATGCGCTAAAACTGCGTCCGCCCCTAACTGGCGTGCCAACAGTAATTCGGCCGTATCAACATCTACACCCATATAAAGTCGCTTAATCGAATCTCCCTCAACCAGGACCCCTGAATCCGCGGGTGTTTCGGAGATGCCGGCCAAATCCAGCGCTGCTTGTAGGATCTCCTTAGTATTCATTAATAGACCCCTTTCTGTCAGTTCCGTAATAATCATGGCTACTGATGCCGGTGTCCGGCAGCAAATTTAACCAGTGCTACGAAAGTCCCTAGATGACTCGGCATACGCTCCCACATGCATTCGGGATGCCATTGCACCCCCAGAGCAAACGGCCAGTCCGGACACTCGATTGCCTCGACCAAACCGTCATCCGAATAGGCAGACGCGATAAATCCCGGAGCAATGTCTTTTACTAACTGATGGTGAAAGCTATTAACCTCAGCCTTTTCCGTCCGGTAGCAGGCCGCCAAAAGTGTTTCAGGCGCAATATTAACAGTATGGCTCGCCTGCCAGCGCGGCTCTTTCTGGGCATGAGTGTGCAGTTTGCGACCCTCGCTATCCTTGATCTGAACAGAGATATCCTGATACAAGGTTCCCCCAAAGGCCACGTTCATTACCTGTGCTCCGCGGCAAATGCCGAGCATTGGCATGCGCTCCTGGGCGGCTGCTTTGCATAAATTCAGTTCCGCGCGATCACGCTCTGGGGCGACCCCCTTTAGGATATCATCGGCAAGCGCCTGCTCTCCAAACGTACCTGGCTCCAAATCTCCGCCCCCGGACAGTAACAGTCCGTCAATTCTTGCGATAAGCTCCAGCAGGTTTGCATCATTAAGGTAAGGCAACAAAACTGGCAGCCCGCCCGCCATTTCAACAGCTTTCCAATACAAGCAGGCTAGAGTATGCTTCTCCTGTCCGCTAACCAACTCCCAGCTGGGGGTGATTCCAATAACAGGTTTCAAAGATACCACCTTCCAAATGCTTGTTATTCGCTTTGAACACGCCAAATCCTTTCGCAGGCATTCTTACTGACCTATCCGTTGTCAGCCCAAAAGTACAAAAAAGGCCGTCCTACTACGGCCATTGATCATTTATATTTTATAATCAAATCTCTTTGATCAAATGTCGACGATACCGAGACTAATCTCGAGAGCCTTTTTTACGCGTTCCATGCACTCGTCGTCCAGGGTTGCGATTTTTTCCTGCAGTCTGCGTTTATCGATAGTCCTAATCTGTTCCAATAAAACGACGGAATCCCTTTCCAGTTCCGATTGGCTGTTCTTGATTTCGACATGTGTTGGCAGCTTGGCTCGTTTCATACGAGAAGTAATCGCTGCGACAATAGTTGTTGGACTATAGGTATTGCCAATGTCATTCTGGATAATCAATACCGGCCTCAAGCCACCCTGCTCAGAACCGATGACNNTAAATCTCGCCCCTCTTAATCAACCCGATTCGCCCTCCAGCAGTTTTACTTCATAGGACTCCCAATCTGCTTCTGAGCATGCCATGGTTTCTTCCGCCAAATCCAGATTAGTCTGCGCCATTTGTTTGTATCCGGACTTCATCTGCGCCACGCGTTGCTGCCGGTGCTCTTCAATGAGGTTTTCCAGCGCCTGGCGTACCAATTTGCTGCGGCTGATTCCCAT
>DHDG01000064.1:1296-1658 GCA_002399265.1 Firmicutes bacterium UBA4882 | reverse complement strand
AATTTGCTGCGGCTGATTCCCATCTCGGATGCCAGCCTAAAAACCCGCTCGGCCAGTTTCTCATCAAGTTGACAAACCACTCTGCGCATTGTATCGCTCCTCGCTTCGACTTAAGCACAAACTCAGAAGTACTTCATCTTATTCGGGATCGGACCTTAGATTTCCTATGTACCGCCTTTAAGGATTAGCTGGTATTTATTGGCGCCGGGTCTGTCAAGGTTCCAATCCCTAATTACAGTTTGCCCTCTAACAGTCGCTAAGTATCACTGAAAAACTATTGACCGTTTATTCTAGAGCTTCTAACAAAAGCGTTACATTGGCGACTGCTTCATCTCCCAGCACATTTACATGCAGCATGCGGT
>DHDG01000064.1:0-1093 GCA_002399265.1 Firmicutes bacterium UBA4882 | reverse complement strand
GGTAGCTCTTTTCGATAGTAATTGAGGATTTCAGAAACCGCCTTCTCTACCACATAATTAACAGTAACCGCTCCGTCTTCTGAAGTCTGCGTCGCGTAAATGGAGGCTTTGCTATAAATAGGGACATCTTTGGGAAAGTGCTTCGGGAGTGCTAAATTAACGCCACTTTTGATCATATTTCCCTCATCATCGGTTACCGAGAATGCAGGGGTTTTGAGCTTGATTACGCTGGAACGACCGATAATGTCATTGTTACCAATTCCCAAAAAGCTCCCTCTACCAAACGCAGATACGCGCCAACCGAATACAGCCCAGAGAATCAACCCCAGTAGCATCAACCCAAGAAGCGTAAGGCCGCCATATTTTATGAAGCGGATATCCGTTTGATAGCTTCCGACGGTTAAGCCAGTTTCATACAAGCATAACAAGATGGAAAGCGCAAAAAGCGGGGATACGAATAATGTAATAATAGAGAGGATAAAAGGAACTAATAGCGACAGAATGCCAGTAGCGCCGCCAAATATGGCAACACCCAGTAATAGGCGTGGCCTGCTCAGGAGATATCTGATTCCAAATTGAAAAGCCGCCATTACCGTATAGCCATGTTCGCTGACTGCGCCGATCACCAAGAGCATCAGGGCAGCTATGACAGTAGACAAAGCGGGATAAATTAGCCATCCTATGACGGGAATAAAATTAATCAGTGATAGGAGCAATAATGCCACTAAACAAATTGCCACTACCAGTAACGTGGGCAGGAAAGCGGTCATCTTGCTGAAGATGACAGCGAAGTCCGGCTTTTCACCTTTGAGAATGCGCGTGCAAAGTGCAACGAACCCCGCCAACATTGGGCCCAATAAAACCCCGAATGTTATGCCGCCGATCAGTGCGGCAACGATAAAGCCTCCAAAGATTAATAGGAAATTGCGCAAATATGTATTCCATGAAGCCTTGACAAGTGCCTTTAAGTCCACGCATACCCCTCCATCAGGCGTTATTTCTTTGGCAAATTATATTAGGAATTGGCGCTAAATAGAACATTCCGGCGGTGCGGGGGTAGCATAAATGAAAAAAGACGGCGCATCTTTGGATG
>DHDG01000067.1 GCA_002399265.1 Firmicutes bacterium UBA4882 | reverse complement strand
TTACGCCAATCATCTGATCCAGGAATATGCCGGCCAGTTCCCAAAAGCAGTTGAGACCTTGGAAAATGGACTTGAAGATTCTTTACAATACTATGAATTTCCGGAAATAGACGCACGCAAGATCAGCTCCACCAACATCCTGGAGCGACTAAACAAGGAGATTCGGCGACGTTCCAGAGTTGTGGGCATTTTCCCGTCGATGGATTCCTACATAAGGCTAGTTTGCTGCTATCTCTTGGAGTACTCTGAAGACTGGCAAACCTCCAGATGTTATATACAAAAGGACATCATTGAGGTCATCTCAGTCAAGCGGTTAGCAGCTTAGTTTCCAAGTTCCCGATGCGAAATTGCGAACATCTCTGGACACAACCGCTATAGGTCCAGGGATTTAATTAAATTCGGCCAATTTTCATACAGAATAGCACCATTCTCCAAGCGACGGCGGAGGGGGATTTTTATGACACAGGCAAAAGTAACACCCAATGATCAGACTAGGCGCGGCATCCTGCTTTGGGCGATCAAAATGGCCGCCATGTGTGTAATCTACGGAGCACTTCTGTTTCTGGCTGCCGGCAGGTTGAACTGGACATTCGGCTGGGTTTACCTCGGTGTAACTGTCCTCACTCAGGTATTATGCGCTTTGCTGCTGATCCCGCGCAGGCCTGACTTAATTGCGGAACGCTCCAAAATGCAAGCTGGCACTAAAAAATGGGATCAGTTGCTTGCGCCACTGATCAGTTTGGCCGGACCGCTGTTTATTATGGTTACAGCCGGCCTTGACGCCCGTTTCGGATGGAGTGCCCTGATTCCCCCAGCATCCCTCAGCGTTGGCAGCGCGGATAGCGTGTGCGGCGCGGGCACCGTACTATGGATCGCAGCGCTAATCCTGGCCATTGGCAGTTCGCTCTTCACATTATGGGCGATGATGTCAAATCCGTTTTTTGCCTCAACCGTTCGGATTCAGAACGATCGCGGGCAAAACGTAGTCAGCGCCGGTCCATACAGAATCGTCCGCCATCCCGGGTATTTAGGCGCTGTTATTTTTGATCTGGCCGCCCCGCTGGTACTAGGTTCCTTATGGACTTTCGTCCCGTCCATAATCACTGTTGTCTTACTTTTTGTGCGTACCGGTCTTGAGGATCGCACTCTCCAAAATGAATTGCCCGGCTATGCCGATTACGCCGCCAAAGTTCGCAGTCGGCTAATCCCAGGTATTTGGTAAGAAGCATACCCCGGTGCCGCGTCATCCTGTGGGCAGGAGGATCAGGGTTCCGGTTGCAACGCCGTATCCAGATATTCTGTCAGTCTGGCTAATGCCTTCTGATCAGCAGGCGTTAGCAGACTATCCGCATGTCAGACAGATCGGGTTGAGTGATATTAAGAGATTCATATTCTAATATAATATCCTGTGACTCAATAGGATAGATATTAAATCCACTACCATTATACTGACTATCATTAGCCTGCACCACCGGGGCTACCGGTAGGAGGCAAACCGCGATAGTCATCCAAACAATTGCCAAAACGATTTTTTTTGCAACTTTCATGCACATCTCCTCCTTCGCAAAAACGGCCCGCCTGAAGACTCTTTTCGCGAAGGGTCTCCCTATCCCTGCTCGGCTGGATTGGGCGATTTGCGGCTTTCGTTTCGCAAGCAGGAATTTTGCGAAATTGGGATAATTTCCATACTTAGCCATTGTAAGACTGACGAAATCCCAACCGGATGATCCTGACCAACTGTTTTGGACGGAATTAAGGGAGTGATTGTCGCATGAAAAAGTGGCTTTACTTCTTGGCCATTATTGCCGTGATTGCAATCATACTAATCACGGTCATCCTTCTCAAGCCCTGGCAAAAATCGGAGGCCGGGCCCGATTCCGGGGTCGTTCCCGGAACAGCACCTATAGCCATGGCCGAAAACAACTTTAATGAATCTGCCCGGGCGACACCTGACGCGCTCGCGAATATTGAGGAAATACGGGCTGAAGAACGGGTTTGCGATTTTATTGAATATCGCGCCAGCGATGATGGCAACAGCGCTTACTGGACACTTAAAGACTTCTTCGGCGCGTTTGTCCTGTGGCAGCCTTTTGCAATGGGAGAACTGAACCCCAATGATCCTGTTTCGCCTCCTGACATAACTTCCGATGCGCCCTTGAGAGTGTATAAGAAAAGAATAAAATACGCAGATGGATTTGAAATAGATGTTATTACCGGATATAAGATCCTGGAGAAATTTGATCCTGCACTATATGACAGCTACGCCCGATCTTCCGAAAAGAAAGTGGACTTCTTACAAGTTCAAATGGCAGACTTTTTCCCTTGGTCAGTCGGCTATAACTCTGCCTATATCGGATCGGCCGAATATGAACGCTACTTTAAAGTTGAAGCAGTCAATAGCACCGATCATGAAAAGAGATTCGTCCTTAGAAATATGATGTGGGGCGAAGGCGATGAACAGCGGCTTTTTAACACCGAACTGAGCATCACTGCTGATCAGATCGTGGATCTGGAGGAAAACTTCATTCTGTTGAAAAAGCCATTGGTGATCGGAGCCGAATGGGCAAACAAGGTTGTCCTCGATGATAAAGAATACATCGGGGTCACGCGCATCAAAGAGTTTATAGATTCTGTCATCATCACCGAGACTCATGTTTCCGGGGTCCCGGCCCTAGGTGATCGCACTCTGTGTCTAAGGCAAGCCTTTGAACCCGGGCAGGGACTAATATTCGTTCTGAAAAACGTCCCCTACTCAGACTGTTTTTAAAGGGAATCTGAGCACGCATGAAAAAGTGGCTTTACTTCTCGATATCTGCTGAGGAGGCATCCGAGTGATGTTTGATCGCACACATGATACTAAGATCAGAGTCGCCGCCTTCACTTGGCTAGCCAAACAGAAGGCTATTCATGGCGCCGAACTCCCGCGCACACTCCTGCAACAAGGCTTCCCTTTTGAAGGAAGGCGCGTCCCGCTCGTCGGTCCCCAGGGCATCTTCAAACCTGCCATACTGCATCAAGTGCCATTATCAATCACGACCGTCGCCAATGGTCCCTACAATGACACATTTTCCACAGACAACTTTCTGCACTACCGTTACCGGGGCACCGACCCGAGCCATCGCGATAATGTCGGTCTGCGCACTGCCATGACGTCCCGGATTCCGCTGATCTATTTTTACGGTGTGGCCCCCGGACGCTATCTTCCGATTTGGCCAGTCTTTATTGCTGATGATGATCCGTCGGCGCTCACCTTTACGGTAACCGTTGACGAGATGCAATACCTGACTCTTCCGGAACAGAGTGATATCGCTGGGTTTGGCGATTATCTACTCACCGGTGAGGATACTGATACCCCCCGCCGGAATTACATCACTGCCGCCACCCGCGTGCGTCTGCATCAAAGGACTTTCCGGGAGCGTGTACTGGCTGCTTATCAGCGGCAATGCGCCTTTTGCCGACTCCGCCATGAAGAATTACTTGATGCCGCCCACATCATCCCGGACAGCCACCCGGATGGCGAACCCGTCGTCTCCAATGGCATGGCGCTCTGCCACTTGCATCATGCCGCCTTCGACAATAATTTTATCGGCGTTAACCCGGACAATTTTGTCCTCGAGGTGCGCCCGGACATTTTGAGTGAATCGGATGGCCCGACCCTTAGGTTTGCCATTCAAGGATTGCATGAAACGCCCTTCTTCACTCCAGAAAACAAGTTGCTGCGGCCAAACCGGGAGTTACTCCGCATGCGCTATGATCAATTCCGGAACAGTGATCGAACCGCTTAGCGATCGCGCCGCCTAGAAAGCTGCGATCAGACAACTATAGCGTGATGATCTCCGTGATGATCGCCGTGATGCTCGCATAAACTGAGTTAGGCAAGGAGTGGATTGATTCCCATGGTTCACTTGGATCAAGCCCTGGCAATTCTGAATCGCGATCGCATCCGCAACGCCAATATTATCAATTTTATCGGGGACTACCCCATCCACGGTGCCTCCATCGCTGGCGATTCCGTAATGATTAAAGGCCGCAGCGATCGGGACTGGATTTACATCAGTAGTGCTAATGAGGATGAGTTCTACACCTTATCTGCCGGGCTTACCGGCAATGATACCTGTTTTGCGATTATCGAGGATTGGATGTTGCCGCATCTTACCGAAAATCGACGCGAGCTCTGGCGGTTATCCTGTCTCAAGTTGTACCTGCCCGACGGCGTAGTCGTTCCCGCTGCCGCAGACAAAGAGGACCCGCCGTTAGTCGAACTAACCCCGGATGACGCCGCTTTCATCTTTGCCAATTACGACTATGCGGCCTACACCACGGAGGCTTTTATTGCCGAGCGTATCAAAAAAGGACCATCGTTTGGGATTCGCGAAGATGGAAAGCTCGCGGCTTGGATAATGACTCAGGATGATGGGGCAATGGGTCTTTTGACAGTGCTTCCGCCCTACCGTCGCCACGGTTATGGCAGCCTCATCACATCCGCACTGATCAGGAAGTTGCGGGCGTTGGGCAAATTAACCTTCGTTCACATTGAAGAGCAAAACCGCAAGTCAATGAATCTGGCCTTGAAGGCGGGGTTTATTCCTGACCGGCGCATTCATTGGTTTGAACTGGAGGAGATGCATTCGTGAAGCTGTACTTCGCATCGGGTACCGTTTTTGCCATCTTGATCGGAATTGCATTCGTACTGGTGTCATATTTGGCTGCCATAGGGGTGAACCGGATACGACGGTCAAACCACTATCAAAAAACCCGGCGGCCCAGATTGGGTAATTTACTCTTTACCTTGTTTGCCCTCCTCTATATATTACATACCTTGCTTATTCCGACCGATTCGCTGCATCAATACGATGCCTGCACTGATCAGTACGGCAATTGCTACGTTTTTGACTACACAGATTCCTCGCACAGAAGGTCTGGAGATCCTTCTGAGTCGGCTGCCCGCATCATGAAATTTGATTACTCTGGTAAGCTGCAATGGAACAGGCTATATTCCGGTGGCGAGTTCCTTCCCCTCTCCTTCTTTGCTATCGCCGGTCCTAAGGCGGGTATATACTTATGTACATTGCCACCAGTGGGCTCCCCCAATAACAACGTTCATTTGATCAGACTTGATCCGGAAGTCCAGATTTTATGGGAACGCGTCATAGAAACCAACGCTTTTGACACGCGTTTCTTCCAGGATCATCTGCGCGTCATGGGCACAAGGGCTGATCAAAGACTATATCAAGACTATGACATTGAAACCGGACAATTGCTGAGTTCGACTGCGCTCTCTCATGAGATCCTCAATCCAAAACGCTATACAAAGCTGGATCTCCATATTGATTCCGGCGGCGATTTCATTGTTTGGGCTTATTATGACAGATATTCGGTCATAGCCAAGCTGAGCGCTGCTGACCAGCAGTCCCAGTCCCCTGATGACCAACCGTCCCAGCCCCTTTGGGAATACCGCATTGATAAGGTTGATAGCGCTGAGAATGTTGAGATTATCCGCACATCTACGGCGCTTGATCAACAGGATTGTTTGTATAGCGCTGGATATTACAGTATTGAGGCCTATTTGGAAAAGTATTCCCCGGAAGGAACACTCCTTTGGACTAAGGAGTTGACACCCGGGCAGCGTGGCGACACTAATCGGATTACAGATATACGTTTTATCCAAAGCGATTCCATCGATTCGGCCGATTCCGCCTATGTTGTGATGGAACATTACAAAGCCTATCAACCCGAGCAGAAAAAGTATTCTCTGATTAAGATCGCAGGAGATGGATCAGTTGTCTGGAGTCAACTTGTGGAAACACCATTCGAATTTGACACAGATGGCGCTGGTAATGCTTACCTGTTCAGTCTGAGTCCGGGACGCGGACCAGTATCAATTGTCAAATATGGTCCTGACGGCCGGCAGCTTTGGAAGGCACACTCGCTTAGGCCGGACTGGATTCTCTGGATATTTAAATTGACAGGCATTGCCCTATTCGTATGGCAGCTTCTTAGGGCTAAACGCCCAAATCGCACGGCGGATGAGGTTGAGGAGGTGCTTCCCTGAAGTTCTTCTTTAACGCAGACCTGATTCTGACGATCGGAATCACGATCGCTTTCGCGTTCATGACATCTTACTTGGAGAGAAGACCTCGTTTGAAGAAATGGGATACCGCAATCTGGATCCTGTTTATTGCCTATATCCTCTTCAGTCAAGGTTTGTGTGTCAGGCGTTATAAGTACTCCTTCACCGACTATTCCGGCAGTTCCTATGTGATTTTGGATAAATTGTACCTAATGATGACAACAAGCAAACTTGAAATGGTTAAGTTCGACAGTTCCGGCAATCGGCAATGGTTAAAGACACACGACTTCGAGCATCCGAATCCTTCCTATATGCTTGTTGATCAAAATGACAATCTCTATCTGGCTCTGGCAGTGCCTCAAGACAGCAATGCAGTGCTTCAAGACAAAAATACTGTGCCTCAAGGCAACAATATGGATAGTTGCGTGATTAAATTTGATTCAAAGGGCAATTTATTATGGAAAAGAAACACACATCTATATGTCAGATATCTACGTATTGCCGACGATCGACTGAGCGCGATCGGGTTCAATGACAAAAAACAATTGGCTACTGAAGATTTCAACCGCTCCAGGGGATTGCCAATGCACACACAGTCATATCGCGACTGGATTGGAAGCTCTGATGATTTGTTTTGTGTTGATAGTAGCGGCAACTTCTTTACTTTTGTGGAAAACCGCTCTATACTGAACAAAATGACTTCTGACGGCAATCACTTATGGGATCAGGAGATTAATCCTTATATTCATTGTTCGGATCTAATTGTCGATGAACTGGATCACGTTTATCTGGGAGGTTATCTCCGGACATCCAAGGATCCCATAAACGATTTTTCCAGTCCCACAGCCTATATTGTCAGAACAACTTCTGCCGGACAAAATACCTGGTCAAAAACGATCGAGTTTGATGGTAAAATAGATCGGGTGAACAATGTTACAAAAATAGTTGTCAATAAGGACGGGTGTCTCTATGCGATTGGGGAGCACAAATCCCTGATCCAAGACTCCGAAAGTGAACGCACGCCTAATTCCTGGTTGTTTTTATTGATGCTGATGCCGGATGGTCAAACAGAACGGCAGATTCTAACCGATCTCTCTTACGAAGGCGACTTTTATTTGGATTGCTCCGGCAACATAGTACAAGTCAAGGCATTAT
>DHDG01000011.1:43169-43330 GCA_002399265.1 Firmicutes bacterium UBA4882 | reverse complement strand
TGAGCAGCTTCCTGCATATCACATGAGAAATATTTATAAGCCAACACCGCGCACCCAACTGGCGCTACGCCTATGGCCCGCCCGGTGACATTCAGTTCATCGAGAACTTCAGCCACCAACCGGTGAATGATACCATGGGTACAACCGGGGCAATAATGAAA
>DHDG01000011.1:3051-43029 GCA_002399265.1 Firmicutes bacterium UBA4882 | reverse complement strand
ACGTCCGTTAAAGCTTCCGGCTTTTTGAACACCGTTTGCAACCTCAACACCTCCAAAACATAAATAGCCGCGCAACGGCGATTATTTCAAGGATTCAATACGCTGCTGGACCTCTTCCACACTCGGGACCGTACCATTCAGTTTATACAGCAAGTCGACTGGGGCCTTACCGTCAACAGCCAGCCTGACATCTTCATACATCTGGCCGAAGCTCATTTCGACGACCAGGAACTTCTTGCCCCGGGCAGCCAGTTCAGCCACTCTCTTGCTGGGAAACGGCCATAAGGTGATGGGGCGCAGCAAGCCAACTTTGACGCCATTAGCGCGTGCCAGAGCAATAGCGGACTTGGCAACGCGGGATGATGAACCATAAGCGATCACAACGAGGTCGGCATCGTTGACATTCTGCTCTTCAATACGAACTTCATTGGCTTTAATGGTCTCATACTTATCATAAAGACGCTTATTCATCTCAGCCAATTCATCCCAGGCCAAACCTAAGGAGTTCACGATATTGTGCTTACGTTTGCCTTGGTGTCCTGTGGTTGCCCAACTTTTATCTACATTCGGTACTTTGCGTTCTTTAAGCTCGACCGGCTCCATCATTTGGCCAATGACGGCGTCGGTGAGCAACATGGCCGGATTACGGTATTTGTCTGCCAGATCGAAGGCATCGCCAACCATGTCATAGAGTTCCTGTACAGAAGAAGGCGCGAGGACGATCAAATGATAATCGCCATGGCCGCCGCCTTTGGTAGCCTGAAAATAGTCAGACTGCGACGGACACAAACCGCCAAGCCCCGGTCCACCACGCTGTACGTTGACGATCACCGCGGGTAGCTCTGCGGTGGCAATGTAGGAAATACCTTCCTGTTTCAGACTGATACCTGGGCTGGATGAAGAGGTCATGACACGCGCTCCGGCACCGGCGGCACCGTAGACCATGTTAATAGCGGCCACTTCGCTTTCGGCCTGTAAGAATACACGCCCAAGCTCAATCATGCGTTTCGACATGTGTTCGGGCACTTCGTTCTGCGGAGTAATCGGATAACCAAAGAAGCACTGGCATCCGGCGGCAATAGCGCCTTCCGCGATCGCTTCATTTCCCTTCATAAGGACTTTTTCGGCCAACTTAATCCCTCCCAACAGAGCCTTATTTATATACTTCAATAACTACATCAGGACACATACGGGCGCAAAAAGCACAAGCGATGCAGTCTTCCTGCTTCTTCATTTCTGCCGGTTTATAACCTTTGGCATTGAAATGTTCCGCAAACCCCAGACACTTTTTAGGACAGAAATCGATGCACAACCCACAGCCTTTGCACAAATCCTCATTGAATGTTACTTTGGCCACCCTGACGCTCCCCCCTTCAGTGGTTCTCAGCTTTTACTTCCCTGGCTGACCTTTTTCCCAAAATGGCATCATGAATAATTGCAGTGGGAAAAGAGGCTCTGCAAACTCCTCCTGACTGACCTGCAACCATTCCGGAACACAAATAAACGAAATTGGCAATTGCAGTGCGTCGGCGCTTTGCTTAACAATCTCATAGCCGCGCTTGATGATCGGTAGATCCGTTTCTGCCTTCATATGGGCATTGCAAACTATGCCCGTGAGCCTAATACGGCTACGGGGTACAATGGAATTGGCCATATCGACAATACCTTGCGGTGTTCCGGTCATAGGTCGGTAAGGATTAACTACCAGATACATCTGATAGGCAGGCTCGGCTTCAAAGTATTGGTGATACCGGCCGAGCACTCTGGCGCCGTTCGGATCGCCGCCAACGTCAAAAACTGCATTGTAAGAAGTGTCCTGAAAAACAGAGAAAATCTCTGGGCTCAAGGCCGGCAGATCTGCCTGCCTGCTATCCAGAGAAGTGCAGATTACTCGAATATTGCGTTCAGTCAAATACTGTTCCTCTTCCCGGGAACGGAAATAGGGATTAACGATGTCTAAGTCAACCAGTGCGTGCTTTTTTTCCGGATTGGATTGCGCGCTTTTGAGCACATAGTTGATGGCGGTTTCGGTTTTGCCACTGCCAAATGCTCCGACAAAGACTGCTATATCTCTGTTATCCATCAATGATGAATCCTCTCTGTATGAAATAGTGGTTAAGGGTTAGTGATTAGTGTTTAATGTGTAATGAAAAAAGTAAAAAAACCCTATAGATACTATTAGGCAAACGAGGCTTTATTCCTTCCTCGTGGCGGAGGAGTTTTCCGATGAGTTTTGCAGCGCGGAGCGTACCTCTCCTACCAGATAAAGCGAGCCGCACAAACATACTATCTCGTTGGGCTGCGCTTCTGACAAGGCTTGCCTGAGAGCGTGCAGTCCACCTTCAACGACGCTGGTCGCCACTCCCTGATCAGCAGCAGCTTTGGCAATCCTGGCTGGAGACGCCACACCGTGATAATCTGCAGCAGTGGCATAAAAGTGAGCCGCTAGTGGCGCGAGGGCGGCAATCATTTCTTCGACCGGCCGATTGTCAAGGATGCCGGTGACAAACCGTACTTTTTGGGTCGGGAAAAGATCCGAGAGGGCACCCACCAATCCTCTAATCCCATGCATGTTATGCGCCCCATCAAATACCAGCGGCTGCGGCAACTGAAAAATCTCGAAGCGTCCCGGCCAGATGACTTCCGTAAGGCCGCGTTGCACGGCGGCGCTGTCAAGCTGCCTTCCGATATTGGCGGCAAACACCTCACAACCGGCTACGGCAGTGGCGGCGTTTTCGGCCTGATGCTTGCCATAGAGGTTGATGCGCAAGCCCTCGTAATTACGCTCTATTCCTTTAATTGTGCAATAGGTTCCAGAAGTTCCAGCAAACGTGGTGCTGATATCCGTCACAGAGAAGTCATCGCCGAAAGCGTATAGATAAGCATTTTTTTGTTGGCAATGAGCTTTAATGACTTTCTCAGCCTCACTTTTTTGTCTGGCAATCACGACTGGCCGCCCTGCCTTAATGATACCAGCTTTTTCAGCGGCAATCTCTGCCAGCGTGTTACCGAGCCGATCCATATGATCCATGTCAACCGGCGTGATCATGGAAACAACCGGTACAATGACATTGGTGGAGTCCAACCGGCCGCCCATGCCGACTTCCATGATACAGACATCCGGCTGGCGGCTGGCGAAATAATACAAGGCCGCCAGGGTCAGCACTTCGAATTCCGTCATCGAGCCGTCCGGGCCGGCGGAGACCTGATCGATCGCGGGCTGCAAATCAGTGATTAGCGCTGCAAATTCCGCATGGCTGATCGGTTGTTCATCAACGACGATGCGCTCGCAATAATCGCACAGATGCGGCGAAGTGAACCGGGCGGTTTTTAGACCGGCACTTCTCAGTATCGCTGCCACCATGGCGGTTGTCGAACCTTTACCATTGGTGCCGGCGATATGAATGAAACGTAATTGGCGCTCCGGGTTACCGCAAAGATTCAGGGCGGTGCTCACGCGGCCCAGCCCTGGCTTAATCCCGAACTTGCCCAGAGATGCCAGATAGTTGAGGGCTTCTTCGTACGTCATGCGTTGAATGCTCCTTAGACACAGGGGACACAGAGGGACGGTTCTCCTGTGTCATTTCCGACCGAATCTCAACCAGTCAATGACACAGGAGAACCGTCCCCCTGTGTCCTTATTTATTCTGAATTTCCTTCAGCAGTGTGGTAGCCTTTGCTTTTTGCTCTTTGGATTTGACCAGGTCTTCCTCGTTATCGGGCAGTGCCAGGACTTTATTAAACGCTGTCCTGGCGATCGCATAATCTTTATTGGAGATCGCAATTTCGCCAAGCAATAACCAATGCCCGATCGTGTCAGGAGACAACTCGGTTGCCTTCTTGGCATACTCCTGAGCTTTTTTCTTGTCTCCGATCGATAGTGGGCGACCAGGTAATTTCCAGAGCAATTGAGCGTAAACGTTATAAGCATCATGATAATTAGGATCCAGTTTCAAGACGATCTCGATCTGCTCCTTCATTCCCGCAACCATGAACAGGCTGTTCAGAATGCCTTTTTCAGTGCCAACAGCGCCTGTCAGGGAGCCCAACCAATAATGGCCTTCGACACCATTGGGGTTGGCCAGCACCGCCAATTCGGCGTAAGCCTTGCCGTCTTCATAATGCGGCAGCTTCTTCTTTTCCGGAGAGCGATCGCCCTTAAACCAATAGAAACGGGCTTGCCGCCAGAGAGCGTCATAGCTGTTCACATGAGTGACCAAATACCCATCCAGCAGAGCAATGCCTTTATCAATCGAACCGGGTTGTCTTACTCTGTTAGAATACAGGGTATCTGCCTGTTCAATGACGGGATCAGCAGCCAAAACAGTTAGAGCAGTGGCCAAGGTCGCAAAACATGCGCATAATAGGACTACGCGTAAGACCAGTTTCTTTTTTTGCACGCCATTTCCTCCCATTTCATTGATCTGCTGTTATGGGAAATTCTCCTTGATCACGCGCAAATCCTTCCTCCCTCAAACCTCAATGGCAGCGTATCTCTGCGCGGCAGTCTTGCGCAAGATCATTTCCAATCCGACCATCAACAGCAGCAAGTAAACAATGACACCGAGATAGACCTGCCATAAAGCCAACCCGGCAGTAATCATTTTTACGGCCAGAAAGGCGCCAATCCCTATAACCCAGAAGGCGACAAACATCGCAAAAACCACATTCAGGTTCTGCTTGACTGCCTTTGTGGGATTATCCCACGTCAAATAAGGTCTCAGAAGATCGACCAGTAGCCCGGCAGCCAGGATTCCCCGCAGGCCTGGTATGCTAAGCACTACGCCAGGCAGAAAATAGAGCAGCGGAATCTTGAGCATCACGCCAGCAACAATCCAAGTCGGGATCATGGCGATTATGATCATCACCAGAGCATGCCTTAGTTTGGCACGCACCTGTATGGCCGGAGCTACCGGGATCACCTTCGAGATCCAGATGAGCGGACCTTCCCGGGAAATCGCATAAGACGCCAATCCAAACATGGAACCGAACAGCATCGTGACACCGACAATGATCAGCGGCATAATACCCCAGAGATTGGCTTTCTCCAGCAGTTCCGCGAAATCGGGCAGCGCCTGCTCCTGTGGCATCATCAAGAACGTGAGGGCCAGGATCACCGGCATAATCAGCGCCCCTACCATGCTGTTCACTACCCAAATCGAAGTACGCCAGAAAAGCTTCCAGTCTCTGATAAAAACCGCTGTCAGGGGCGTCCGGCGCAATCCGGCTTCCTTGGTCAGCTGTTCTTGACCGACCAACTTTTTGGAAGCGCGGGTTTCTTTGCCGCTCAACAAGCCGCGGTAAAACATCTTCTTGGCTATCCAAAACATCGCGGCCCCCAACCCTGCCGCTAACAGCGCATAGAGCAGGAAATAGCCACAGCCGACCAATGTGCCCGCTTTGTGCAGCGCCATCATTGCCCAAAGGCTGGGCGGAAAATAGCGGCTGACACTTTTGCTTAGTCCCAGACTGGTCTGGAAGAGAGCCTCTTCGATGTTGGCGTCCGCGCCTTGCGCGATCACCATCCGCTGAAAAGCAAATTGCGCTCCAAGAATGACAACGAGCATAATAATCGAAATAACGGCGGTCCAGCGCTCAACGTCACTGTTTGCTTTCCGGAAACGCATCAGCGGGATTACAAAAATAGCCGCGATCAGCAATGGCAACATCGGCAGCAGTACAAAAACAGCCAGGGACGCCAGCCAGTATAGGAATGATGGCCCGGCTTTGATCCCATAGGTAATGACAGCTGGCCAATAAAGAAAGGTGATCGAAAGGTATTCGGTCGCCAGAACCTGCACGAATTTAGAGGCCAATACCTGAATCGGCGTCAGTGGCAATGGCACCAACACGCTGAGATCATTGGAAAAATAGAATCCGCTGAGCAGGCTGATAAATCCAAAGATCAGCGTAATCAGCAGGGATACCAGCACGGCCAGCATCAAGATGAATTCTGGCTGACCAAGGGCGGCTCCCAAATCATAAAAACCGATAATTAGCTTAATATAACCATAAATGATCGGCGCGACGCCCACCACGACTGCCAGTGCAATGGCAGCAAGCTCAAGGAGCTTCTTCTTGTCGTTTTTAAACTGGTAACGCCAGACCGAGAATCCAAAATAGACCTTCAGACTGGTTCTGATGAGTGCTATCCATTGTTTCATGATTCGGTCAACTCCAAGAAGATTTGCTCCAGCGTTTCTTTTGAATCGCCTTTGCGCAGCTGATCCAAAGTACCGCAGGCAATCAGTTTGCCATGACTGATAATGCCAACGCGGTCACACAAACGCTCCGCAACATCCAGAATGTGAGTCGAGAAAAAGACGGCCTTACCTTTATCGCAATGGTCCCGCAGCACCTCTTTGAATAGGTGGGCTGACTTCGGATCCAGCCCAACCATCGGCTCATCCAGAATCAACACATTTGGCTCATGCAGCAACGCTGAAGTGAGCGCCAGCTTCTGCTTCATCCCATGGGAGTAACTCTTAATCAGGTCTTTGACGGCCCCGGTCAATTCGAACATCTCCAAATACCGGGTAATATTTGTGCGGCGGACGTTCTCATTCACCTCATAGACATCCGCAATAAAGTTGAGATACTCCAGTCCGGTCAAGCGATCATAGAGGTCGGGGTTGTCAGGGACATAACCGATCTGTTTTTTGGCTTCCAGCGTCACCGTCTGGTTGTCAAAGCCATTGATCTTAATCGTTCCGGAATCAGGGTTCAGCAGGCCAACCACCAGTTTGATCGTGGTGGTCTTACCAGCCCCATTAGGCCCCAGAAAACCGAAGATTTCGCCCGGTTTCACGCTGAGATTAAGGTTGTCGACAGCCTTAACTTTACTGTCAGCATAACTCTTTGAAAGGCCATTTATTTCCAGCATTTAATCCCTCCTGTTCTTGCTTTCCCCTTGCATTCCCGTAGGATGCACCTGGCATTCGCCCGTGCATTTTGGCAATTACCCTTTTAGAGCGTCCAGGCGCTCTTTCAATTTAAGCGCTTTCTCGCGATAGCCAGCCAGTTTCTCCTGCTCCTTACTGACTACCTCGGCCGGTGCTTTCGCCAAGAACCCCGCATTGGAGAGCTTGGCTTCCACCCCCGCACAAAGACCCTGCATCTGGTGATATTCTTTTTCCAGGCGCTCAACCTCTTTGGTGAGATCGATCATCCCGGCCAACGGCAGGAATAGCGAGATCCCGCCCGCCACTGCGGCCGCCGCCTTTTCCGGTTTGGGCGCGTCTTCCTGAATCACCGTAATTGTCGATAACCCTCCCAACGTCTGCAGCAGAATCCGATTCGTGTCAATGAGCTGGCCCTTTTCCGGGTCGGCCTGACAAATGGCTTCCACCTTCTTGGCAGGCGGCACATTCATTTCCGCCCGGACATTCCGAATCGCCCTGATGATATCCATCAGCGCCCCGATTTCCTTTTCGGCTTTGGCATCGATTAAACCGGGATCCGCCTGCGGCCAGGGCGCAATCATGATGCTACCACTATTGCCAGGCAGCTTCTGCCAGATCTCTTCTGTAATAAACGGGATGAACGGGTGCAGCAGTTCCAACGTCCCCTGCAAAACATGCCGTAGGACCGCCTGCACTGTGCGACGTTCGCTGGGCTCGGAACTCCTCAGCCGCGGTTTCGCCATCTCGATATACCAGTCGCAATACTCGTTCCAGACAAAATCATAGAGTGTCTGGGCAGCCATGCCTAAATCAAAGCGTTCCAGCAACCGCTGCACTTCAGCGGCAGTGTTGTTGTACCGACTGAGAATCCACCGGTCAGGAAGCGTAAAGCTGCCTTTGAAATCACTCAGGCTGAGACGTTCGTCGTCCAGATTCAGCAGCACAAACCGGGAGGCATTCCAGAGTTTGTTGGCAAAGTTACGATAGCCTTCGATCTTGCCCTTCTGATAACGGAAGTCTGATCCAGGCGTATTACCGGTAATCATTGCCAAACGGAGGGCATCCGTACCAAACTCCTCAATTTCCTCCAGCGGATCAATCGCATTGCCGCGTGATTTACTCATCTTCTTACCGTCATGGTCTAAAACCAAGCCATGCATGATCACCTTGGCGAAAGGCGGCTCTTCCATGAACTCCAAAGCCATAAAGATCATGCGCGCCACCCAGAAGAAGATGATATCCCTGCCGGTGACCAGCACCGAAGTGGGATAAAAATACTCTAATTCAGGCGTTTGATCAGGCCATCCCAAAGTCGAAAACGGCCATAACGCTGATGAGAACCAAGTATCCAAGACATCTTGATCTTGAGTGAGGTTACTACTGCCGCAAGTTCCGCAAGTTTGCGGCGCGTCCCGGGCGACGATCACTGCCCCGCAGTCTCCACAATACCAAGCTGGAATGCGATGACCCCACCACAGCTGCCGGGAAATACACCAATCCCTGATATTTTCCATCCAGTTCAGGTAGATCTTCGTAAAGCGTTCCGGAATAAATTCAACGGCTCCGTTTTTCACGATATCAATGGCCGGTTTTGCCAAAGGCTCCATTTTGACAAACCATTGCTTGGAAATCAGCGGTTCAACGCTGGAATCACAGCGGTAGCAATGGCCGACATTGTGAACATGGGTTTCGGTTTTTTCCAGCAACCCGGCGGCTTCCAGTTCGGCAATGATCCCTTTGCGGCATTCCAGACGATCCTGACCGGCGTATTTGCCTGCGGCAGCTGTCATGCGTCCATCTTCGCCAATGACCGCAATTTTGGGCAGCTGATGCCGTATACCCATCTCAAAGTCATTAGGATCATGGGCCGGCGTGATTTTTACGGCACCGGTACCAAAATCCATGGCGACATATTCGTCAGCGATTACGGGAATCGGGCGGTTCATGATTGGCAGCAGCACTGTCTTCCCGATTAACTTACGATAACGCTCATCGGCGGGGTTCACTGCCACAGCAGTGTCGCCCAGCATGGTCTCGGGACGGGTCGTGGCGACAATGATCGCAGCCCCAGCACCATCGCCGGCACCAGCGCCATCGGCCAGCGGGTAGCGCAGGTACCAAAGGCTGCCTTCTTCCTCCTCATGTTCCACTTCCACATCGGAGATGTTGGTCTGGCAGACCGGGCACCAGTTCACCATATAATCACCGCGGTAGATCAAGCCTTTTTCATATAGGCGCACAAAGACCTCACGCACGGCTCGTGAACAGCCTTCGTCCATGGTAAAACGCTCCCTGGACCAATCGCAGGATGAACCGAGGCGTTTCAGCTGATTGACAATGGTGCCGCCATATTGCCGCTTCCATTCCCAGACGCGCTCGAGAAAGGCTTCCCGGCCAATCTCCGTCTTGGTCAGACCTTCTTTGGCCAACATTTCAACCACTTTAGCCTCGGTGGCGATACTGGCGTGGTCCGTGCCTGGCAGCCACAAGGTCTCAAATCCGGACATCCTTTTCCAGCGCACAATGATGTCCTGCATGGTCTCATCCATGGCGTGACCCATATGCAGCTTGCCAGTGATATTGGGCGGCGGTATCACGATCGAAAATGGTTCCTTATCCGGATTGACATGCGCCGCAAAGTAACCGCTATTCTCCCAGAAGCGATACCACTTTTCTTCAGCTGCGCGGTAATCGTACGCCGGTGCCATCTGTTTGTCTGTGTCAGTTGCTATCTGTTTGTCTGTTGAGTCACTCATCTTAGTTTCCCTCCGTAATAAATAAAGTCATTTGAATGAGATCAATGTAACGATTGTCGATCTTAATCTGCCTCTTCCGGATCCCCTCCGTGCGGAATCCCATTTTTTGATAAAGCGCAATGGCCCTGGAATTATCATGAAAAACCTCCAGATTAAGTTTTTCAATGCCAGCTGCCTTGCACCAGCGCAGCAGAATCGTAATTAGCTTGCTGCCAATACCGGAATCCCGGTATTGGGCCAGCAGTGACAATCCGAATTCGGCTACATGAGAGCGGTATGTGCCCTTGGCTCGCAACGCCGTCAGGGTACCTATGATTTTGTTCTCATGCAGCGCTACAAGGAATAAGTCTCCATTGTAAGCCAGGTTGGCAATATAGGCCTGCTCCTGTTCGACGGTAGCTTCGAAGTGTTCCATTGTCAGATAGCGCTTTTCCGCAGCCACCTGGTTAATGGCCTCAATAATCATCGCGGCATCTTCCGCGCGGGCAGGCCGGATCTGGATACTCCTACGCGCCCTGTCAGAAAAGAAGTCCTCGCTGTATGCACAATACATCGGATTTTCCTCCCGATTTTATCGCGGTTTATCTCCTACAGGATTGCTACCATAAAAACAAAAAACCTTTCACCCATACAAGGGCGAAAGGATTTCTTCCGCGGTACCACCCTGCTTTCCCGCCAAGGTGCGGGACGCTCATACTGATAGCGCTAACGGGCAAACCCGGATCAGCCTATTTACTCAGCTGATCAGCTCCAGGGCGACCTTCTCCAAACGCCTTCTGAGGAAACCTTACACCCGGTGGGTTTCCCTCTCTCGCAGTGCTGACTTTGGGTACTCCTCCCGATCTTCACCGTATCATATCTATTATTTATAAAGCTATTTTACCCATTAATCAGGAATTATGTCAAGGTAGTTTAGTCGTATTTTGCGATATTGGAGCCAGCCTGCTAATTTTCAATCTACCCTTCCTCTGCCTTGGCTGGAAATCTAGCTGGATTTAAGATTCAAGATGCGAATCTGCGCGACCAGCAATTTGAGGTCTTCGTCGCGGCGTTCCAGTTTGCCCCTGACAAGGAGCACATCGTCCACTGACGGCGGCCGCTGCATGCGCACGAGCGTATCCGGGAAGACCACAATTTCCATAGCGCCAGTGACATCCTCCATCTGAATCATAGCCATTCGGCGGCCCATGCGGGTGGTCACATTCTTAATGCGCGTTACCAGACCGCCGATCGTTTGCTCCCGCCCGTCTTCTGCTTCCTTCAATTCAGCGATTGTGGCGGCACCGACCTTTTTCAACAGCGTTTGCCAGTGATCCAGCGGATGACCGGAAATATAAGCACCCAGCATTTCTCGTTCCATGCGCAAGAGCTCGTTTTGGGGAAACTCCTCAGCCTGCACCCAAGTCTCGTCATTGACCATAAAGCTATCGCTGCCGGCCAGATCGAAAAATGAGAGTTGGCCTTCGGCGTGTCGTACGGCACCGCCCTCCAGCGCTTTATCCAGCACCATCAGGGTTTCGCGTCGGTTTTTTCCGGTGGAGCCAAAAGCATCGGCCTTGATCAGGCTTTCCAGCACCCGCTTGTTGACGATATGGCCAGGTACGCGCCTGCAAAAGTCATAGATGGACAGATATTTCCCGCGGCCCGCTCTTTCGGAGACGATCAGCTCAATCGCCTGTCTCCCGACGTTCTTGACAGCCATGAGTCCAAATCTGATTCCGGATTCGGCGATCTTAAATTCCGCATCGCTGTAATTCACATCCGGTCCATAAATAGGGATCGCCATCGTACGACATTCTTCGATATACTGCGCGACCTTATCGGACGAGCCCATCACGCTCGAAATCAAAGCACACATAAATTCCAAGGGGTAATTAGCCTTCAGGTAAGCCGTTTCGTAAGCGACCACTGCATAGGCGGCCGAATGAGACTTGTTAAACCCATAGCCCGAAAAATACTCCATGAGGGTAAAGACGTGTTCGGCAATCTCGGGTGCCACACCTTTACCAGCGGCACCTGCCAAAAAGCGCTGCTTCATCGCGGCGATTTCCTGCGGCTTTTTCTTACCCATCGCCCTGCGAAGCACGTCCGCTTCGGCGAGCGAAAAGCCGGCCAGTACGTTGCCAATTTGCATCACTTGTTCCTGGTAAAGGATTACCCCGTAAGTTTCCTTGAGCACCGGTTCCAACAAGGGATGCAGGTATTCTGTTTCCCGCTGCCCATGACGCCCCCGAATAAAATCTTCCACCATGCCGCTGCCCAGCGGCCCGGGTCTGTACAAAGCCATTAGAGGCACCAGGTCTTCCAGGGTTTCCGGCCGCAGATTGGCAATCAGGCGTCTCATTCCGGGACTCTCCAACTGGAAGACCCCGATGGTGGCGGCATTGCTCAAAAGGTTTCGCGTTGCCGGATCTTTATGTGGGAGCGTGTGCGGATCAATGACCACACCGCGGTTTTGCTGCACCAGATTTCTGGCGTTCTGCAAGACAGTCAGGGTGCGCAATCCCAGCAAGTCCATCTTGAGCAGGCCAATGCGCTCGATATCATCCATGGTAATCTGCGTACAGACTTCTTCTTCACCGGAACGCTGCAGTGGAATCAGCCGTTCTAATTCTTCTGGCGCAATCACAATACCGGCAGCGTGTACTGAAGCATGCCGCGGAAACCCTTCCACTTTTCTGGCGATATCCAGCAGTTGCCGCACGCGTTCATTCTCACGATAGGCTTTCGCCAACTCCGCATTATCTTTGAGGGCGGCGGCCAACGAAATGCCCGTTTCCTGCGGGATTTGTTTGGCAACCCCATCCACTTCGCCATAAGTCATGCCTAGCACCCGGCCGACATCGCGCACGGCGGCCCGCGCTGCCAGCGTACCGAAAGTCACGATTTGAGCCACATGGTTCTCCCCGTACTTGCGGCGTACATAATCAATAACCTCGCCGCGCCTCTCATAGCAAAAGTCAATATCAATATCCGGCATTGAGATCCGTTCGGGATTCAAGAAGCGCTCGAACATCAGCCCAAATTCCAGCGGGTCCAAGTCCGTTATCCCGAGCAGATAAGAAACGATGCTGCCGGCCGCCGAACCGCGGCCAGGGCCGACCATAATGCCCGCTTGTTTGGCATACTTTACAAAATCATGGACAATCAGAAAATAACCTGGAAAGCCCATCTGCTCAATAACGCGCAGCTCGTAATCCAGGCGGTCCGTAATCTCAGGGGTCGTCTTGGGGTAGCGCTCCGACAAGTTTTCTTCGCACAAATGTCTGAGCCAGGTTGCCTTAGTGAAGCCGCTTGGCACAGCATAATCAGGCAGGCGCGGTTTCCCTAAGGTGAGTTCACAATTACAGCGTTCGGCAATGCGTAGTGTATTTGTGAGCGCTTCCGGAATGTCGCGAAAACGGTCGTACATTTCCTGATAGCTACGCAGATAGAACTGATCATTCGGGAACTTCATGCGGTCCGGATCAGACAAGACCGCGCCGGTCTGAATACAAAGCAGCACATCGTGGGCGGCGGCGTCTTCCCGTGTCAGATAATGGACATCATTCGTCGCCACCAGCGGCGCGTGCATCGCACCTGCCAGCTCAATTAATTTACGATTAAGCGCGTATTGCCCCTGGAGGCCCTGATCCTGCAGCTCAACATAGAAGTCCTCCGGGCCAAAGACATCCTGATAAAAAGCGGCCGCCCTACGCGCGTCCTCGGGACGCCCTTCCGCAACCAGCGTCGCTAGTTCTCCAGACTGACAAGCGCTTAAACCAATAAGCCCCTCTCCATAAGCGGCCAGAAGCTCGCGATCAATGCGTGGTTTGTAATAGTAGCCTTCCAGATGAGACTTGCTGACTAGTTTCGAGAGGTTGGCAAATCCTTGTGCGTTCTTGGCCAGCAATACCAGATGGTAGGGGTTTTCATCGAGGCCGGGGGCGCGGTCCAAACGGCCACGTCTGGCCATGTAAACCTCGCATCCAATAATCGGCTTGATACCAGCGGCTTTCGCTTTTTCGTAGAACTTCACAAAGCCGTGCATCACCCCGTGATCCGTGAGGGCAATGGCCGGCATCCCCAACTGAACGGCCCTTTCGATCAGCTGATCCAGAGAAGCCGCTCCATCAAGCAGTGAAAATTGTGAGTGGTTGTGTAAATGTACAAATGTGTTTGTCATGATCTCAAAATTCGCTACGTTAATAGGGAAACCCTGCCGTCCGATCCATGAGCCGATCGGATGACCCGATTGGGGACTGTCCCCAATCGGGTCATTTTGATCTGCTTTGGGACAGACTTAATTATGGTTCGTCAACTCGTTAAACATGGTCCGGAAGTAGAGCACCGTCGGTTCATTGCGGTAGCGGGTGCGCACGCCCTGCGTCACCAGATGCAACATAGAAGCATCATTTTTCACCTGAATGACGCTGATTTCCACAATCGCCGCACTGTAATTTACATCCATACACTCTTTCAGCACCTGGGCCGTGCCTCTAACACTGGCGGCGGTATCTCCTTCGTCCAAAATCGAAATGGTAACGCGGCCGTCCCTTCTGATATTGGCCAGCGTATGATGATTTTTTGATAGCGCGAGCCGCAAGGTTTTTTTATCATTCGCAACAATAAAATTAACCGGTGCGGTGCGCGGCCAGCCATCTTCATCAGTTGTTGCCACAACAACCGTGGTGATTTTTTTCGTAAACAAGTCCAACAAGGCTGGGGTCAATTCCTCACCAATCAGGTCAGACAAGCCACTCACTCCTAATCCTTATTCCGCGCGTCCCACCATGTGATCACTGGTGCCAAAGACCGCTGTTTACAGACTAACATGGGCTCTACACAATCAGACTCCGTGCATTTTGTATTATGATTATGGCACGCAGGCGCATTGTATTACCAAACAAGGGGTTTGAAAAACAAAGAAGGCATGGTTTTTATTACCAGCCTTCTCAAAATCCGTATTAATCGAATACTCTTCGAATTTGACGCAGAGATGCAGGAGTGAGCGCTTAATCTAATCAGGCGTCGGTTTCATCATTCACGCGCTTGATACTGGCACCTAACTGCGTCATCTTTTTTTCCAGATTTTCATACCCACGATCAATGTGATAAACACCGGAGACCTCCGTAATCCCCTCCGACATCAGACCAGCGATCACTAGTGAGACACCGGCCCTGATATCGGCGGCTTCCACTGGGGCACCGCTCAAACGCTCAACCCCTCTGATAATGGCGGTATCGCGTTCCACTTTGATGTCGGCACCCATGCGCCGTAGCTCATCTACATAACGGAAGCGGTTGTCAAAGATCGTTTCGCGAATGATGCCGGTTCCGTCGGCTTGGGAGAGCAACGCCGCGAATGGTGCCTGTAAATCGGTGGCAAACCCCGGGAAAACGGCGGTTTCAATATCGACAGAACGGCATCGCGACTTCGTAGTTACGCGAATATCGCTATCGCCCTCAGTAACCTCGGCACCAGCTTCGCGCAGTTTGGAAATGGGCATCCGCAGATGCTCCGACAGCACGTTTTTGACCAAGACGTCGCCGCCAATGGCCGCCGCCGCAATCATAAAAGTTCCGGCTTCAATCCGGTCCGGAATCACCGAATGCTCGCAGCCATGCAAGCTCTCCACACCTTCAATGCGAATGGTATCGGTTCCTGCCCCGCGGATTTTGGCCCCCATACTATTTAGGAGGATCGCCGTATCAACGATTTCAGGTTCTTTGGCCGGATTATCTAATACGGTAGTACCTTCGGCCAAGGCCGCGGCCAGTATCACATTCACGGTCGTGCCCACACTTGCACGGTTAATATAAAAATTCGATCCTTTCAGACCGCTGCTTTTCGCAATCATCAAGCCATGTTCTACTGCGACATCGGCACCGAGCGACTGGAAGCCCTTCATATGAAAATCAACCGGCCGGGATCCGATTTCGTCTCCGCCCGGTAAAGCAACTTCCGCCTGGCCCAATCTCGCCAGCAATAGACCGGCAGTATAAAAGGAAGCTCTAATTTTTCGTATTAATTCATAGGGAGGCTGATAATTGTTCAGATCTGCGCCATTAATGCAGACACCCTCGTCGCTGATATCAACCCGCACCCCGATTGATCTTAAAATATCGGCCATGGTGTAGACATCCGAGTTCAAGGGCACATTTGTCAAAAAAACATCCCCCTTACCGAGGGAAGAAGCAACCATAAGAGCCAAAGTACTATTTTTAGCACCACTGATCGTGACAGAACCTTCCAGAAAGCGACCTCCGGTTAATACAAACTTAGCCATCAAAGACCCTCTCTTTCCAGATAGGTACGTACCAACTCGTCGATAATCCGATCTCTTTCGAGTTTCCTGACCAGCACCCTGGCATTGCGGTGACTGGTGATATAAGCAGGATCACCCGACATCAGATATCCGACAATTTGATCGAGAGGGTTATAGCCTTTTTCAACCAAAGCCTGGTAGACCTCTGTAAGTATCAGAGCAACTTCACTTACATTGCCTTCTTTTGATTGGAATTTCATCGTTCTTTCAATTTGATCATTTTGATCGTTCAAGGAAGGCCCTCCTTTACTAAGCTTGCTTATCATCAAGCCGCAACGCCAGATTCATTTCGATGGGACCACAGCCAGTATCCAAGGGTACGGCAAGGGCCGTCTGAATATGTTTTAAGAAATCCGGAACGGCTCCCCCGGAAAGCAGGATCGGAGGCGTAATATTACATCTTAACCCGATGAGAGACAAATTAGTGCTGGCGTTGCCGATAATAATATTTTTCAATTCGCAAATGGCACTCTTGCTCATCTCATCCATTTTGGTCACTTCATACCCGAGCATCTTACTCGTAATACTGCACGCGGTGGCCTCGCTCATTCCGCATATAACTTGTCCCTGAACGTCGCCGAGTACTCCTACCAAAACGCTAACTTCATATTTCTGCAGCGGACTTTCGTTGAAAAAGGGACGTCCCGATTGTATCACGGGGGTAACCATCGTTTGGACAACCTGATAGGCCGCCTTCACGAATGAATCAAGATGCTGAAACGCCACTTCTATTTCCTCCTTTCCGAATGAGCTTGACTCCCGAGTGCCTGGCGCAAATGCCGCAACCTTTCGCCAGGATCTCCGGGTCCGAAGACCGCAGAGCCAACGACTGCGATATCCACACCGGCTTGAGCCAGCCTTTCAATATTGTCAGCCTTAACTCCACCATCAACTTCAATTTCAAAGTCACAATTCCACTCGTGTCTTAATTTTACTAACTTTTTAATTTTATCATAGATGGCGGGGATAAACAACTGCCCGCCAAACCCGGGGTTTACCGACATGAGCAAAACGCGCTTCAGATCATGAGCAATGTACTCCAGAACGCCCAGCGGCGTTGATGGATTTAAGGCTACCCCGGCGTCGGCTCCAAGGTTTTTGATATTCTGCAGCGAGCGGTGTAAATGGGTACTGGCTTCAGCATGCACCACGATCAGCCCGCATCCTGCTGCTACAAACCAGGGTACCATTTCATCAGGATTGGTAACCATTAAATGAGCGGAAAGATTCAGCCGGGTTGCTTGTCTGACCGCCTGTGCAACAACCGGCCCAAAAGAGAGATTTGGGACATAGTGCCCGTCCATAATATCAAGATGGATTTCATCAGCTTCAGCAATGGCGTTAATGGCCGTGCCAAGGTTCAGAAAGTCCGCAGTAAGCAGAGAGGGTGCCAGACGCATCAATGAAACCTCCGTTTTTCCTGATCGATAAGTTCTTGATAAAAGTGCGTATAGTGCTCGTAACGTTCGGACCGGATTGTCCCATCGGCCACGGCTGCCTTAATAGCACAATTCGGTTCACTGACATGTACACATCCCCGAAAACGACACTGATCTGCCATACCGGCAAATTCCCGGAAGTAAGAGGCCAAATCTACGGCGGAGACACCGACGATATCCAGTTGCGTAAAGCCTGGTGTGTCAGCCACAAAACCGCCCGCCTTGAGCGCATGGAGTGAGGTATGCCGCGTGGTATGTTTCCCGCGCCCGATTTTCTCGCTGATACTGCCTGTGCGCAGGCCAAATCCGGGCTCCACCATGTTCAAAAGCGCCGATTTGCCAGCCCCTGATGGGCCAGCCACTACCGAAATCCGACCTGCCAGAAGCGCTCTCAAACGCCTCTGACCAACGTTGTGGACTGCTTCCGTAGCCAGCACGCGGTATCCGGCAGCTTCAAAGTGACGTGCGGCGGCCTTAACTTCCTTCGGCGCCGCCAGATCGCATTTATTCAGGCAGACAAGAACATCAAGATGTTGAGTTTCCGCTTGGAGCAGAAAACGATCTGCCAAATAGAGGTTCAAATCCGGATTCTTGATTGCCATGACAATGACTACTTGATCAACATTGGCGATTACCGGCCGTAATAATTGATTTTTACGGGGATATATTTTTTCAATTATGCCCGTTTTTTCGTCGATACGAGTAACTGCGACGCGATCACCTACGATGATTCTATCGGCAGATTTGACCTTTCCGCGAGGTTTACACTCAAGACTTTCGACTGCGTCGGCGACCTCATCATCGGTGCGCACATAACAAAAGCCGCTCAGTGACGCAATTACAACACCTTGGAGTACATTCATCAAAAACGGTACTCCTTGATCTTGACGTCGTTGATAAACACCAGAAGCGTTCCATGTCCCCGCGCCTGAATAGTTCGGGAGAACGTCTCACCCGGCTGGTGAACGCCGCTATAGACTTCCTGGGTGCTGCCGCTTTCAGATCGAACGACAATTTGAAGCCTTTGATTACGTTGTCCTGCAGGAATCGGCACTCTGATATCAAGCGAATTCACGATACCGCCAGCGGCGTCGTCATCACCATCATCATCGCCTGAACCCGAACGCCGCTGCTCTTCGGTGCCAGAAACCGTAAAGTCGACCGCAGTGCCAGGTGGAACGGTTTCGCCCGCTACGGGATGCTGCTCATAGATCACCCCAGCCGCGTAACGCGGGTTATTTAAGTAGACCACACGGCCGACTATCAGACCAAGCGCCTCCAGTTGTTCAACGGCTTGTTCCAACAGGAGTCCGTCCAGATAAGGAACCTCGACCGCAAGCACGCGCTGCCCCTCGCTGATGATAATATCAATCTTGCCGCCTCTGGGAATTTGCTCGCCTGGCTCAGGGACTTGTCGGATTACCAAATTGGCGGCGTAACTATCGCTGGGCTCTTTATTAACCGTACCCAGAAGTAGCTGGGCGTTCTCAATTTCCGCATAGGCCACTTTCTCGGTCAGGCCGCGCAAATCAGGAACGGTAACCAATTCGGGCCCTTTGCTGACTTTAACGCCCACGATCGTATTCCGGCGCACTGAAGAGTTCGCCCTCTTATCTTGAAAAAAGATAATGCCTGGTTCAGCTTCACTAAAATCTTCCGCGATCACATTCAGCCGCAGGTCAATGCGTTCTAGAACCTCTCTGCCCTGACTGACCGTATATCCGGATACGTCAGGAACCTTAACAGCCGGACCGCTTTGCGGCCATAGCAAATAAATTAAGAAACCGATTAGCGGCAGTATGACCGCCAGGATTCCAGCGATCAGCCAAGGAAATTTGCGGTTGTTTTTCGGTATCCTTACCTCATTCAAGATCCTTGTGGCCTCCAAATCATCCGTCTGATTGGTCATATTCTGTCCTTCCGCTCTTCTGATGTCGTTGGCCAAATCTTGAGCGGACTGATAACGCCGTTCCTTGTTTTTCTCAAGTGCTTTCATGACAATAGCCTCTACAGCGATCGGAATGCCAGGCCTGATCTGCCGCGGAGGCACTGGATTATCCTGAATGTGTTTCAATGCCACTGCTATTGGACTGTCGCCCTTAAATGGCACCGAACCGGTAAGCAGCTCATACATGACACAGCCCAACGCATAAATGTCAGAAACATGGCCGGCCGGGATCCCACGCGCCTGTTCCGGAGAAAAATACTGCACAGAACCCATGACGACACCCGTCTGAGTGACAGAACTGCTGCTAATCGCTTTGGCAATTCCAAAATCGGTTACTTTAACGCGGCCGTCGCGCGTGAGCAAAATGTTTTGGGGTTTGATATCCCGGTGCACGATATTGTTTTGATGCGCATGATAAAGCGCCTCCGCTATTTGCCTGGAAATATTCAGCGCTTGGTGGATCGGCAAAGGAGCATTTCTCCTGATAATATCCTTCAGGTTTTCGCCCCGCACATATTCCATGACGATATAGTGGATGTCGTCTTGCTGACCAACGTCATAAATATTCACCACGTTTGGATGCGAGAGGCTCGCCGCTGCTTGCGCTTCCCGCCGAAAGCGTTCCACAAACTCAGCGTCGCTGGCATATTGAGGTCGAAGGACCTTTACTGCCACCTCGCGATTCAGCAAGGAACATTCCGCCTTATAAACTAGTGCCATTCCGCCTTCGCCTACTAATTCCAGGATACGATAACGATTACCAAGGATGGAGCCGATCATTGTTCCTCACCTCCTGGCTAATGCCGCCTGCAATACTTCTTTGGCAATGGGAGCTGCCACAGTGCCCCCGGAGCCAGCGTTTTCAACAATTACTGTCACAACTGCGCGCGGCGCTTCCGCAGGTGCAAACCCGACAAACCAAGCATGTGAGATGCCATGAGGGTTCTCAGCTGATCCAGTCTTGCCGGCAACCGTTACTCCCGGAATGGCGGCCCGCTGTCCAGTACCCCACTCGATCACACTCTGCATTGCTGCGGTTACTTGCCGGCATAATCCGGCGCTCGCCGCCCGATGCCAAACTACCGCCGGGTAATTGGCATCGTATAATCCCATGCGGGATGAAACCTGTTTGACAAGCCTCGGAGCCATAATCACCCCTTCGTTGGCGATTCCGCAAATCGCCAGCGCCATTGAGAGTGGCGTCATCTGCAGACGCCCCTGTCCGATAGAAGTCTCAGCCAACTCCACCGCTGAAATTTTTCCTGATGGCAACCGGGAACGTTCCAAAGGCAATATAAACGGGGTCTCCTCTCCAATGCCGAAACGGCGGCAGGTTTCCCGAATAGCAGACCATCCGGCCTGCAGCCCCCATTCCACAAATGCAACATTACAAGATACAGCCATGGCGGTATTTAGGTCAACCTCGCCATGCGCGGTTAAGCGGGGTTCAGAAATTTGTCGCCCATCCACCGTTGTTTTCCCGCCACAATCGATTGTGGTGCCATTCCAAACGTCCGCAGCCGCCATTGCGATCAGCGGCTTAAAAGTCGAGCCTGGCGGATAGAACCCGACTGTCGCCCGATTGAGAAATGGCTGGCGCTCGTCTTTGGCAATCCAGAACCAATCTTTGTTAATATTATTAGGATCAAAGCCCGGATTACTGACCATGGCGAGAATATCACCGTTTAATGGATCCATCACAATCACTGCGCCGCGCCTGCCTGCCAGAGTTGCGGCAGCAACTTCCTGAATGCGCCGATCAATCGTCAGGGTAATGTCGGCTCCTGCCTTGCTACGCCCCGTTACGGCCGCTATTACATTTTCCAATTCAATGGCAGTAATTGAACCGCTTAATTCGGAATCAAAGGCACTCTCCAAACCAGCTGTACCATAGCGGGGATCGGCATAGCCAATGACGTGCGCCAATGAATTCAGGAGATAATTGCGCCCGATGCCAGTCCCGTCTTTTGTGTAAACGGTTAAAGGTTCTCCGGTGCGATCATAAAATCCTCCCCGAAGCACGGACTTACCCAAGCTTGCCCGCCGGGGATTAAACGGATGCGCCCATAACTCCTTCGCGCGGAAAAACTGGTACCAAGTCAACATCGCTGCCAGAGCAGCAAATAAAATGACTGTAAAACAAAATAACCGTTTGAGCTGCTTATCCATCATGGTAGTTGTTCCCACCAGCCATTCCCTGAAGCAATCCGATCGTAGCATAGCTGCTAACCAGCGAACTGCCTCCATAACTAATGAACGGCAGATTAACGCCGGTCAGCGGCAGCAGGCGGACTACTCCGCCAACGATTACAATCACCTGCCACGCGAGCAGCAACGAAAGCCCCGAGGCCAACAGAAAACCGAATACTGTTCCGGTCTTTTTGGCCACGTAAAGCCCCCGGGCACAAAGCGCCAGAAACATTGCCAGTACCAGCAGTCCGCCCATTAAACCGAGTTCTTCCGCAATCGCGGCGATAATAAAGTCATTATGCACAGACGGGATTATCTCAGGTTGTCCGGCGCCAAAGCCCACCCCTAGAATCCCACCGGATCCGAGCGCAAATAACGATTGCACGATCTGATAACCAGCCCCGGTAATATCGTTCCAGGGATTAAGCCAGATCTTAACCCGCATCCGGACATGATCAAAAGCAGCCAAGGAAATGACGGCGCCGACTGCGGCCACCAAACCTCCCGCAACAACATAGCTGAATCGGCCGCTAACCAGATAAATCAGAGCTAGAAAAACGCCGAAATATAGAACCGCAGTACCCAGGTCGCGCTGGAATACCAACAGCAGCAAGGCCATGATCCAAACAAACAACAAGGGACCCAAATACCATAGAGCTTTGAAAGGTCTAATCCACCACTTCGGATGGGCATTTTTCAGATATTGCCCGTACTCTGACAGGTACCCTGCCAGAAACAGCACTATGAGAATCTTCACAAACTCGGAAGGTTGAATGGTCAACGAACCGAAGGATAACCAAGACCGCGCCCCCCCGAAGCTCTGTCCAAACGGAATGGTCAATCCCAGCAGCACCATACCCAGAATAGCCCAAATGTATTTATAGCGCGCCAACTTTTCATAATTGTGTTTTCGGGTCAGTGCCGAGACTGCCAGCACTGTGATCATACTAGCCGCCAACCATGCCATTTGCCGAAAGGCAACATCATCATAGATGCCGTTGGTCTGTTTCATCTGTAACGCATATAACTCAGTCAGCCCTAATCCGGAAAGAAAGACCGGAATAATGAAGAGAATTGGTTCTGGAAAGAGCTCGAATTTGCGGCCAATTAAAAAGGCGACGGTCACTAAAAAAACATACGCGGCCCAAAAAAACAATGTTAACAGTAATTTGCCTTTTCCCACTGTCGCAAATGCAAGAAATAACCCCAATGTGAATAGGCAAATCAATAGAAAGAACATCTTGTTGGCTGATTTCATAAATCCGCCTCCGTAATCCTCACAATAATTACGGAAACATTATCAGGACCGCCTGCTTCACAAGCGGCATTCACTAAGGCTTCCGCCATGCTTTGCACTCCTGAGCCGTGCTCCATAATATGGTTGACGGCATCAGGCCCCACAACGCCTGTTAATCCGTCGGTACATAGCAAAAACAGGTCCCCCTGCTGCGCGGCGATCTGACCAATCTCAGGTCGCGCAACCGCATCAGTTCCGAGGGCCCGCGTGAGAAAATGCCGCTGAGGATGATGCTGCGCCTCTGCTTCAGTAATGCCGCCGTTTCTGACCAATTCCGCAGCTACCGAATGATCGAATGTAAGAGCAGTTAATTGCGGACCGCGCTTCAAATAAATACGACTGTCGCCGATATGCGCAAAATAGACCATACCATTTATCAGCTTAATCAGTGCGATGGTTGTTCCCATCCCGCGGTAATTTTCATCAGCGGAGGCCATATTGTATACGGTTGCGTTGGCGGCTTCGATGGCTTCAGACAAAACTTCGGGATACCCTTCGGAAACATCCGCCAGACGCATAAGCTGCTGAACGGCAATCGCGCTGGCAATCTCCCCGGCTTGTGCTCCTCCCATTCCATCGGCCACTACAAACAAGCCTCCGGCATAACCGCAGCTATCCTGATTCTGCTGGCGCACATTGCCAACCTCTGTGCAGATCCCTACTTGCATAGTGCGGTCACCTCCTCCACGAGAACTCGATTCCTGCAATTTCAAGGCGATCATTCGGTTCCAGTCGGACGCGGTCCTTAACTGGCTGGCCGTTATGAAGTATTCCATTTTTGCTGTTGAGATCTCTAAGCCACCATGCTGCACAATCGCTTTCAATGATGGCATGTTGTGCAGAAACAAAACTGTCTTTAATGATCACTTCATTGTTTTCCTGCCTTCCAATCCGAATTGGAGAAGGCATTTCGAGAAACTCACCGACTGCTATGCTCCTACCATCCGGGGTCACGATCTCCGTTTCCCCAGGATTGGCACTCAAATAGAGTTTACCGTTCTGCTGAGTTTCGCAAGGCGTGTTGACCCAAAGTGAGGTCTTTTTGACAATAAAATATAAAAAGTAAAATGCCAGAGCTAAGAATAGCAGGCGACCTAAAAAAAGAATGATCTGCAGCAAAATCAGCGCCTGCCTTTCTGTTTCTGTGAGCCAGCCTGACTGGCCTTCTGGTCAATCACGGCAAAGCACAGTTCTGTCTGGCCAACGGAGATAATATCACCGTTATGCAGGTTCTGTTTAGTAATACGGCGTCCGTTTACTTTTGTTCCATTGGTACTGTCATGATCATAAATCACAGTCTGCGTGGCCGTGATTTCCAGACGGGCATGCATTCGGGAGACATTCGGATCACTCAGTTCAATCAAAGAACCGCTACTCCGCCCGATTATCCCTTGGCAGATCCCAAACTCAAAAGCGGATTCCTTATCCAAACCGTGCTTTACTTCAAAGCGCACCAAAGGAGTCGTGATAGACGGCAGAGACGGATGCTCTCTTACAGCTGTGTTGTCCGGATCAGCAATTCGACAATAAACTCTGGTCGTGGACTCTTCTTTGTTGTGATCAAGATCCGATTTGCGATAGGCTTTCGTATCTTCGATGGCTGGCTCAGATTGATTGGCGCAGCCAGCCTGACCGGCCGCGCCGGCAATGCCAGCAGCGCTAACCCGGCCAGCCGCATCACATTTGATTGGGCTATCCTTCGACCGCCCGGATGATTGCCTGAACAATCCGGCAAAAAAAACGCTGAGCTTACTTTCAATCCGATCAAGGAAACTCATGACCGGTGCACCTGCCTTTGTCGAAGTTGCCCGCAAGCGGCGTCCAGATCCGCTCCTTTTTCCTTGCGAATACTCATCGCAATACCGGCCTGCTCCAGTTCCTGTCCGAATCTCATAACCCGGCTTGGAAGAGATCGATCGTACTTGAGCGCTGCGACAGGATTTAAGGGAATCAGATTGACATGACAGAGCCATCCCCGGCAAAACTGGATCAGTGCGCGCAAATCAGCCTCCTGATCATTTTCGCCGGCAATCAAGGTATATTCCAGCGTAATCCGCCGCCCGGTCTTGTTGGTGTAATCCTTACAAGCCGCCTGTAGCACGGCCAGGTTATATTTGGCAGCCTTCGGCATTAATTGGGCGCGCTTTACGTCAATGGCGGAATGTAATGAGACCGCCAGGCCAAACTGCTCTGGTTCCTCGGCCAACCGGCGGATGCCCTCTACCAGGCCGCAAGTTGACAGAGTCAAATGGCGGGCGCCAATCGCAAAGCCATCCGGGGCGTTAAAAATCCGCAGGGCTTTGAGTGTCTCGTCATAATTCGCCAACGGTTCTCCCTGCCCCATGGCAACCGCATTGGTCAGGCGCTGGTCGGTACTGCGCATCACGCCTAGCGCCTGACCAACCATTTCTCCTGCGTTTAAATTGCGGACAAAACCGCTCTGACCGGTGGCGCAAAAAGTGCATCCCATGGCACAGCCGGCCTGTGTCGAAAAACATAGCGTGGCCCGGGCATCCTCCGTCAGCAACACACTTTCAATCGTGTTACCATCCGCCAGCTCAAATAGGTACTTTCTGGTGGCGTCAATCGCGGATAGCTGCTCTTGTAATATTTTCAAAGCGCCGACGTAATAACCGCCGGCGCTCAGTTTCTGACGGAAAGCAAGACTAAGATCTGTCATCACATCAATTGATGATGCTTTTTTTTGGTAGAGCCATCGAAATATCTGCCGGGCGCGATAGGGCTTCTCACCAAGCTGCTCTGCAATTATTTGTAACTCGGACAGAGAACAGCCTGTCAAATTGAACGATTGTTGTCGCAATTGTTGTTGCATATGTCAACCACCCGCTTACCCGGAAACCGGAAAGTCATTATTATTCTTCATTATTATTCACCATTATTATGTACCAGTGACACCATTACGAAACAAACCTTGTCTCGAGTCGGATTTTATCGGTAACTTTAGCAATGAATGAAGCGGTTGTTGGAAAACGTGATTTACCCGCATCGCTGTAGCCGAAGAAATCACACATATAATCAACATTGCCGCGTTGCCATCCGATTTCAATTGTATGCCTAATAGCAGATTCCACACCACTGGGAGTTGATTTAAACTTCTCGGCAATCCTCGGGTAGAGATTTTTGGTGATGTTGCCCAATAATTCGACCTCATGCACTGACATTAATATCGCTTCCCGCAAATAAACATAGCCCCGGAAATGGGCGGGAATTCCCATCTCGTGAAAAACCCTGGTGATCTCAAGTTCAACATCTGATGGGGTGGGATTGTTCTTAGGCCGTGACGCCTTCGGCGTGCTGAGATAATCGGCGGAGTGTTCACGTGACTGTGGCGACGCCGGTTGAGTTCCGCGGGAGAACTGACGCAGGCGTTCAAAGAGCGTATTCATATCGAAAGGTTTTACCATGTAATAATCCGCACCCAGGCTGATGAGACGCTGAATCATGTTTTCCTGTTCAAAGGCTGTCAGCACAATCACCCGTGGATAGGTGCCGTCTTCAAACGCAGGCATTTGCTCCAGAACCCCAATCCCGTCCAAGTATGGCATGGTAATATCCAGGATGATCACGTCTGGATGCGTGTCACGAATCTTCTCCAAAGCCTCAAGCCCATCGTACGCTACCCCGGCCAGTTCCATGTCTTGTTGCAATTCAATATGTTCCGCCAATGCCGCGCACAAATCTCTATTGTTGTCTGCGATAAGCACACGGATTTTCTGCAACAAAGATACCCCCTTAGCCTGACTGTTTAGACTTATTTACTTCTCTTTAATTACCAAAATTCCTCTGTAGCCAAGCATAAAAGGGCATATATAAAAAAGGGCGGAGCTATGCGCTCCGCTTCACAAGACGTTCATATTCGCTCCGAATAATTCGCATCAAAATAATATCCTGAAATCCCGGACGCGGCTTTTTATTCCTCAGAATACCTTCCCGTTTGAAACCACACTTTTCGTAAACATGAATCGCTCTGGTATTATGATAATAAACCCGCAGATAAATGCGATTGAGACCCATATCACTGAAAGCATACCGCAAAAGAGCCTGAATACTATCTGTTCCGTAACCGTGATTCCAGCAATTCTTTTCCCCGATCCGAATCCGCAGTTCGGCATCACCGCTGCGCCATGAAATATTGATCAGCTCCAGATCACCTAAGGGAACGCCGGCTGTACTGCAGATTAGACAATACTTGGCATGTCGATCCGACAAAGCCTGACGGTACCATGCCCGGCATTTCTCTAAAGTACTGGCAGAATCCCCGCCCAGGAACTTCTGAAGCTCCTGATCGTTATTCCACTCAAGAATATAGCGCAAATCTCCCGGTGCAATAGGACGGATGACGGTCTTCTCTCCGCAAAAATTCATTGCTGCCACTCCTTCTGCGATGTAGGGTAGGTTTAAGTGCATCGTTGATTGCTTTGATTTGATTGCTGTGATTTGTTATGTTTTTCGACTTAGCGACCGTGTTCCCTTTAGGCAATTGGTGCAGGCTCAGCCAGATATTAGCATTTGGTATTGGCGTTTAGGCCGGGAGCTGTTGCCGGAGCAGCCGGACAAAGTTGTCTCCGATAATTCCCGCAACTGTCTCATCAGAATAACCTCTGCGGAGTAGTCCCTCTGTAATCAGCGGCAAATAGCTGATATTGGGCAGCCCCTCCGGCGTCGCCGTGATTCCGTCAAAATCCGAACCGATGCAGAGATGGTGCGCCCCAAGCAGCCCCGCAAAATGATCGATATGATTAAGGAATACTTCCAAAGTAGCCGGACCTTCTTGAGCCAAAAACGGCGGGCAAAGAGTCAGCCCGATTACACCGCCCTTCTCGGCGAGGGCTACAGCCTGCTCATCACTAAGATTACGCGGATTGGGGCATAATCTCTTCGCATTGGAATGTGAACAGATTGGCGGGACTTTGGAGCATTCGAGGACATCCCAAAAGCCGCGTTCTGATATGTGCGACAAATCAATTACCATACCCAGTTGATTCATGAAATCGACAACTTTATGACCAAAATCAGTCAGTCCGCCCTGCGCCGATTTTTCCCAGATGCCATCCGCCAGCTCGTTACGGTTACTCCAGGTCAGGGTTAGCAATCTGACTCCAAGCCGATGATAAAGACGTAGCATCGCTAAATCTCCGCAGAGCGCTTCGCCGCCTTCAATCGCCAGCATCAGTCCGATCGGTCCTCCTCCACCAAGCCGGTCCAGATCGGAACGGCTTAGCACTGCAAAAAAGTCCGAGCCATCACAAGTCTGCCAAAATAGATCCGCCATTTGCATAACGCGGTGCATCGTGCCTTCCGGACGAAAACGCTGGTCGGTCCACATCGCCGTAACCAGCAGATCCACGCCGCCTTCTTTCAGAAAGGCTTTGCAGACATGACCTGCCGGCGCTCCTTCAGACATGGTTTTGCCGGTACGCAGCAGCACATCTAAAGTGTCTACGTGTACATCGGCCACGATCGACTTGGCATGCATTTCAGCCCCGTGCCCTACGCGCTCTGCACGCCCCATGTTCCCTGTCTGTCCATCATCTGCCATCGGAATACACCTCCCAGGTTGCGAGCGTTATTCTATATGGATAAATACACAAAATGCCGATCGGTTCACGATCGGCAGACATACTTAAATTAGGAATGCGAACCGAATACGCTTCTACCGCGACCTAGCGCGGTTCAACAATCAGTTTGATCGCGGTCCGTTCTTCACCATCAATTTGAATATCGGTAAACGCCGGAATACAAATCAAGTCTACACCACTGGGAGCAACAAATCCACGGGCGATAGCCACAGCCTTAACAGCCTGATTGAGCGCTCCTGCCCCAATGGCCTGGATTTCAGCGCCGCCGCGTTCACGCAACACGCCTGCTAATGCTCCTGCTACGGAGTTTGGGTTAGATTTAGCGGAAACTTTTAGTACATCCACGATCATACCTCCCCTTTTGTCCTCCCCATTTATTTATTTTACTTCGGCGGAAAAATTCCTTTTTTGCGACAATAAATGATCTCAGTTTTCGAAAATTGCGGAGACCCGTTCGATCGCCAAAGCCTTTCCGGTATGTTCATCGAAATCGACGACGACGCTATTAAAGCTGACCGGCCCCTTGGCAATTTCAAAACGCTCCGGTAGTTGACTGCGGAAACGGCGTATGATAATGCTTGGATCAATGCCAAGAACAGAGTTGAGCGGTCCAGTCATCCCTACATCAGTAATATATGCGGTACCCTGCGGGAGAATTCTTTCATCCGCAGTGGCAACATGCGTATGTGTCCCAAACACTGCTGTGGCCCTCCCATCAGCAAACCAGCCAAAAGCGACTTTTTCAGAAGTAGCTTCGGCGTGAAAGTCGACAATCACAGCATTGACGCTGGCGCGCACTTCTTCGTAGAGATCATCAAAAGCACGAAAAGGATCATCAGCCTGATCCATAAAAACTCTACCATTCAAATTGATCACCGCTATTTTAGCTCCGGATGTTCCGCTGACCCTGATAATTCCGTAACCATTACCAGGAGCACCTGGAGGGTAATTGGCGGGCCGGATCACTTCGGAATGTTCCGTTAAGACCGTGAAAATTTCTTTGTTATCCCAAGTATGGTTTCCCATCGTAATTAGTTCAATACCACTGGACAATAACTCTTCAGCCGCCCCCATGGTCAGTCCAAATCCACCAGCGGCGTTTTCGCCATTGGCCACAATCACGTCTGGCCGGTATTGACGTTTAATCTCCGGCAAATGGGCTACGACTGCTTTTCTTCCCGGACGACCGACGATATCTCCCAGAAACAAGAGACGCATAGAATAAGGCTACCTCCCCGTTTATTTGAAAAAAAGCTGTCTCTTCCGAGACAGCTCCCGAATCAATTCTTATTATGCCATGGATTACTGTTGAAAACCAGCACCCGTCCTTCTTCTCGAAACCCGATCAATGTTTTGTCCGCTCGCGAGGATTCTTTGAGATCCTCCAGCATGTTCTCAATAATGGCTTCATGAACCTCGAGCTCTTCTTCGCCTAGATTGTCTTCTTGTTCACTGATTAAGCGTGCACCAAAATGGGTCATTACAAGGTCATGCAATAGGGCGATTTCCCCTTGCGACAGCGTTTGAACATCGCGCCGAATTTCAATAAAGGCGTGATTCTCATGGTTTAGGTACGAAATGTCAATTTTGCCTTGCTCGCGCCCGGAAAGCTCTAAGTAAATTTCCAGACTTAAATTGGTCTTTCTTTGGAAAGCATCGAAAGTTTCCTGTTCCAGCGGCTCTGATAACACAAATACGAGTTGCAGTTCCTTGCACTCTGGGTCGAAAGTAACGCTCGCCAGTTCCGAATATCTGACCAAAAGTGAAACAATTAGACTAGTACTGGTACTATTATTTAGCGCTAACTGTTCACCGTCTTGCCATGGTATGCCTTTGCCCATTTTCGACCCTCCATTCAAATTTCCTGAGAGAGTTCTTATTATAGCTCTTTTAACAATGCTTTCGTGAAAAGGTGTTTTTCTCCTGCTGTTCTAAAACAAAGGAGAGGAGCACTCGGTACTCCTCTCTATAAATTTCACATGAACATGATCGCTATTTGTGAAAAAGAGCGACGCCGTTTTACTTGGCGTAATCAACCACCCGGGTCTCTCTGATAAGCGTGACTTTGATCTGCCCCGGATATTCAAGCTCTTCTTCGATTTTCTTGGCAATCTCACGTGACACACGCACTGCCTGAAGATCATCAATCTTGTCTGGCTTAACCATGACACGAATTTCACGGCCAGCTTGGATAGCAAAGGCCTTCTCAACGCCTTCAAATGAATCGGCCAAATGCTCCAGTTTCTCAAGACGTTTGATGTAGGTCTCCAAAGTCTCACGTCGCGCACCGGGACGGGCTGCAGAAATCGCGTCGGCAGCCTGTACGAGCACTGCTTCGATTGACTGTGGCTCCACATCATTATGGTGGGCAGCGACTATATGGATAATCTGAGGACTCTCTTTGTATTTTTTGGCCAAATCCGCACCAATCGTCACATGTGGTCCTTCGACTTCGTGGTCAACGGATTTACCAAGATCGTGTAAAAGTCCTCCGCGTTTTGCCAGCGCAACATCCGCACCTAATTCAGCAGCCATAATACCAGCCAAATGGGCGACTTCAATCGAATGCTTCAGTACATTCTGACCATAGCTGGTACGATATTTCAGTCTGCCTAAAAGCTTGATAACTTCGGGATGAAGTCCATGCACACCTGTTTCAAAGGTGGCGCGTTCACCTTCGTCGCGAATAGTGGTCTCAACCTCTTTTTGAGCTTTCTCAACCATTTCTTCGATACGAGCCGGATGAATACGACCATCGGAAATCAGTTTTTCGAGAGCAATTCTGGCAACTTCACGGCGTACCGGATCAAATCCTGACAAAATTACGGCCTCTGGTGTGTCATCAATGATAAGATCAATACCGGTCAATGTTTCCAGAGCCCTGATATTTCTACCCTCACGGCCGATAATGCGGCCTTTCATCTCATCATTGGGGAGAGCAACCACCGAAACTGTGGCTTCAGCAACATGATCGCCGGCACAGCGCTGGATAGCAAGCGAGACAATCTCGCGGGCGCGCCGGTCAGCCTCTTCTTTTGCCTGAGTCTCAATTTCCTTGATTTTCAAGGCAATTTCATGCTGCATTTCATCTTCAACATTCTTTAATAGAAAGACTCTGGCCTCCTCGGCGCTAAGTCCGGAAAGCCTTTCAAGTTCCCGCCGTTGTTTTTCGAGGTTAGCTGACACCTCTTCTTTGATGCGATCGAGATCCGTTTCTTTACGGGACAAGTTTTCCTCTTTGTGTTCGAGACTCTCCACCTTTTTATCAAGAGATTCCTCTTTCTGTAAAAGGCGTCTTTCCATGCGCTGAAGTTCCGCACGGCGGTCACGTGACTCACGTTCCAACTCGTTTTTGACTTTAAGAGCCTCTTCTTTGGCTTCCAGAATCGCTTCCCGCTTGCGGGCCTCGGACTCTTTCCTGGTATCTTCAAGAATCTTTCGGGAAGCTTCTTCAGCGGAGCGCATCTTTTGTTCGGCAATAAAACGGCGCACGAAATACCCGAAAGAAGCACTGATCACGACAAGAACAGGTATAATAATCCAAAGTGGGTTCATTGTCCACCTCCATTCTTTAGTGTTCATTATTAATCGTATTAAATACAATTTTAGCAAGAAAGCCGAGCAGAACAACTCGGCTTCGACAAGGGTTCTCTCCCATATCATATTGTAACGTTAAAGTAAAGGAGTGTCAAGTAACCGCGATCACTCAGGTAAAATCTTACCCAAGGGGATCCGGATCGAAGGCATCTACTAAAATACACATAGATCAAATATGGCACCAGGTCTCATCCATTTGGCTCCAAATACCGCCAGACAACCTCTTCATCGAAGCCGCGGTTTGTCAAAAATGTCGCGGCCTTTTTTCCGGTAACCGGCTTTCCAAAACGAGCCTTAACCGCCCGGTCAGCGTATTCGCCTTCCTGACTGCGGGGATAGAGCTCATCCAGCACCTCCCATGCCGCCTGTGACGGAATCCCCCTGGCGTTCAATTCGTGCGCCAATAACGCCCGACCGCATGGTCTGTGTAAGAGCCTTAACTGGATAAATTCTCGCGCATAGTTGTCGTCATTAATGAGTCCCACCCGGGTCAGGGAGGCAAGCGTCGCCTGCGTTTCTTCCTCATTATATCCGTCTGCCAGCAAGCGGTTTTTTAGTTCATACTCTGAATAGCCCCGACGGTTCAAAAAACGCAGTGCCGCCTCGTGAACATCGCGCTCAGTTTTGCGAGGCACGCACGACCGCTCCTCTCAATTGGCATTCTGTGAATCAGCGCTTAGCAACAGCGCTCAGTAGCAGCGCTCAGCAGTCTGTTAACCAGCCTCAGCGCTTTATTTCTAGTTGGCACTCGTTGTTTTTTTGGATGCCTTGGCGCTTGGCTCTGCCTCAGAATCCTTTTTGGTCTGCTTAGTCTTGCCGTCCGCTCCGCTACCAGAACCGCCACGTTTCAGTCCCAGTTTATCCAGGACTTTTGTTTCAATCTCTTTCATAATTTCCGGATTTTGTTTCAAATAATCGCGGGCATTATCGCGGCCCTGCCCAATACGGTTCTCATTGTATGAATACCATGCGCCGCTCTTATTAACAATGTCGAGATCGACCGCCTGATCCAAAATGCATCCGGCTTTGGAAATTCCTTCCCCATAAATTAAATCGAATTCGCCCTCTTTAAACGGAGGCGCAACTTTGTTCTTTACGATCTTACAACGCACGCGCATCCCGATCAGTTCGCTCCCCTGTTTTAAGGTCTCGGTTTTGCGAACTTCCATGCGTACGGAGGAATAGAACTTTAATGCACGTCCACCCGGGGTAGTTTCAGGGTTTCCGAACATGATACCGATTTTTTCGCGGATTTGGTTAATAAATATGACAGTGGTTCGTGACTTACTGATTGCCCCGGTAAGTTTACGCAGCGCTTGAGACATTAACCGTGCCTGCAAACCGACATGAGCGTCACCCATCTCGCCTTCGATTTCCGCCCGCGGAGCCAACGCCGCTACAGAGTCAACCACCACAATATCCACAGCACCACTACGCACAAGCGCCTCGGCGATCTCCAAAGCCTGCTCACCGGTATCTGGCTGCGAGATCAGCAGATTATCGATATCTACGCCCAATTTTTGTGCGTAGGAAGGATCCAGCGCATGTTCGACATCAATATAAGCGGCAATCCCGCCGCCTTTTTGTGCTTCGGCTGCAATATGCAAAGCAACCGTTGTTTTACCGGCAGACTCCGGCCCATAGAGTTCCACAATTCTGCCACGCGGCACGCCGCCCACTCCGAGAGCAATATCTACTGAAAGCGCGCCGGTTGGAATGACCTCGATAACCGCATCACTAGTTTCGCCAAGCTTCATGATGGACCCTTTGCCAAATTGCTTCTCAATCTGTGTCAAAGCCATTTCAAGAGCTTTTTGCTTTTCCGTAACACTCATCCGAAAACCCTCCCAGCCCCGGAGCGCCTCGTACTCAGACGCAGACGCCGCAAGGAAATCATTTTTAAAGGCAAACATATGTTCGATTAGATTATATCAATCCCTATGTTTATTGTCAATCCTCATCCCGCTGCGCAGCAGCGGCCATTTCCTGACGACTGGAGCGCACAACATCCATAGCTCGCAGCAGACTCTGTTCAAGCTGGCCAAGCATTTTATCAGCATAACGCGACGATTCCGCCACCATGTTCCGTGCTTCTTTTTGCGCTTCATTGGTAATATAGACGGCCTGCTTTTCTGCTTCCAGAACCAGTCGATGATCCGCAACCAGACTATTCACATAATCCTGAGCTTCGCGACGAATTCTGCGGGCTTCTTCATTGGCCTCCGCAAAGATCCGTTCTTTCTCGTTGGCCACCCATTGCGCCTGATGAATCTCGTCCGGCAAAGCCACGCGAATCTTCTCAAGTACTTCAAGCAATTCGTCCGGGTCTACTAAAGCTTTTCCGAGCAAAGGCATCCGGGAAGCCGAAGCGACAATGTCCTCAATATGCTGAATAAGACCCAAGAGACCCTGTGTCATGCTATTTGCCTCCATTGGCCAAACTTTGTTTGATTTTCGCGTTGAGCCGCCCGACAACATGCGGCGGCACAAATGCAGAAACATCGGCTCCGAAATAAATCAGTTCTTTGACGGCACTGGAGCTGAGAAAGGAATATTCGTGGCAGGTCATCAGGTAGACAGTTTCAATGTCCGGCTGCAGGTGTTTATTGATCAGCGACATCTGAAATTCATACTCAAAATCAGTCATCGCCCGCAGTCCCCGAATAATTGCGATCGCCCCGCTACGAATGGCAAAGTCCGTCAGCAGGCCTTCAAAGGAAGCTACGCTGACATTTTCATAATCTGCAACAGCGGTTTTTATCATTTCCAAGCGCTCTTCCATTGAAAAAAAAGCCGTCTTTCCCGGGTTGACGGCTACAGCAACGATGACCTTATCAAACAGTTTGGCTCCACGCTTAATGATATCAAGATGACCATATGTAACCGGATCGAAACTTCCCGGACATACCGCAGTGCGCACTTTATTCACCCTTCCGGTAGGCTATGGGCTACAGCAAGCTGCAGCCTTACGTAAGCTATGGGCTGCGGCGGTTTTACACTCCTGACTCCGCAGCCTTACAAAAAAAGCAAATTGTTGTATCACCATATACAGACTGCCGCAATAGCTCAAAGTAGGGTGATTGAGGTGCTGTCTCACGGGTAGCGGTTTCAACAATCACCAAACCGTCTGGCTTCACTAAATCCGCTTCTGCCAGGGCAGACAACGCCTTTTCAGCAAATCCTTTGTCGTATGGCGGATCCACGAATATCAGATCAAAGCCTTCTGGCGTTCCTTTTAAGCGTGCAACCACTTTGAAAGCATCCCCTGCAATTAACTGATATGTTTGCGGGGCAATTTCCAAAGCAGCCAGATTCGCACGGATCGTTCTCAGGCTGTTTTGACTCTGTTCAACAAAGACAACCTTTTGCGCTCCACGGCTAAGTGCCTCAATTCCCAAATTACCCGTGCCGGCAAACATGTCCATAACGATCGCATTTTCCAGCCGGCCAATTATTATGTTAAAAACAGCCTCTTTCACGCGGTCGGAAGTCGGTCGCACCTGACTGCCGATGGGCGTATGGAGTTTTCTCCCGCCATATCGTCCGGAAATGACGCGCACACCTAAAACCTCCGGCCGCCAGCCATGGATGCCGCAAATACTGGTTACTCAACAGAAGCGATGTAATAATAAAGCGGCTGGCCCCCGCGATAAACCTCGGTTTCGCATGAAGGAAAAGCCGCTGCGATTTTCTCTTTTAACGCTTCTGCCTCCGCTTGCTGCACATCGGCCCCGAAATAAACGGAAATTAGTGAAGAATCTTCCGTAACTGTGCTCTGAAGAGCTTCGATCATTACGGCATCCGGTTCTTTACCGGTCGAGAAGATTTCACCATTCTGAAGGCCGATAATGTCCCCTTCCTCGATCTTAAATCCGTTATATTGGGTAGCACGCACAGCATAGGTAACCTCGATGGTGCTGACATTCTTGATGGCGTTCGACATACCGCGCAGGTTTTCAGCCAGTGACTGGGCTTCGTTAAATACCAATAACGCGGAAATGCCCTGCGGAAGGAATTTCGAAGGTACTACCGCCACCGGAACATCAACCAATTCCTTAACCTGGTTGGCGCTCATAATAACATTACCGTTATTGGGAAGGATCAGGACTTGTTTGGCATGAACCCGCTCCACGGCGCGAACCAAATCTTCAGTACTGGGGTTCATGGTCTGGCCGCCCTCAACGATTACATCTACGCCGAGACCTTTGAAGATCTCGCTGAGTCCGTCTCCCACAGCAACAGCGACTATGCCAATTTCCTTACGCGCACCGGTCGGTTCAGCCTTATCCAGCGCGGCACGCCTTTCCCGGGCTTGATCGACCATGTTATGGATAAAAACATCATGCAGATCGCCATACATACCCACAAACTCCAAAACGCGTCCCGGGTTATTAGTATGGACGTGAATTTTGGTTGTATGTTCATCGCCGACAACCAATACGCAATCACCCAAGGGCTCAATTTCCGCCCGGATTGCATCGCCATCAATCTTTTCGCCGGTAACAACAAATTCAGTACAATAATGGAATGTAATCTCTTCCTCGGAAGTGAGATTATCGCCAGGAGTAATGATCCGCTCTGTAATGGCAGGAATCACCGGCGAAGCAATCGGCGTGCCAAGCAGCTGCGATACTGCCCCCTGAGCAACAAAAAGCAGCCCCTGGCCACCGGCGTCAACAACACCAGCTTCTTTGAGTGTGGGCAGCATATCGGGGGTACGCTGCAGCACCAGTTCTGCATGCTGAGTCACTTCTTGCGCCATCGTAAACAGATCTTTTCCTTGACGGGCAGATTCAGCCGCTTTCTTAGCCATTTCGCGAATAACGGTCAAAATTGTGCCTTCAACAGGTTTGCGAACGGCTTGATAGGCAACACGGCTAGCCCCTTCAATTCCTTTGGCAACTTCAATAGTTCCTAGTTCGCGTTCATCTTCAACCGCTTTAGCAAAGCCACGAAACATCTGGGAGATGATTACGCCGGAGTTTCCGCGCGCGCCCATTAACGCACCAGAAGCAGCTGCGTTTACAACAGTCTTAATCGATATGGCGGAGAGTTTTTCGACCTCCCGCATCGCGGCTGCGAAGGTAAGATACATGTTGGTTCCTGTGTCTCCATCGGGGACCGGAAACACATTCAGAGAATCCACAACATCCTTGCGTTCATAGAGCAAAGCGGTTCCGGCGGCCAGCAATTCCTTAAGTGACTGGCCGTCAATGCGCTCGTTTCTCAAAGCTGAGACCCTCCTCACCGTGTTGTCGCTTTGACTCCAATACGGACTCCCTGGACATTGACATTGACTCGATCCGCTTTGAGCCCTAATTGGGTTTCTATAGTATACTTGACCCGACTGATTACATTCTGAGCGACTTCGTTGATTTTGACGCCATATTCCAAGATTACATAAAGGTCAATTATCACACTGTCTCCATCAATTTCGACTTCAATGCCTCTAGTCAGATTCTCGCGCCCCAGCAATTCTGCAATGCCATCCTGCAATGTGCGGGAAGACATGCCGACAATTCCGTAACACTCCATGGCAGCAATTCCAGCAATCATTGCAATAGCTTCTGACGAGATAAAGATTCCCCCAAGCGCGGGTGCGAGGCCCAACGCCTGCAGGCGAGTCTCTTTGTCCACAAGCTTCACTCCTTTAGCGATGTCCGAAAATGAAAATGCGGGTGCTTGTCTTTAAATGAGCCGTAACATTATTCGATAATCAAACTGGTTTTCCTTCAAAAATCTTTCCCATAATCTTACAATTTTTTGTAACAGCAAATTCCCTCCTGCAAATGAAAGGTTCGCTTTATTTTACTCTGAAACTGTCTTCATGTCAAAAAACCAGCTAAACCCCTTAATTTGTGCTTAATCAAAAAAGAATGCACAGAGTTGTCAACGTCTGCTTGCCCTAAGGATCGCTTTATGCTAAAATAGCTATGTACTTTATTTGGGGTTGCCACAAGAAGGAGGTGCCAGGATTGGCATATCGTTGTGATATTTGCGGTAAGAACCGGATGAGTGGAAATAACGTAAGTCACGCTGAAAATAAGACCCATCGTACCTGGAAGCCAAATTTACATCAAATCAAGGCCCTCATCGACGGCTCTCCCAAACGCATTAAAGTATGTACCCGCTGCCTGCGCTCAGGCAAAATCACCCGTACAGTATAAACGGAAACCCAAGAGCGATCTTGGGTTTCTCTATTGCTTAATTGCTCTGTAAATACTATAAATATAAATGGCACTTTTCAGTTTGCCCTGAAGGAAACAAACGGCTTATTAAATAATGGTCTTTGAACATCCGGAGGAGGTCCCTGAATTGAGTCAGTTTACTAAGATGAAATTATTTACTGGCACTGCCAATCCCCAACTAGGTCAGGAAATTGCTGACTTTCTAGGTATCGCGCTCGGCGAAGTCATGATCTCCCGTTTTGCCTGTGGAGAAATCTATGTCAAATACGAGGAGAGCATTCGCGGTGTGGACGTTTTTATTCTGCAGCCGCTTTCTTACCCTGTTAATGAAAACATTATGGAATTATTGATCATGATTGACGCCGCCAGGAGAGCTTCGGCTGGCCGCATAACCGTTGTTATCCCTTATTACGGATATGCCCGCCAGGAGAAAAAGGATGCTCCCCGCGAGCCCATTACGGCCCGTATGGTTGCGGATATTCTTACCGCCACTGGTGCTGAGAGAATTATTACTTTGGATCTTCATTCACCGGCCATTCAGGGGTTCTTTAACATCCCTGTCGACCATCTGACCGCCCTTCCGATGCTGGCGCATTACTGTTCACAAAAACAGATCAGTAATCCGGTAATCATATCTGCCGATGCGGGCGGCGTCAAGAAAGCTGAGAAACTGGCTACCCGGCTGGATCTGCCAATCGGTGTAATGTACAAACGCCGGACAGCACACAATGTAGCTGAAATGACTACTTTTATCGGAGACGTCAAAGACAAAACCCCGATTATCATTGAAGATATTATTGATACTGGTGGTAGTCTGATGCAGGTTTCGAGAGCTTTGCTGGATCGCGGTGCCAGGCCGGAAATCCACGTCCTGGCGACGCATGGTGTTTTTTCGGATCCGGCTATCGAAAGGCTGCAATATGAACCGATTAGTGAAGTTGTCATTACCAATTCCATTGCTTTGCCGCCGCAAAAGAAAATTAACAAATTTGTGGTACTCTCAATCGCCCCACTACTGGGTGATGCCATTCGCCGGATCCATCACGGTGTTTCTGTAAGCGTTTTGTTTGATTAAGCGACGCAATGTAACAACAAATATTTTTCATAAGCCCTGTCACCTTTTTTGAGCTGGCAGGGCTTTACATTTATGGTTGCGAATTTTTTTGATCAGCATTTAAATAGACTTGCGGCACCTCCCCCAGCACTGTGGCATCCGTAATCGGAACTTCGGCGACCACTTTAACGTTCGAACTGATCAGGGGCACCACAATACGGATTTGCCCGGTTATTTCTAGATAAATCCGGTGTCTGGTCTGATTGATGCCTTCGTGCTCGAAACGATCAATCACCCTGGTAGAAACTGCTCCTAAAGGCACTACCATGACAGTAATCATCGGTCCATACGAGGCCAGCAGCTGGCTGCCGAGAATTTGACCGAGAGGAATATCAATGCGTTCATGACTGATCTGCCTTAACGTTTCCTGAACGGCAATCGTCGCCTGTGACGCCAATCGGTTTACTTCGGCCGTGTTTTGCTGCAGCATGACGATTTTTCCCCGGCTGTCGGTCTTGATCGAAAAAAGATCATCATACCTGATGCCGCCGGCAATTTTATCGCTAATCGCCTGATTAATCGCACGCGTGGCAATCACCTGTGCCCTCATTTCCGCAATTTGAAGGAGTGTAGGCCGCAAACGCCGATCAACAATTACCAGCGTAAGGATTGCCGCAATGATCACGATGACTATAAACA
>DHDG01000011.1:1612-2924 GCA_002399265.1 Firmicutes bacterium UBA4882 | reverse complement strand
TGCGCCTTTAGAAATGCCCCGGCCCGGGATCCGGCTCCGCGCCCAGCTACGGGAGCGGTTCGCCAGGCGGCCGGAAAATCTGAAACGCCCCATCAGCATCCAAACCTCCGCCAGTTTTGATAGGATTTAGTACAATATATTGAAGTAAGTCCAGTTTCATGAGAGGCAGGAAAATAGCTACCAAAAAAGAAATAACTTACTCCGATTACTCGTATATTTCCCTTTTTCAGCGACGATGCTGTGCTATAATGTTCTGTGAAGCGGAAGGAGGCTCATTATGCCTGATTATAATTGGAAAAAATGGCGACGCATCTTATTATTAGGATTTAGTTCTATTATCCTTTTGCTGATACTGAGTGGCTTCGCTTTCGGATTAATTTCCGGTTGCTCGCTGGATGTCAGCCGTCTGGAAGAGCAAAAGCTCTCCACAGTCGTCTATGGTGCCAATAATAAAGTGGTCACCAACCTTTTTGAGGAAAATCGGAGCTACATTTCGCTGGACAAGGTCCCGCAAAAAATGAAGGAAGCCTTTCTGGCGACTGAGGACCGCAAATTCTACGAACACCGTGGTATCGACGTGTTGGGTATTGCGCGCGCCCTATTGATCGACTTAAAAGTCGGCAGTTTTAAGGAAGGTGCCAGTACAATTACGCAACAACTCGTCAGGCAGACTTATCTGAGCAATGAACAAACGATTGCCAGAAAAGCCCGCGAAGCGATCTATGCAATTGTTATTGAAAGATACTACACCAAAGATCAGATCTTTGAAAAATACCTGAACAAAGTCTACTTTGGCAAACAAGCCTATGGTGTACAGGCTGCTGCCCGCGCCTACCTTGGCAAGGACATCTACGAACTGGATCTGGCTGAAACTGCCCTGATTGCCGGTTTGGTTAAGGCCCCCTCCATTTATATGAATAACCCTGATAAAGCGCGCGAACGTCGCAACATTGTTCTGGAGAGTATGAAGGATGTCGGGTATATCAAGCCTGAAGAGGCTAAGGAAGCTGCTGCCCAACCGGTCACTTATGTCGAGGGCAACTCCAGTCGGCATGTAGCACCTTATTTCATTGATTACATTGTACAGGAATTGCTGAAAAACGGGATTAGCGAGAACGATATCTATACCGGTGGGCTCCGGATTAAGACCACCCTGGATGTCGATATGCAGAAAGCGGCTGAAGCTTCCTTCAAAAGCGGATTGCCGGCCGCCAGCGCTGACGGCAACGGCATTGCACAGCCGCAGGCCGCTTTGGTGGCCATCGATCCTCATACCGGCCATATTAAGGCGATGATTGGCGGTCGTGATTTT
>DHDG01000011.1:1044-1426 GCA_002399265.1 Firmicutes bacterium UBA4882 | reverse complement strand
GCAATACTCAGTTGAATCGCGCTGTCAAAGCTCATCGGCAGCCAGGTTCCACTATCAAACCGTTTGTCTACACCGCCGCGTTGGATAATCAGTACACGCCCAGTACGATGATTACTGACGAGCCGCTGGAATTTACCAATGCCGACGGTTCAGTATACCAGCCGCAGAACTATGATAAGATTTTCCGCGGACCGATCACGGTGCGTGAAGCGATTGAGAACTCAGTGAACATTGCTGCGATCAAGCTGGTTGATCAACTCGGTCCCCAGATGATTGTCAAGTATGGACAAAAAATGGGACTGGAGAGTCTGGTTACCACCGGTAAGAAAAACGATCTCAATCTGGCTTCGCTGGCCCTTGGCGGACTGACCAAAGGGGTTAC
>DHDG01000011.1:0-940 GCA_002399265.1 Firmicutes bacterium UBA4882 | reverse complement strand
GCGGACTGACCAAAGGGGTTACCCCTCTGGAGTTAGCATCAGCTTATACGCCGCTGGCCAATCAGGGCATCTATGTCGAGCCGATCGCAGTGCTCGAAGTTTTGGACAGCTCCGGTAGTGTGCTCTACCGCAACCATAGCAAAAAATCGGTTATCCTGTCGGAACCGACTGCCTACCTGATGACTGACTTGCTGCGTGGTGTCATCGAGAGAGGCACCGGACGCGGAGCCAATATCGGACGCCCCGCAGCTGGAAAGACCGGAACGACCAGCGATTATACCAACGCTTGGTTCGTTGGCTACACTCCCGAATTGCTGTCCGTAGTCTGGATTGGCAATGATGCGCAGAATCAACCGTTGCGCATCAACGGTACCCTAATCGGCAGTGGAACAGCCGCCCGCATCTGGGGTGGTTTTATGAAAAGCGCGCTTAGTAAAGTGCCTGCTTCTGACTTCCCGGTGCCTTCGGGAATTGTATCCGGCATCGAAATTTGTGCGGAATCGGGCTATTTGGCCAGTAACTGCCCGAACACCAAAATCGAAACCTATATTTCCGGTACCGAGCCGACCGAAGAGTGTCCGCTGCATTCACCTGGCGGCGACGCCCTGTTCGAGACGGTCTCAATTTGTCGTCTGTCCGGCAAACTGGCAACCCATTCCTGCCCGTCAGAGCATCTTGAAACCCGTTACTTTAACCGCGTAACCGGACGGGAGTTAATCGGCAAGGCCACGCGTCCCTGGGATTATTGCGATATGCATGGTCCTCAGGAAATTACGGTCAAGATCTGTACGCATTCCGGGCTGCTTGCCAAAGCGGACTGCCCCATCGACGCCGTAATCCTGCAGCGGTTCATCCAAGGCGAAGAGCCGGCAGAATTCTGCGACGTGCACTAGAATGCGGGGAGACGCGGGGCGGAGGGAGACGCGGGGACGGTTCCTCC
>DHDG01000054.1:513-4542 GCA_002399265.1 Firmicutes bacterium UBA4882 | reverse complement strand
TAATATCTTTTCGTAAGCTGATACACGGCTGAAGAGTGAAAACTGAAAGTGAGCGATATCAATGTTTCACGGGGGCAAAGAAATTATTTAGCAAGGAAAATAGAGCTGGAGTTCTGTAAAGGGATGTGTTAGTATAGACTTGGAAAGGAAGTGAGAGACAAGTCTATGGATGATACTATCAGGGTGTTTTCCGGCAGGACATTCAGTTCTGAAGATATAGAGACAATCAAGTGGGTAACGAGGACATATCCGCAACTATCCAGGACGGAGATAGCCGCGACGGTATGTGAGCTGATCGGATGGGTTACACCTGCGGGGAGACCGAAGAAACCACAGTGTGCAGCATATCTGGACAAATTGGAAGCAAAGGGGTTGATCGAGCTGCCAGCCAGAAAGGCGGCGAAGAGATCAGCAGGGAAAAGGAAACCAGTGCGGAAGGCTGTGAGCGATACACGTCCGGCAGATATAACGGAATGTGGCGCCATAACGCTGGAACTGGCAGATGACGCAGACAAACGCCGCCGCTGGCGTGAATACATAAGCAGGTATCACACAATCGGCTATAAGCAGGCATATGGCGCACAATTGAAATACTTCATAACATCAGATGGAGAAGATCTGGGATGCCTGCAGTTTTCCGCAGCTGCATGGGCGCTGCAAAAGCGTGACGAGTGGATTGGATGGAGTGTGGAAGACCGTAAAGCCAGGCTGAACCTGGTTTTGAACAATTCACGTTACCTTGTACTGCCTTGGGTGCATATAAGGAATCTGTCAAGCCGCGCGCTCTCAGCAGCTGCGCGCAGGATATGTGAGGACTGGCTGAATGCGTACTGTTATGCCCCCGTGCTTTTAGAGACTTTTGTAGATACTGCGTTTTACCACGGGACCAGTTATCGTGCAGCCAACTGGGTATACCTTGGCGAGACGCAGGGACGGGGGCGGATGGACAGGCACCATGAACACGGACTGTCGCAGAAAGCCATATTCATGTACCCTCTGCGAAAAGATTTTCGGGCGGTGCTGCAAGGTCGGAAACCCTGTAAGATGGTGAATCCGGATGAGTAGGCGCAGACTCGAGCGGCAGAAAGAGCGTGACATCAAGAACTTTGACGACATCATGTACGGCAGGGTCAGACTGGCTTGTTACAAGGATAAGCCTAAAAAACGTGCCCTGCCGAATCAAGTTGCCTCCGGGGGAACGGAAGAACAGCAGCAAATGCTGGGGCAACTGGCACGCGTCTATCATATGATTTTCCCCGGCCTGATGTGGAAGCTCAGCGAAGTGAAGGATCCCCGAAGCCCCAGGAATCAGAGTCACTCATTGCTTGTTCTGCTGCTTCACGTGATATTGATGTTTGCGTTTCATGTGGAATCCCGACGACAAGCCAACGATGTGCTGGCAGAAATGGGCGCAATCGGGATTCTGCAGGCAGTCTTCCCGGAAATGAAGACCATGCCCCATGCGGACACCGTAGCCAATATGCTTGAGAATGTCAATGCGGAAGAAATCCAGGACGCATATACAAAGATGTTCAGGGAGTATGTCAACCGTCCCGGGTTCCGGGACAAGTACGCAGACGGGCCGCTGCTGGTTGCTGTTGACGGATCGCAAAGCTTTACCCGTGACTACAGATGGGATGAACATGCTCTCTGCCGTCACGTTGGGGAGCAAAAGGAAGAACAGTTCTACACAAGTTACCTGGAGGCCGTCCTTGTTCTCAAAAACGGAGCGGTACTGCCTGTGTACACGGAAGTAATTGAAAACGATGGAGAGGTTGATGGGGACAAAAAACAGGATTGCGAAACGCAGGCATTCCACCGTATGGCTGAGAAGCTTCACAGCATCTTTGGCAGAGGCGGACTGACCCTTGTTGCGGATGGTCTGTATGCAAGCGGCCCTATTGTTTCCATATGCAACGAATATCATTGGGGATACATGCTAAGTTTGAAGGACGGTGACATGTCATCGGTTTGGGAAGACGCAGAAGGTTTGATAAAGGCCGAACCATCCAACTTGCTGGAAGTGCAGTGGGGAGAGCGTGTTCAGTCTATCCGATGGGCAAACGGTGTGGAGTATACCTACGGTAAAAACCACACCAGGCTGCGGCTTAACCTTGTCGTCTGCCATGAAATGTGGACGGAGGCTTACGAACGAAGTAAAAAGAAGCCTGCGCGAATCTTCAAGCGCTATGCATGGCTGTCATCCGAGAGGATCACAAGTCAAAACGCTTTCCACCTCTGTACAGAGGTGGCCCGGCGCAGATGGATGATCGAAAGCAGCTTCCATACTGAGAAAAACCGCGGCTACTCGTTCAAGCACTGTTTCTCATATAATTGGAATGCGATGAAGGCCTACCACTATCTTATGAAGTTTGCCCGTTTCCTCAACACCCTGGTTGCCTACAGCGGATTAATTTTTGATTACACCAGGCAAAAGGGATTTCAAGGACTGATCCAAAGCATGAAAGCTGCATTATACAACGGCAGGATCGATGCATCCCGGATTCGCGCAATGGCAGAAAAGAAAACAAGAAAATGGAAAATGGTAACTGAGAATATCTTTCTTGTTGCGGCCACTCCATAGAGCGATCCCAAGTGCTGGGAAAATTCAGATGCAGGAAAGACGCTGGCTTAATCACAAAAGCAGCGTCTGTTTGCCATATCTTTTTTGATGGCGATGAAGTGACTGGCAGCGATCTTTGCAGACGATCGTCAGTATATTACCAAAAACAAGGATTCCGATAGGCTGTTAATTTTGAATATACTACTGTATTACAGTTATTGTAATTTTTGATTTTTCACTCTTCAGCCGTGCCCTTATGCTCGGCCCCTTGACAATGCTCCCCAGAGTCGAGCTATAGCGGCGAGCCATGGCTCCAGCCCAAGAGATAGACCCACCAGGGAAGACATGGCTCCTGCCGTCAGAGGGCGACTCGCTCCCGCCCTTGAGGGCGGGCGGAGGGTGGGTGACCATCCCCAATAGATAAGGGTTTACAAACAGGATAACCTGTAGCATGATTAACCTAAAGGTTAGTACAGGACAGGCTTTTGTCCTCCTTGCGGCTCGACCGCTTTATAAAGTATGGTTCCTGGATCGGATTTGCCGTTTCTAACGCGAAACCTGCTTTGTCGTATACAATGCCCCTTGCAGCAGAGGATAGCGGCTTGTATGCTAAGAGCTCATTGCGAGGGTGTTACACAATCCGATTGCCAGGGTTATCCTGTTTATCCTTTTCTACTACTCCCGGAAAGGAGGTGCGACACCATGAACAGAATATTAGTTGGTTTGGATATGAGCCTGAAAGACATGAAAGCTCATATCGAAGATCAGGACGGTAAAGAAACCACCAAGCCCTTTGCTGTGGATAACAATATTCCGGGCGCCAACATACTGGTAAGGCAAATTGTGGATAGCTGTATCCGTCGCCAGGCTGATCAGGTGATGATAGGTTATGAATCTACCTCTGTTTACGGAATGCCCCTACAGTATTTCCTGGCAGATCATCCTGCGCTGAAGCCACATAACCCTGCCATTATCTGCTTTAATCCTGCCATTATCGATGGATTCAAGAAATCTTTCAGCAACCTGCCTAAGAATGACTATTTGGATGCATTCATAATCGCAGAACGCCTGAGATTCGGAAGGCTTCCAAAGTCATGCCCTGTGGATTTCCGGTACCTGGCCCTTCAAAGGCTGACCCGTCACCGATTTCATATTGTTGGCAATATAGCCAGAGAGAAGAATTACTTCCTGAGTAACCTCTTTCTCAAGTTTAATGGCTTGTGCCAGAATAGTGTATTCTCCAATAACTTTGGGGCTACTGCTACCGAGCTCTTACATGAATTTCTCACCATTGATGATATTGCGGCCCGACCGCTTGACGAACTCATTGACTTTATCATGGAAAAGGGCAGACAGCATTTTGAAGATCCCCAAGCCACAGCTCTGGCTCTCAAGGAGGCTGTTGACAAATCATACAGAATTCATCCTTCTGTTGCTAACTCCTTGAATTTTGTAGTTAAATCCTG
>DHDG01000054.1:0-396 GCA_002399265.1 Firmicutes bacterium UBA4882 | reverse complement strand
CTCGAAAACATCAAAGTACTTGAAAGGCAGAAAAAAGCTGTGGAAAAAGCCATCGAACATGAAATCAAATCCTTTCAAAACGAATATACTTGCCTGAGTTCCATCAAAGGGATAGGACCTGTTATAGCTGCAGGCATTATCTCGGAAATAGGCGGTATCTCAAGATTTGATCATGATAACGCTCTGGCTAAATTCTCTGGCCTTTATTGGTCGGAATATCAGTCCGCTGATTTTGTAGCTGAGGACACTTACTTGAAGCGGACCGGTAATGAATACTTGCGATACTATTTCATCCAAGCTGCGGACCAGATGAAAAAGTATTTGCCGGAGTATTCACCCTACTATGCTCGAAAATGCAAGGAAGCTAAAACTCATAAGCATAAACGTGCTCTCGTT
>DHDG01000019.1:8667-15794 GCA_002399265.1 Firmicutes bacterium UBA4882 | reverse complement strand
CGGAGGCTATGCAGGAATATATGGCAGAAATGGGCGACCTGCTGCAGACCGGGCAAGATGACGAGCAAGGAACTGATCAGAAAGTGGAAGACGCTGCCGAAGCAGGGTCTGAAGCTGAACCTGATGAGGATGAATATGAAAAGGGTCCAAGACGGAGAAGACCGCTCGCATCTGAACCATAAAACATAAACCATAGAACATAAAACCGTACCGCAAAAACCAAGGGCTGCCGCAATGGCAGCCCCTGTTATTCCAGATTGATGGTGAGCTTCGTTCCGGCGGCGTCCAACACGATACGATCCCTTCCAATACTGACGACCGTTGCATCTGCGACAGTATCTCCCACTTTTACCAGCCAGGACTCTCCGTCAGGGGAATCACCCCGGCGCATCAAAACTGCCCGCGCATCTTTGCCGGGAAAGACCGCAGTCAGAATCAGCTGCAACTGAGGACCCAAACTTGGATCGGGTTTGGCAGGTGCTCCCGTATCGCTCTGCACCCCCTCAGAATTGGCGACTCCGGTGGCAAAAAACAGGCGGTTAATGGCGGCCGCACCGCCTTTGACGTCGACGGCCGTACCGACAATACCATTGCTCCCAGCTCCGGCAACAACGCTCGCAGGGTCATTGGCGGCGCCACCGGCAGCAGGCCGGACAGCGTGCGCGTCCCGCCCCTGTGTTTGATCGGCCGCCCCGAACCGCCTGCTTTGAACCGGTATCGCCACAGGCGCCAGATACTGTACCAGCGCATATCCGGCATAGATCGCAGCCAGCGCCAGTATAAAGTAGACAACTATATACGGTGCCTTTTGTTTCATGGATTCACCCCGCCTGCGCCTGCGGCTTCAGCTTCGGCCAGCGGAAACACTGCGCTAACCGTCATGCGGCAACGTAAAACCCGGGCATCAGCTTCACCGCCATCAGCCACTTCCAGTCCTTCAATGGTCATATACTTTTCGGCATGACCAATGGAATAAAGCATGCGGGCCAATCCCTCCACCTGACAATCGACCAACAGCGAAACACTGGCCCTGACAAGACCCTGATACTGATCTGTTCCAATGATGTCCTTGCTTATCACTGAAATTCCGGCCGCACGGGCCAACTCTTCCAGAGTACGTAATAAGGTCATGGGACTTTTGGCTGCAATCTGATCACCAAAAAAGGCGTCTTGCAGTTCGCTCAATTTCGCGTCAGTGGCTGCACTGCGTCGATCACCAGTAGCCGCTTCTGTAATGGCGTTGGCCTGCTCCGCCCATTGCTGCTCAATCTCAGGCCATTGTGTGATGGTGCCAGATACCTTGCGTAGGGCTTCCGGACCAGCAAAGCGCGCCAGCAGTATGATGACCGCCAGAATCAAACAGACAGTCACCACTGTTTTTTCACGACGGGTCATGGTGCCACCTGCCTTTGCCTTTGTGCCTGAAGCAGCGTTCCGCTTAAATGAAACTGCTCAGTTTTATAGTTTTCCTGTTCGAGCAGCACAATTGAACCTCTGAACCGCAAATCCGCGAAAACGCCGCATTCTTCCAGAGCAGACAATACCCTGCTAGCCTGCGGCGCAGTCCCAGCCAAGTCGACCAGCTCATCTCCTTTAAAGACAAGCGACGTGATTTGGGTGCCTTCCGGTAATACTGCTGCGATACCCTGCAATACATCCAGATAATCGCGCCGTTCCACAAGGAGTGCAGAAAGCAAATCCGCCTGCTCCTCAGCTGCACCGATTTCGGCAATTATCTGGGTGGCAGTCGCATAGCGCTGAGCGTTTTGGGTGATCCATTCCCGGCCATAGCGGACTGCTTTTGCGGTTCGAAGCATCGAAAATGTTAATCCGCCCAAACCGAGCAAACAGGCGGCTACCAGTGGTATTGAGAAAGCCCTGCTCCGCCATACAGACCGAAGTCGGCCACGACCGCCTGTTGCCCCCGGGCTCGTGTTGGCAGCATTCCCGACACCAGCCGCAGCCGTGCACGCGGGCAAAAGGTCTGGTCCCGCTGCCGCCTTGCCGGATGCAATGAGCGCTACGCCAATCAGAGCGGCCAAGCCGCTGGCATCACCGCTGGCTTCATCAACAGTATCATTACGTGCGGCTATCCGCGAGGAGACAACCGTCTGGATCCGACCTTGCTTGGCTCTCAGCCCAGCACTATTGAGCAGTTCTACCGCTTGACTGACAAGCGCACGATCGCTGCCAAAAACCAGGCCACTGCTGTTGGCAGAAGCCCTTCCCCCCAGGACATCGGGGGTACCCGCTACCCCTTGGATTCCTTGGGCCAGTACAGTGCGCTTAATTTCTCCGACCCAATATGACAAATCTGCAGCACCAGCCTGTGCATCTGCCGCCTCAGTCCCCACATCTGCCCCCATAATCCGGTAATGCGATACTCCCTCGATTCCGGAGTAGACAAATTCACACGATGCATCGTGCAAAACCGCCACCCACACGTTTTCCGCCGTCGTTAGCCGGTTTGCAGCGGCTGCTAAGGCGAAGGCGGCATGCTGTACGCCGCAAATCCGAAACCCGCCAGCTGCGGCAGCAGCCAGGCATTCATCGGTTCCTTCGCTGCGCCACGCCGCAACCAACAGCTGCACTGCTTCTTTGCTGCGGCTGAGCACCTGCCAGGCCGGCCTGACATCAGTGGCGGCCAAACCAGCGCTTTCAAGAGCCATTGAGACCGCGCCGGGCATTTCATCGGCGGACACAGGCGGCAGCGACAGACGACTAATAACGACCGGTCCCGCACCCACTATGACAATATTCCGCGCCCAACCAGCCTTGCGCATGCTGACCAGCTGTGCTCTTAGATCAGGTGCCGCAAAGTCAATCGCCGCGGACCTGGTAATCTCTAGTTGATTGTCGCCACGGACGTTACTGTTGGCATTACCGCGGATTGCGCTGCCACGGGGGCTGTGTGCCTCGATGGCAGCCAGCACCTTGGTGCGATTGTTCCATGATATTACAGTCATCCTGCTCCTACATTTGCGGATGGTTCATCACCGCCTTCCGATGGGGAAGACAACAAGCCTTCCTTCCAATAGAGCACTTCCAGAACCCACTGACGATCATCCGGTTTTTCGCGGAACCGCCGCACAATGGCATCTATGTTGTAACGACTGTTTTCCCCGCACTCTACCGACACGTTAATTCCAAAGACAGAAGAGCTTACGGTCACTAGCTGCCTGGCATAGTCCTGAACCCCTTCGTCCATACCGGCGGCAATCATCGCGGCAATCAGGTCATCAACTATACGAAACTTCCTGGTGCCCCTGAACACGAATTGAGCCTCTTCCGCAGCAATTCCGCATTCTGACAAAATACAAGCCGTCTGATCCGCTGTCAAGAAATTGACGTTATAAAGACCGCCGAAAAAAAACAGGCCATCCAGCATCTCAAGATGTTTGCGATGCATGCTGGGCATTTGCAGCAGATCATCGTAGTTTTTCAGGCGTATGTTTTTTTCCTGCAAATCCTTCAGCTCGCGAGCCAGCCGTTCGGCCACGAAATCGTCAATACCCACGCCGCAACAAAAACTCTCAAATACGTCCGGCGACAGAATGTTCGGATTAACCATGCCATAAGTCGTGATCATGTCTTTAATGCGCTCATAATGCTCACCGGCAGCGCGGACCAGTTTTAGCTCGGATTTATGGCCCAACAAGCTATCGCGGCATTTCAACGGCGGGGTTTGCCGGGCATAGAAAGGCTGCTCGGCTCCGAATTCGCGTGCATCCTGATCCGTATCCCGCCAATCCATAACGGAATCAACCGCGCTTTTGTCTTCCTTGAACAATCTGCGCAACATACTGATGCTGACGGTATTGAGGTTGATCCGGCTGCCTTCATCCCAAACGGCTGCGGAAACCGCCCTGCCCGGAAACAGCGCTTGCATGCGACTGATCCATTCCTCCGAACTGGTATCCGCCCATGCTTCATCAGGCAGATCGTAGTCATTCACATCCTGCAGCATCTGATCAGTGATTATCTGATAAACGGATCGGGCTGCGGCAGCCGTTTCCGCTGTAGTGACCATATTATGTGCGATCCCGGCTTCCATCGTAATACGGGTCACAAAGGACACTATCACAGCCGACAACAGGACAATCAGCCACATGACCATGACAAGCGCTGCCCCACGCTGGCGCAAATATGCCAAAACCGCTCACCTCCCCAGCCTGGAACCGCGCTGCAATTGCCTGACCATCAGTTTGACAGCAGTTGGCGGAAAGTCATATGCCGGATCCTCTGACTGGGAAGGCTGTAAAGACAGCCTGATCTCAACCAGATCTGGCAGGCGCGCTTCGACCTGTCTGGAGTCCCAGAAATCAAGCCAGGTTTTACGGGTGGCATCGTAATAGCGAAATGTCAGCTTTTGAACCCCATCAAGAAAGGATTCATCCAGATATGACAAGTCGGGCGGATTTTCGGGATCATCGGTGGCTGCGCGGAATACGGCCCGGTAGCCCGGATCATAGCGATATTCAATAGTCTGAAAGCCCCAAACCCCTCCGGGAACAACGCAGTGCACGCCAGCAGAATCGCCCTGAAAATAACAGCTGGTATTAGTCTGTGACAGGTATGAGTTTTGTAAATCACTGCTGATTCGGGAGATGAGATAGCGCCCGGATTGCATTAAGTCAGTGCGATTGCCAGCGTTGGTCCACGAATCCACGCCAGCCTGAAAAGCCTGCGCCACAAATGCCATGATAATGACGGTCAAAGAGATGGCCGCCATGATTTCAACCAATGTGAATCCCTTTTGCCGGTTCATTGCCTTATTGCTCATTCCTCAATCACAGATAAGCTGGTCTGCCTGCGTGCAGCCGCCCCCTGCCACGATACAGTCACCACAAGCCGTTTCCACCCGGTCAATTCCAATTCTGCTTTCCGCGACTCCCAGGAGAAACGCTCCCAGGGAGTATCAAAACGCCCGGATGACATGCTCTCAATCCCGGAGACGATTTCCTCAAGTTTATACTGGCATAGCCACAATGCGATACTGGTGTCTTCCGCATCATGCTGCACATTCAGTCCCTGGCTCACTCCGCCAAGCAGGAGACTAACCGTCAACCCCAGCAGGGTAATTGCGGCAATCACCTCAATGAGGGTAAACCCGCCTTGGTTGCCTCGGACACTGCGGTTAGGAAATCTCACGGCTTCAGCTCCTTTTCAATCCGCCAACGGCCGTTGCTGGGTGCTACATCCAAGCGGTAAACCTGACCAGCAGTATCCGCAAAAATCGCCATGCCGCCACTGGAGGAGCCATCCCCCCAAAAATCAACGCGGACTATTGTGCCATTACAATCATCATGCAGGCAAAGCCGATCATCGTGCAGCTGGAGCGGCTTGATGTTGCTGAACTGCTCAATGCTGATGCGCTGGTGACTATAGTCTATGATCACTGTAACCGGAGAATTAGTACGAATGGCTTCGCTTCTGGCGGTACCGAGCAGCGCTTCCACGTCCCTGATGGCAGTGCGCACCTGGAGGGAACGCACTGTTTCGAAAAGCGCCGGTACTACTACCGCCATAATCGCGGCCATCAGCACCAACACCGCCATAACTTCCAGCAGAGTAAAGCCGTTTTCTGCTTTCCTTAACATCTTTCCTGTCATAGTCTACCAATTGGCGATATCGGCAGCTTCGCCGATTCCGCCTTCCATGCCATCGCTGCCGAGCGAATAAAGATCATAGCCCTCCGTATTCCTTTTGCCGGGGCAGATATAGCGGTAAGGGTTCCCCCAAGGATCAACCGGAACGTCTTTACTGAGATAAGGACCATTCCATTTTTCCGGAACAGGCGGCAATAGCGGTCTGATGCGCAAAGCTTCCAAGCCCTGATCGGTGGTCGGATAAGTCCCATTATCCATACGGTATGATGCCAGTGTCATATCAAAGCCGGCAATTTGAGAACGAGCCGAATCCTGCCGGCCCTGTGCCAGTCGTTTAAAGACCTCCGGTCCTACCAGTCCGATCGCCAGTGCGATCAGAATAATAACCGCCATAATCTCAATGAGCGTGAATCCCGCCTGGGATGCGAGCAACTTCTTCATCCGAGTGCCTCCATTCAGGTCAGTGTCATTAATACATCAATCCGCCAATTGATAAAACAGGCAAGAGGATGGCCAGTAGAATTGTTCCGACAATGAAAGTCAGGACGACAATTATGGCCGGTTCCATCATTGCCAGCAGACTGCGCAACAAAGTCTGGACTTCTCCGTCATAGGTGCGCGCAATATTCTCCAGCATCTCCTCGAGCTGGCCGGATTCTTCGCCCACACCAATCATATGAAGTGCCAATGGCGGGAAAACACCCTGTGCTCTAAAATGGGCGCTGATACTGCCGCCTTCCCGGATACCTGCGATCGCTTTTTCCAATGCGGTTTCGAGCACTTTATTATTAATGGTGTGCTGCAAGATCTCCAATGCCTTGATGAGCGGAACGCCGCTCTGTAACATGGTCCCCAGGGTACGGGCCATGCGGGCGGTAGTGGTCTTTGTTTTAAGCTTACCGAATACCGGCAGTTTCAAGGCTAATTGATCAAAATGCATTCTGCCGGTCGCAGTGTTGCGGTAAGCTCTTAATAAAGTCAGGCTGCCCAGAATAGCCAACACCAGCAACCACCAGTAGCCGGCCATGAAGTTACTGACCCCTACGACCAAGCGGGTAATAGAGGGCAAATCACTGCCCGCTTGTGCGAAGATATCCTGAAACTTGGGAACAACCCATAACATCAGCGTAATCACAGCACCTAAAGTGAAGGTTAACAGGAAGAGCGGGTATACCATGCTGGCCTTAATGCGGCCGCGGATCTCTTCCTCTTCTTCCAGGACACCAGCCAGCCGCTTTAAAATTAAGGGCAGCACACCGCTCGCTTCTCCGGCTTTGACAATGTTGAGGTAATAGGGGTTGAACAATTTGGGATGGCGCGCCAGGGCATCCGAAAATGGTGCCCCTTCCTGAACATCGCTGCGGATGCGGGAGACTACCAACCCCATCGCTTCTACACCTAGCAAATCCTGCAAAATTGCGAGCGCCCGATCGATCGGGGTGCCGGCACTCAGCAGACCCGCCATTTGTTGGGTAAAGGCCAGGATCTCTTTTTTGGCATGCCTTACTTTGAACGCGG
>DHDG01000019.1:0-8465 GCA_002399265.1 Firmicutes bacterium UBA4882 | reverse complement strand
TGCACTCCAGTCTCGGAAGTGGCGGCCAGATACTTTTCAGTTTCGGAGGGTGCTCCGAATTTAGCTGCCGACTTTTCTTCTATTAGGTTCAGTGGTACCAGTTGTTGCCGGGTCAGCCACGCCAGGACATCGGCCCTGCTTTGGGCTTCCCGGACCCCAGTGCAAATCTGTCCGCCGGCGTCACTGGCACGATAGCTATAACGAGCCATGTCGCACTCCCCTTATTCCTGTGAGACACGCAAAACTTCGGCCAGAGTAGTGATGCCTGCTTTGGCCTTTGACAGTCCGTCCTGCCGTAAAGGGATCATTCCGCTCTTAACAGCTGCTTCTCTGATTTGTGTGGCCGAAGCTCTTTTGAGGATCAATTCCTCAATCATACTATCGACAGGTAGTAGTTCGTAGATACCAGTCTGGCCGCGGTAACCGATCCCTTTACATAAATCACAGCCGGCACCATGCCAGAACCGGTCCTCACCCAACGGCAGTCCCAGCCTCTGCAGCTGTTCCGGCGGCGGGTTATATGGCTCTTTACAGTTGGGACAGATTACACGTACCAGACGCTGGGCCAGTACTCCACGTACTGTGGAGGCTACCAGGAATTCTTCCACTCCCATATCGAGTAACCTAGTCATGGCGCCAGCGGCGTCATTGGTATGCAGTGTGGAAAACACCAGGTGTCCGGTAAGTGCTGCCTGGATGGCAATTTCGGCGGTTTCACTGTCGCGGATTTCGCCCACCAGAACGATATCAGGGTCATGCCGCACAATGCTGCGGAGTCCATTAGCGAACGTGAAGTTGACTTTGCTGTTCACCTGCATCTGGTTAATGCCATTCAGCTGATATTCCACCGGGTCTTCCACAGTGATAATCTTTTTCTCGCTGGAGTTCAGTTTCGACAGCACGGCATAAAGAGTGGTGGTTTTTCCGCTACCGGTCGGACCGGTTACCAAAATGGCACCGTTCGGTTTTTGGAATAACACTGAGAAGCGCTCCAAAATGGCGGATGAAATGCCAAGTGAAGTTAGTTCCAGAAACATGGATGCGCGGTTTAAGATGCGCAGCACGGCGCTTTCACCGTGTACAGTCGGGGCTACCGCCGCACGCAGATCCAAGTCCTGGCCGGAAATGCGAATTCGGATACGCCCATCTTGAGGTATGCGCTTTTCAGCGATATCCATGCCGGCCATCAGTTTGACGCGGGAAATAATCGCGGGGAAAAGTTTTTTGGGTGGTTGCGAAACATCGTACAGGATGCCATCGATACGGTAACGCACCCTGACTTCATTTTCGAAAGGTTCGAAGTGAATATCGGAAGCGCCATCCCTTACCGCCTGCAGCAGGAGGGCATTGACCAACCTGATAATTGGCGCTTCGTTGGCAATGCTCTCAATGGCTGCCAAGTCCCGGATTTCGTCTTCGAGCTCGCCCGGCAGCATTTCGTTACCGACGTCAGATAAATCATGGATGGCGGAAGCCACCGCGCCAGCGTTTTGCTGATAAAAGCGCTGCAACGCCTGCTCGATCTGGAGTGCTCCAGACAGTGCAATACGTACAGGTTTTCCCCCGACAAGCTGTATTTCGTCAGGACCGTGTGTGTCAAATGGGTTGGCAGTGGCGATCACTAAGGTACCATTGACCAGATCAACGGGAAAAACCTGGTGTTTCAAAGCCAGGTTTTCCGGAACTGCCGCCAGAACCCGGCCTGGCGGAGAAAAGCCAATCAGATCGAATCGCTCTATGCTAAGCTCTACCGCAATAGCATCAAGCGCCTGCTTTTCAAATTGCTCGCCCCGCTCTGTAAGAGTTCTCATAAATTCCGACACCGTCTGCCGGCTTTGCAGCACTGATTCGGCATCATTGGCAGTAAGCAGGTCACGTTGTAAAAGCATCTGAACGAGCAGATTGAGACTCAATAGCGGCACCTCACAATAGGCACTATAAACCCAACTAAATATGTTGGTAATTTCTACAATGGTAAGACTTGTCCTGCTTCGGTTGTGTCCAGAGATGTTCGCAATTTCTCATCGGGAACTTGGAAACTAAGCTGCTAGCCGCTTGACTGAGATGACCTCAATGATGTCTTTTTATATATAACATCTGGTGGTTTGCCAGTCTTCAGAGTACTCCATGAGATAGCAGCAAACTAGCCTTATATAGGAACCCATCGACGGGAAAATGCCCACAACTCTGGAACGTCGCCGAATCTCCTTGACTCCTAGTAAAGACTCCATTTATATATGCTTCATGAGCTACCTGGATTAAAGCTTGTTCGGAACGTTTTTTCTCGGTCACAAAGAAAGGCACATAGCCGCCCTTACGGACTTTTGGCACCAACAGATACATTGTTCCCATTCGAGTGTCAAAACGTCGGACACGAATGCCTGAACGGTATCCTAAACGGCCTGTGGCATAACATCGGATCGGGTTCAGACATAAATCGCGGTAGCATTTTTTCGAAGGATGCGGTATTCTGATTGTAAGCCATCGGGTACTAACTCCTTTCGTGGTTTGTCTTGGCAACTTACCATTTCGGAGTTCCCGACGTTTTTTCCTATATCATATTGCGAACTTGATTATACACTAGCCCTGCTTCTTCGGTAGTAAATATGGCTTGGCGTACTGAGCGTGATAACGCTTGCTGAGTTTTGGCTTGGGATAAATGGCGTAAATCCCCATATCCCGCATGAATCGTTGAACCTTCTTGCGGTTAATAACCAAGTCGTGATCACGCCGCAAAACACCGGTAACCATGCGGTAACCCCAAGTAGGCTCATGTGTATGGAACAAACATTACGGGACTGATGTTATAAACGCTGAAAATCTCATTTAGGTGGTTATAATTACTCCTAGATGCAATCAAGCCTATTCCTCAGAATTAATTCTTTGTCAATTAATATAGACTCTTCCTCTCTAGATAAACAAGCATAATTTAACCCAACGCCGTCTGAAAGAAATCTTCTTGCCTTGATCCTTATAAAGAGTTCTACAAATGTATCAGGCAACTCTGTGGAAAAATCGTATCTTTCTGAAGTATAAAGTTTTTCCTTATCGCATCTTTCCGGAGGTTTATCTAGTAAAAACACTTCATCGAAATGAAAGAATGTCTTTCCTTCTTCGAATAGCAATTTTACATAATGTTCCGGAATATAAACGTATTTTTCATTTATTAACTGAGTCCCCTCCCATCCTCTGGAAAATATGTAATCGCTCCATTTTGTCAATAAGGCAGGTGCGTCAGAGCTATCCAGACCGGTTATTAGTATTGATAAGCTGTCAAAGAATTCCGGACAACATTCTGCCACCGATGAAATCGTTGCGTCTATATTTCCATGATAAAAGCGGTTTTGTCCGGCTTCTTTCATTTTCGTCACCCCCATCTTTTCACAAATTATTTTACACACCGCAGAATGAGCAAGGAACAGATTAAGCACTGATTTACTGCCATTTTTTGATAAGTTGTTCGATATCTCTATTCTCGTCTGGATCATAAAATAGAATTATTTCTTCTTCAGGTGTAGGCCACCTATCAACAATGACGGTATAACCCTCCAACATTGTAACAAATCCTTCATCGATAAAAAGCACAAAACCATCGACCCTTTAATACCCGCTACAACTGCTGATACGTCACCAATCTGAAAAGTCTTATTATCAATTCTCAAATCATCGCAGTTTTGCAGAGAGTAATTAGTAAAGAACCCGACACCTGTAAATTCTCTTGACACTATCTCCGCCTTTTCATATTGTTTTCGCAATTTGGCAAGTACATCATTATCACCTGCCAGCAACATTTGCATTAAGTTTTCCTCCAAAATCTCATGTTTCACCAAACTAACCTCCCTATAACAAAATACGATTACGCCTCTTACTTCGACATACGTTTAAGCAGTCTTCGATAAAAGCTGTCAACGCCGGATTAAGTTTGACCACTACCGCCGGGCAAAAATTGACCATTTGCGACCGGTCAGGAATTGGCCACCCCGTTAGTTAAAGCTTCCGGTAATTGCTGCGGGGTAACATTTGTGCCAGCTTTAGCCTTGGAGGTTCCATTCCTTATTGCAGGAGGCCGCAGCGGATTCATATAATCTTTTACGATTGTAATTCCACCAGTATAAACGAGTCTCTGAATGCGTTCCAAGATAGTATTAGCATTATAAATGCCCATTTTCATTAACTCGTCAATATTAGTCTTGAACGGATCCAGCTTTGAGGACCTTTTCTGTCCCTTTGCTTTGTGTTCTTGTTCATCCCTGCGAAGGTATTTTTTATGGTATTACGTGACATTCCGGTCTCTCGGGCAATTTCGGATATCTTTCTCCCTTGAATTTTGACCTGTTCATATAGCATAATATATAACTCTTACCCCATTTGATGGACATACTCCACTCGTATATAATCAAAGCAGAAGGAGTGGGGATAAACATGGCCAGGCAACTTAGGCACCACTCGACAGAATACAAGGCAGAGGCTGTTAAGATGGTCCTTCAGGGAAAAAAGAGTCAAAACCAGATTGCTCAGGAGTTGGGGATATCTGCTACGACGCTTTGTACATGGGTGCAGCGGTACAAAGCGAATCCCGAACAAGGAATCGAAAGTTCTCAGGTTCAGTCCATAGCGGATCTTGAATTCCGTAAGCTTCGACGAAGATATAAAGAGCTAGAGGAAGAAAACGCGATCCTAAAAAAAGCGGCGGCCTACTTCGCCAGGAACCAAAAGTAAAAAGATTCCTGTTTATCCGGGCCAATAGCCATGAATTTCCAATAGCGAGGATGTGTAGCGTTCTCAAGGTGTCAACCAGCGGATACTACGCATGGATTACAAAACCAAAGTCAAAAAGAGCCTTGGACAATGACGCTTTGCTCCAAGATATTAAAACCGTCTATATTGAATCTAATAGGGTCTATGGAAGCATTAAGATCAAGAAGGCCATCGAAAGTAAGGCCATAGATAAACGCAAATGTAAGCTCGCCAGAATCAACCATAAGCGAATCGAGCGCCTAATGAAAGACAATGGAATTCAGTCCAAGGCAAAGAAAAAATATAAAGCGACAACCGACTCGAGACATCATCTTCCTGTAGCTGAAAACATTCTAAATAGGGAGTTTGAATCCTCAAGACCGAATGAAAAACTAGTTTCAGACATTACCTATGTCTATACTGAGCAAGGCTGGTTTTGCGTTGCAGCGGTCATGGATTTTTGCGGTGGCAAAATTGTTGGGCTTTCCATGTCATCACGGATGACCAAGGAACTGGTACTGAATGCTCTGGATGATGCTTATAGACGTTCCGGAAGACCGCGTAAAGCTATTCTTCATTCTGATCGAGGGAGCCAATATTGTTCCCTCGCCTATCAAGAGAAACTTAAAGAATATGGCTATATTTGTAGCATGTCCCGGAAGGGCAACTGTTAGGACAACGCCCCCATGGAATTCTTCTGGGGGAAGCTGAAACAAGAATGGCTTAATGAGTACAAGTTCAAAACCCGAGAAGAAGCCAAAGCCAAGGCTTTTGAATATGTAATGATCTTTTACAACCGAAAAAGAATCCATGAAACCTACGGCTATCGTACCCCTGAAGATTACTATGCCGAAAAACTTAAGACCCCGAAAGCGGCGTAATTGAAAAGTTGGGAAATCATGCGAAAACGGGCGAAAACACGAGCGAGGACAGTCCAGTTTGCGGGGGAAGCGTCAATAAATGCCACTCTCCTTCATGGGGCCACCTCCTAAGTCTTCAACTTAAAGGTAGCCGATTTTGGGAGGGTGGTCAATTTTATTCCGGCGCAACCTGGTCATTTGTCTCCCGGCGGTCATGATCAATTATATCCCGGCGTTAACATGTGCAGGGTAGGGTCTCCCCAGTTAACTGCATCTTCTCTCATCCCATGCCGTTCCCACTACGCCGGAGGATTCATTACTGTCGCTCCAAGTTCAAAACAGCTTCCGTAGCCTTCGTACACGTGCGCGGGACTCGGCTTCCTCTTTTCCCTCCTGCGAGGCCTTTTTGATTACGCGGTAGGATTCCCTTTATGTTACGGCCTGGGATGTTGCTCGCCCTGTCTTTGACAGGTACTTTGATCGATACGCTTCTACACACAGATTTATCCATACGCAAGTATCTCAGCTACACGGGGGCTTGGACCCTCCCGTGACCGGATTTTCACCGGCCAGAAGATGCGTGCCTCTGAGCACGCCGCACAGGAAAGACCGCTCCTTCTCCGTCAGGAAAAAAGAGCGGCGACAAAACTCTTTGACAAATGAACTCTGAAGGGACTTCTTGGTGAACTTGACGTAATAGAGTTATTTGAAGCTCCTGAACACGGCAGGGTGCTCGGTGAGAATACCCAAAAATAGAAAGAACTTCTTCAGGCACTGAGGGTTACGGTTCCATCGCTATAGATTTTTGGAATGCAGGTCGAATATCAGTAAAAACGGGGCACATATTAGCAGGTTGGCACCTATATAGTCATACAGCTCAGAGAAATGATATACAATGATTATGTTTATTGCTACCAACATTACTGCAATTAATACGCGCCAAACATAACGAATACGCAACATATATGGTAGCAATAAGACAAATAGGAATATAATATCCAACCTTAAAAGACTAAATATTAGCCTCTTTTTATTCAAAAAGACTATACCAATTATAATAAAACAAAACAACATACTTAGAATCGAAATCATTTTCCTTTTGGTCTTATACCTTTCAGGGTTGAGTTTCCATATATTAATGGAAGCAACTATAATAAGAAAACTTGTGAATAGAAAAAACACAATTTCTCTAAATCCACCCATAGTAGTAGCCAACACCTCTTTCTCAAATCATGAGTAACAATCATAAGGCCACTTGCTAATAGAAAAACCACCAACATTTGGGAAATAATTGTTATTACTTACTAATAAACCTTATAGGTTACTTGACCGGGTTTACGTTCGAGCTGAACTTTTCTTTCTTTTTCGGTCTATCCCTCTCTATTTGCGCCGGGTGCGATTTTTTTAGGTATGTCAACAACTCGATCCGTAAACTCGGCCATCTACCTACTAACATCATCAGACTGATTTTTATGATGTCCAACGATCCCGTTGATAGTGCCTTCTTTACGAAGTTCTTTAAGTTTGCCCTCTTGGTATAGCTGTATACTGATCGATTTTCTCATGCTTACATTATGACTTAGTGTTATTTTCATTTTGGGCTATGAAGTCATTATACCTGCAATGCTCGCTAGTGTATAATTAAGTTCGCAATTTGAAATAGGAAAAACCATCGGGAACTCCGGAATGGTAAGTTGCTAGACAGACCGCGAAAGGAGTTAGTACCCGATGGCCTATAATCAAGATACGCATCCTTCGAAAAAATGCTACCGCGATTTATGTTCAGGAGTCTTTCCTGGGCTGTAGTTGGCAGCGTTGCAAGGTTCATTTAACGAGGAACATCCTGGCCCATGTGCCAGCTAAAGAAAAAAGTTTCGCAGCACGGCTGAAACAAATTTGGCAACAACCGGACTCTAAATCGGCCAGGGCTTACGCCAATCATCTGATCCAGGAATTTGCCGACCGTTTCCCAAAAGCTGTTGAAATCTTGGAAAATGGGCTTGAAGACTCCATAACAATATTGCAAGTTTCCAAAGATAGATACTCGAAAGATAATCTCTACCAACATCCAACCATCATTGGTTCAGGGAATGGTACTGTATATGTTGTTATTTTTTTGTTAAAGCTAACCACATGTTCCCCGTCACGCAGTTCAAAAAAAGTAATTTCAACTACCACCCTTAGAACCCCTGATGCCCTTATGGGGGTTTCTGAAACTCCTATTAAAAACATATCGCCTTTCTCAACTGTCTCTATTTGGCTGCTTATCAGAGCACCTATAATAACTCCCCCAACAGCACCCCACACACCAGCGTATTTCGCTCCAAGCGCTGCCCCTATTGCCGGTGGAATAATATCCTTACCCAAGTTGAATTGCTCGTCGTTGTCATCTGTAACAAAAATATACACTTGATATCCAGATCCACGGCCTGATTGATCGTCTTCTCTAAACCCACTTGGATCCACATAATTCACCGGGTCATTATGACAGTAAACATATCTATGCAAGCTTAGTGGATCTTCTGCGCTACCCAAATAGGAGTCCTTGCTGAGCCATCTTCCCTGATCTGGCGCGTACATGCGAACACCAAATATATAATTGCCTGATGAGGAGTCATACAGTCCGCCCGCGAACCGGAATGGACTTGTAATGTTTTGTATCTCCTGAATTGAGCGGGTTGAGCCAAATGCATCATAAGTATAGGCTCCGACTATTTTCCCGTTTGTTTCGCCGACAATCCCATTGGATACAAGCGCTACGACATCTCCGCGAACATCCTGCAAAATGAAAAACCCATCAGAAGAACCGAGTAATTGACCACCCAACCGCGAAAAACGATGCGATATGCCATTACTTTTTACTGTACT
>DHDG01000042.1:149289-166740 GCA_002399265.1 Firmicutes bacterium UBA4882 | reverse complement strand
TTGTGTTTCAGTTTTATAATCTGATTCCCACTCTGACGGCGCTGGAAAATGTAGCGCTGATTAAGGATGTCGTGCCAAACGCCTTAGATGCCGCGCAAGTCCTGCAATCGGTCGGGTTAGGCGAGCACCTACATAAATTCCCTTCCCAATTATCAGGCGGTGAACAGCAGAGGGTTTCCATCGCCAGGGCGATCGCGAAAAATCCGGCCCTGCTGCTTTGCGATGAACCTACTGGGGCTTTGGACAGTGCGACCGGTGTTGTCATTCTGGGCTTGTTGCAGCAAATGAGCAGGGAGCAGGGCAAGACGATTGTGGTCGTCACGCATAATGCTGCGCTGGCGCAGGCTGCGGACAGAGTAATCCAGCTCAAAGACGGACGGGTTATCGCAGTAACGCCTAATCAGACGCCACTGGCCGTAAATGAGGTGAGTTGGTAATGCTTTTCCGCAAAATGCAGCGGGATATGCGTCAAAATCGGGCGCAGTTTATATCAATCTTCCTAATGTCCTTTCTGGGCGTTTTCATTTATGCCGGCATCAATGCGGAATGGTTTGGCTTGCGTACCAGCGTCAATCGCTATTATCAGGAAACTAATCTGGCGGATGTCTGGGTTATCGGGAGCGACTTCACGACCGCAGATCGGGATCTTCTGCGCGCCAATAGTGCCGCCATTGCCGATGTCGAGCGGCGCCTGACGGTTAACGGTACGGCGTTGCTGGAAGGCAATCCGACGCTGACCCTCAATTTTGTCGAAGATAATCGTATTTCAACTTCCAAAGTAGTGGCTGGCGCCGATTTTGCCCATGATCATAATGGGCTGTGGCTCGATCGGGACTTTGCCGAGGCTCACAATTTGCAGATCGGTGATCAGTTGCAGATGAGCCTGGCGGGGCACACGCTCACCAAGGAGATTCGAGGACTGACCATCCACCCCGAATATGTCTATGCTTCGACAGGCAACGCCGACATAATTCCCAATCATCAGCAATACGGCTTTGCCTTTATGTCGGAAAAGGCTTTTCCGGAAATGATTCCGATGCCTTACAACCAGCTACTCTTAACGACCGTTTCCCGGGAGTATGGTCCAGTGGAAGACTTGATTGCAGCCGAACTGGGTTTCAAAAGCAGCGTGATTTTAACGCGCGAGAGTCACAGCAGTTATCAGATGTTTGATGCTGAAATCGAGCAACACCGGGCGATGGGTTCCGTCTTTCCAATTGCGTTCCTGGCGATTGCGGTCTTGACCATTCTGACCACTATGACTCGCATGGTCAATAACCAGCGCGTCCAAATAGGGACGCTGAAAGCCATCGGCTTTCGGGATCGCCGAATTCTATTTCATTATGTATCATACGGTCTCTGGCTGAGTTTATTGGGCGCTGTTTCCGGTACGCTAATTGGCCCACTAATCTTGCCGCAGATCTTCTTTAATCTCAATAAATCGATGTATGTCATTCCGGAATGGAAAGCGGCGATTGCGCCATCCATTATTGTCATGGCGGCAGTGGCGGTTGTATTATGCACATTAGCCGCTTTCTTGCCCTGTCGCGCGGTGCTGAAAGAGACTGCTGCTCAAGCGCTGCGGCCTAAAGCCCCCCGTGCGTTACGGCGTAATCGGCTGGAAAAGACGGCGCTCTGGCACAAGCTGGGCTTTAATGTGCAGTGGAATCTGCGTGATATTATCCGTAACAAACTACGTTCAATCATGGCCTTGGTCGGAGTCGCCGGTTGTGCAATGCTTTTGGTTTGTGCCTTCGGGTTATTAGACAGTATTGAAGACATGACTGCCTGGCAGTATGGAGAGATCTATCGCTTTGAAACAAAACTGATGCTGGCGGAGGATATTAGCGCCGAACAGCTACAGGATCTGGTCGTTAAATATCAAGCTACGCCAATTCTGGAGAGCGCAGTTGAGATTATTGCCGGCAACATTAAAGAAACCGGTACGCTGCTGGTGAGCGACGAAACTGAACTGATCCGCTATATGGATGCCAATCGCCGCTATATCAATCTGCCGGATGAGGGAGCAGCCCTTAGCTATAAGATGGCCAAAGCGCTGGGCGTCGATGTGGGCGATACAATCACATGGCACATTTTTGGTAGTAGTGAGTGGGTCAATTCCGAGATCACTGCGATTCACCGTACCCCTGTTGGGCAAGGCCTGGCTATGGGGCGCAACGGTTTTGAGGCACTGGGATTTGGATTTGATGAGATGCGCCCAACAGCTGCCCTGACTGCCCTGAAAGTAGCTGACGTGGACGTAAGTTCAGACGCAAGCACGCATGCAGGCACACACGCGGGCACGCATGCAGGCACGCACGCTCCCACAGCTATCACGGCAGCATTGAGCATCGAAACACTAGTCGATAGCTATCAAGAATTTACAGAGCTGATGACTGTCATGATCGCCGTCCTGATCTTTGGCGCAGTAGTGTTGGCGTTGGTGGTCTTATATAATCTGGGGATCCTGTCATTTATTGAGCGCCAAAGAGAGCTGGCCACGCTAAAAGTATTGGGATTCCGGACCAGAAAAATCCGCAGCCTGCTGATCACCCAGAACTTCTGGCTGACAGGAGTTGGTATTATTGTCGGAATACCCGTAGGCTATTTGCTCATCGGCTTTATTATGGGCACGATGCCAGTGAGCATGGATATGATGGTGGCCATTGAGCCGCTCACAATCATAATCAGCGCAGTGGGAACCTTACTGGTATCATTCCTGGTCAGTCTGATGTTCTCCAAAAAGGTGCAAACACTTGATATGGTTGGTTCGCTAAAGGGCGTGGAGTAACAGCAGAAAAGCAGCGGTTCGTCCGCTGCTTTTCGTATCTCTTCGTATCTCTTGACAATGACACAGAAGAACCGTCCCCCTGTGTCACCGCTCATCAGGTGGGGCAATTTTCAGGATCTTGAGCAACTCGGCGCCTGCGAAAGGTATCAAGCTAAAGCCCAGAATGATACCCCATTGAGTCAGGTTTGGCATCGCCATTTCAAAAACATTTTCGCGGACCACCGGGATAATCATGACTAGTGCCACGATTACCAGCGACGCACCAATTGCCTGAATCAGACGCTTGTTTGAGAATAGCGGCATTTGGAACGAAGTCAGCCGCTCAGAACGATTGGATAAAGAGCGCCACAATTCGCCTAAACACATGGTCATAAATGCGCCGGTTTCGGCCAGCATGATCGTGCCATCATGGTTTGCCCGATCGTAGAAGGTTGTGAAGCTAGCCAATGTTGAAATGGCAACCAGCAATCCGACAACAGACAGACGAATCAATACCGAACGTGAGATAATACCAGAATGTGCATCCCGCGGCGGCATATCCATTAATCCTTTTTCAGGCGGATCAACACCCAGGGCCAGCGCCGGCAATCCGTCTGTGACCAGATTAACCATCAATATCTGGATGGCCACGAGTGGTGGTGGCAGCCCTATCAGGATTGCGATAAAGAAGAGCAGGAGCTCGCCAACGTTACACGACAGTAGGTAAATGACCGATTTACGAATGTTTTCGAAAACGGCGCGCCCTTCGCCTACGGCCGCCACAATGGTAGCGAAGTTATCATCGGTAAGAACCATATCGGACGCTTCTTTGGCTACGTCGGTTCCGGTGATACCCATGGCCACGCCAATATCGGCTTTGCGCAGGGCGGGAGCGTCATTGACTCCGTCGCCGGTCATTGCAACGATGCGATCTTGGCGTCTCAGAGAATCGACGATGCGCAATTTATGCTCCGGCGAGACACGGGCAAATACAGAAGTCTCGTTAACAGCCATATCCAACTCTGCATCGGACATCGCTTCTAATTCGGCACCTGAAATCACGCGGCCGTTTTCACTGGTCATACCCAACTCAGCACCGATGGCGCGGGCAGTCAGGGCATAGTCACCAGTCACCATAATAGGAGTAATGCCGGCGTGGCGACAAGTTTGTACCGCATCTTTAACCTCAGGACGCACCGGATCCAGCATGCCTACCAGTCCGACAAACACCAGATCCCGTTCCAAATCAGAGGCTTCCTCCGGAATGCCCTGACTAAGGCTGCGGTAAGCAAATCCCAATACCCGCAATCCCTTGGCAGCTAATTCGGATACTTTATCCACAAACTCACTGCGTTTCCGATCATCCATATAACGTTCTTCATTATGATCAAGGTATTTGGTACAGAGCGCCACCAGGAGGTCGGGGGCACCTTTGGAAAGAGCAAACACATGATCATCAAACTTATGGACGGTAGTCATGCGTTTGCGAGTGGAATCAAATGGTACTTCCGACAAACGCGGATACTCTTTGTCAAAGGCTTCTTTATGAACCTCACCTTTGGCCGCTACAGTTACCAGCGCACCTTCGGTAGGATCGCCAACAATAGTGTAGACCTCACCCTGAGGAGAGTCTTTTTTGACCAGACCGGCATCATTGCAGCCGGCACAAATCCGGAAGATCCATTGTACATCCTCGCGGGCAGCATTAAAGGGATTACCTCCGACCAGAAAATCGCCCGCAGGGCTGTAGCCTTTGCCGGTAACTTCCACATCTGTGCCGTTAGCAAGGAAGATCTGCCTTACATTCATTTTGTTTTCGGTCAATGTACCGGTTTTGTCAGAACAAATATGAGTGGCACAGCCAAGTGTTTCAACAGCGGGCAGCCGGCGGATGATCGCGTTACGGGAAGCCATACGCTGCATGCCAAGCGCTAGCACAATGGTTACTACAGCTGGTAGACCTTCAGGAATGGCCGCCACAGCCAATGCAACAGCAGTCATAAATAGATCGACGATGGTCTGCGGTTCGGCAATTAGATCAGCGAAGGATCCTGCCTGAACAAACTCGAGAATGAAGACGAGGGCGCATATCCCCAGACACGCGATGCCCAGCCATTTACCGAATTGAGCCAGTTTGTCCTGCAGGGGAGTGGATTCTTCGTCTACATTGGCAACCAATGCCGCGATCTTGCCAAGCTCAGTGTTCATACCGGTTCCGGTAACCAGACCATGCCCGCGGCCGTATGAAACGGTTGTACCGAGATGGGCTGAGTTAATGCGGTCGCCGACAGTTGCATTCTGTGCAACGCTTTTTTCCGCGTGCTTGTCGACAGGAACCGATTCTCCGGTTAAGGGGGACTCATCGATTTTTAAGTTAACGCTGTCCAGTAGCCGGAGATCCGCGGGGATCAAGTCGCCGGCTGCTAAGACAATAATATCACCGGGTACCAACTCAGGAGAAGGCACGCGTACTGTTTTGCCCTCGCGGATGACTGTCGATACCGGAATGGTCATCTTCTTCAAAGCAGCCAAAGCTTGTTCGGCGCGTCCTTCTTGAACCAAGCTTAAGATTGCATTTAGAATGACAATGGTCATAATGGCGACAGCGTTTACAGTTTCTCCGAGGACTCCAGAGATTACTGCCGAAATAAGCAAAATGATAATCAGGAAGTCTTTGAACTGATTGAGAAAACGCTTCCAGAGCGGCACGGGTGGCTTGCCTGCCAACTCATTGCGACCAAACTCGACCAGGCGTTTGGCAGCTTCTTCAGCAGAAAGGCCTTGGTGCATATCGCTGTCCAGCTCTTGCAGCGCTTCTTCACGGGAAAGGGCATAGAAGTCTCTGCTCATCAAGATCAAATCCTTTCGTGAACTACCGTTATATTGTAAGACATCAGATCCCCAATTTCAATCAGGTAAAAAATAACACTCAACACAGGACTTAGGCGGCGATTTCTTGCAGCGAAGCGCGTAAAGCAGTCTCATGTTATGTATTTTGCTCATGAGCCCATGTAATTAATCTTATCACAAAAAAGCCCAAAGTGCAGGAGTGTATCAGGGAAAGTTGAAATAAAAAAGGACTCGCATTGATGGCCAATGGGAGGCGTTAGTTACATGCTGGAGGAGGGCTAATAATTGCCTACAGGAAGAACAGTTGTGATTACAGGAGCGAATTCGGGGATTGGCAGAGCGGCAGCCTTGAAGTTTGCCGAAGCTGGTGATCAAGTCGTGATCGCCTGCCGCAATCTGGATAAGGGCCGCAAGGTTCAGCAAGAGATCGCCTCCGAAACAGGTGGCAACGATCCGGCCCTGATGCAAGTCGATATGTCTTCGTTTGAATCAATTCGCCGCTTCTGCTCCGAGTTCGGACAGCATTACAGCAAATTGGACGTGCTGATTAACAATGCCGGACACTTTAGCCATGGAGCCGGGGAGTACCAACTCAGCGCCGATAAGGTGGAGCTCACTTTCGCCACCAATGTATTCGGCCCCTATTTATTGACGAAACTGCTGCGTCCTTTTCTAGCGCAATCTGATGATTCCAGGGTGTTGAATGCCAGTTCGACCAATATCAAACACTTTTTCGAGCCAACAAGGGTAATCCCGTTTGACAGCCTGACAGGAGTAATGAGGAACGGTGAACGCTATGACAGCTACCGGATGTATGGCGATTCGAAAATGGCTTTATGGATGATGACCATCCGGATGGCTCAAGAGTTAATGGAGGACCACATCAAGGTCAATGCGGTGATGATCTCAGCTTTCAAAATGTCCAAAGAGTCGGTCCGGAAGCTTAGGCCTTACTGGCGTATGCTTGCCAGTCTGCAAAATCTGTTTATCCCGTCCCCTGAAATCATGGGCCACCAATATTTCGCCATTTGCAGCCGGGAGGAGTTTGGGGCCACGACTGGCCAGCTCTTCAACAAAGACCTTGTCGTAACGATTCCCGGAGCAAAGAATGCCAGCCCTGCTTTGCAGGTAAAGCAGCTGTTTTCATCGAACTACTATCCTTCTTATGCCGACGATGAAGAACTTGTGGCGAAGGTATGGAATCTATGCGGAAAGATTACCGGCGCTTAAGCTAAGCGGCTGCGGTGCCTGATGCTGTCAGCGCTAATCCTGACTGTTGTGGGCATCGTGCTTACTGGTTTGAGGGAACTTTGGGGACGGTTCTAAAAGTGCCATTTCCCACTTACTGCCATAAATGCACATTTTGGGTCTGCCCAAAATGTGCACATGGCACTTTTAGAACCGTCCCCAAAGTTCCAAAGTTATAGGAGGCTAAAAATAAAATTGATGCACGGAATTATCTTTGATTGCGACGGAGTGTTAGTGGATAGCGAGCCCGTCAGCTGTAAGGCCAGTAGTACTGTCCTTCAAAAATACGGTATCAGGATTTCGCTCGCGGATATGGCGGCTGCTTTTACCGGCAAATCCGAAAAACAGATGATTATGGAAATCGAGCAAAAGTATCAGGTAACCTTGCCGCCCAGCATATTAGAGGAGATTCAGGCCTTATATTTTGAGCTGGCTGCGGAGCTGCAGCCAATGCCGCATCTGACCGGCGTTCTTGACATACTGCGCGATCATGCTATTCCGATGGGGATTGCCTCGTCCGGTACACCGGCGCGCATTGATTTTTCACTGAAGGTAACTGGATTGGATCAGTACTTTGCTGTGCGCTGCAGTGCTTCAGAAGTGGTCCATGGCAAGCCGGCACCGGATCTGTTTCTGCTAACGGCGGCCCGAATTGGCATTGCACCGGGAAACTGTCTGGTAGTGGAAGATTCCGTTTTTGGTATCCAGGGAGCCAAGGCTGCCGGTATGAAAGCGGCCGGATATACCTCTTCGCATCCCGAGAAATTGCTGTTACAGTCCGGAGCGGACGTTACTTTTGCCGACTATCGGCAATTTTCCCATATTATGCAAACGTTTTCTCAATGGTGGAACCTTCCGCCGCTTTTGGCCGATAAACTAAAAAGCGTGTAAACGATGGCAATGAAGGGTGTAAACGATGGCTATGAAGCTTGAAAGCGATCTCTACCTCCCAGTCAAGCAATTCCTGGAACAGCAAGGTTATGAGGTTAAAGGCGAAGTCAAGAGCTGCGATCTGATGGCTGTGCGCGACGAGGCTATTTTGATCGTGGAGCTCAAGCTGCATTTTAACCTGACTTTGGTATTACAGGGAGTGGAGCGCCAGAAGCTGACTCCTAATGTCTACCTTGCGATTGAGCGACCCAGACAAACCTTTTCCAAGAAGTGGCGGCAAGTTATCGGCCTGTGTCGGCGGTTGGGGTTGGGACTCTTGACTGTGGCCGGCAGCGGTGCGCACGAAGTGCGGGTTGTTTGCGAACCGGAGCCTTTTCATCCGCGGATTAATTATCGGCGCCGCAAAATGCTGAACGCAGAATTTGCCGGAAGAACAGGCGATGTGAATACGGGTGGGGTTAACAGACAACCAGTAATGACGGCCTATAAAGAAGAGGCCATTCGTATTGCCACTTTTCTCAGGCGCAACGGTCCCTCCCGTCTCAAGGACATTAGAGAGGAAGCGGACTCCAGGAAAGCCGCCTCGATTCTCCAGAAAAACTTTTACGGCTGGTTTGTGCGCGAAACGCATGGAATCTACAATCTGACCGCCGCCGGCCAGGCTGCCCTGGCAGAAATGCATCCGACTCAGGAGCAATGCTCAACTCAATAATGTCACGACCATGGCGCACAAATAGATATGGGGCCGCTTTAAAGTGCAACCCCATATCTCCAGAGCTTGATATGCTCATATCTTTGCGCTTTCCCGATGATCATACGAATAAAGACGCATCGCCTGTTCCGGGGCAGCGTGTGTTTGTTCCCGGACAAATGCAGCGACACGGCTGAGGTATAGGGTTGCGCATGATATCATTCAGTGTTTTCAGCGATGGCCTTCCTGACGGACCCTGGATCACGTTGGTCGAAATGACGCCGGACACCGGAGTGATCGGAACCGGAATTACGGTTTCCGTTACACCAGACACTTGGGTGGGCGAGACTGTTGGTTGAATCGGTACCGCCGGGATGTTATTAAAGATCTGAATATTGATCGGCGGGCACTGGCATGGCGCTACTTGTACCGGGACAGGGCATGCTGTCGGACTAACGAATGGCGGGCAAACAGGGAATGGCGTACAGAACGGAAATGGCGGACAAAACGGTGACACTGCCCCTGCTACCGGAAAACAACCCGCCGGAAACGATGGCAGAGGATTTCTCATGATACTGTTGATTCTCTGCAGTGATAATCTGGGCGGACAAGTTGAGCGATTGCATGAGACGCTCATTTGTTCACCTCCCCGAGTTCCCTCCACATACTGTATGCGAAAGTAAGGACTTGCGAAGCGTGCCGGGAACATAATTATTGGAATATGAGGCAAAACGCCCGTCGGATGCCAGTTTGTGGTTTATGATTGTGGCGGCGGCAACAGAGAAGGAAGGGGTCTTCATGAAAAAACGGGCTTTCTTAGTAACGGTCCTTTTGGCGCTTGCGCTGACTGGCATGACCAATTTTCCAAAAACAGAGGCCGACGCCCAAAACCAGCCACCTTTGAATGTGGCATTTGTCTGGCATCAGCATCAGCCATTCTACAAAGACCCCGATTCAGGCATTTATCTACTGCCATGGGTGCGCATGCATGCCGTTAAGGATTATTATGATATGGCGGCGATGCTGACTAATTATCCCGGGATCAGGGCGACGTTTAACCTTGTGCCTTCACTCTTGTTGCAGCTGGAGGAGTATGCTGCCGGCAAAGCGGTGGATTCTTATATGCTTGTGGCAGCCAAGAATGCTCAGGATTTGACTGACGCTGACAAAGACTTTCTCTTGCGGCGCTTCTTCGATGCCAACTGGAATAATGTGATTAAGCGCTATCCGCGTTATTGGGAGCTGCTACAGAAAAGAGGCACCAGCGGCGATGATGCGGAAATCGCCCGTGCCATCAGTACTTTTTCGGTTCAAGACTTTCGGGATCTGCAGCTTTGGTTCGACCTGGCATGGTTTGATCCGGACGTCCAAAGAGATGATCCGGAGATTAAGAAATTAATGACCAAGGGGCAGGGCTTTACTGAAGAAGATAAACTAATTGTGCATGATAAGCAGCTTAGAATAATCGGGAATGTAATCGGAATCTACAAGAAGCTTCAGGAATCCGGGGTTATTGAGATTATTACGTCTCCTTATTACCATCCGATTCTGCCGCTGCTCGACAATGTCGAAAACGCACGGATCGCCAGCCCTGAATTGGAGCTTCCGTCTGAAGGCTTCCATCATCCGGATGATGCCGTCGCACAGCTGCAGCGCGCCGCAACATACTATCAAGAATTATTCGGTTGTTCACCGCGCGGTTTGTGGCCGTCGGAGCAGGCTGTCGGGAATAGCGTTGCCGCAGCAGCAGCGCAGGCGGGATTCTCTTGGATGGTCAGCAATGAAGGAATTCTAGCTAAAGCATTGGGGATTCGGCTGCGTGACGGGAGCGATAAAGTTGTCCGTCCGGATTTACTTTATCAACCGTATTATGTGAACGCCGGCAGTGGACGGCAGACCGCCATCATTTTCAGGGATCAACATCTTTCAGATAAAATCGGTTTCACCTACTCCGGCATGTCTGCTGCTGCTGCAGCAGAAGACCTCGTTTCATATCTGCACGCAGTGCGCGACGCACTCGGAGCACGTGCCGGTAGCAGTCTGGTAACGATTGCGCTCGATGGCGAGAATGCCTGGGAGTATTATCCTAACGACGGTAAAGACTTTTTTGATGCGATCTACACCAAGATCAGCGAAGACGCGGTCTTGCGCACGGTAACGGTCTCAGAATATCTGGATCGTCATCCCCCTGTCGAAGCGATTGACAATCTGCACACCGGTTCCTGGATTAGCGATAATCTGGAAACCTGGATTGGCGAGGGCGAGGAAAACAAGGCGTGGAATTATCTCAGCAAGGCTCGTGACGCCCTGACGATCAGCACCACCGTCTACGGAAATGATCCATCGAAAAAGGAAGCTTTGGAACGTGCCTGGGAGTCTCTTTACGCAGCGGAAGGCAGCGATTGGTTCTGGTGGTATGGCAGTGATCAGACTTCTGCTAACGATGTCGGTTTCGACATGCTTTTCAGAGCACATTTGGCCGGTATTTACAGACTGATTAATGATCCGGTGCCAGATTATCTGCTGGTGCCGATTATCCCCAAGCAACCGGCCCGCCCCGTAAAGAGTATGACGCAGCTGTCTACGCCGGAGATTGATGGGCGCAGCGCCCCGGGGGAATGGGATGCATCCGCTTCTTATTCCGCTTCCGGCGTCAATCTGGCGGGGAAAGGTGCCAGCGCCGCCGGTACCGCAAGGCCAGTGCAAATCAAGGATTTGAACGTTGCGGCTGACAACACCGCTCTTTACCTGCGCGTTGTCATGGATGAGGGCGGAGGCGCAGATGCAGGCGCAGGCGGAGGCGCAGATGCAGGCGCGGGATCAGAATTGCCACCAGGGCAGTTGGCAGTCTATTTCAGTAATAACAGGATTATTGACGGGAATGTCTGGACGCGCTTTGCGGGCGACGCCGGCGCGGCGGGCGTTTCCCTCGGAATTACACTGAATTATGAAGCGCTGATCAACTTTTCGGAACTGAACTCCGGTACCGGCCGCATTGTGCTCAGCAGGGCCGAATCTGACGTCATCTGGACTAAAGTCCGGGAGGTCTCATCCGTTAGTTATCAGGATTGTCTGGAAATGCGCATTCCTTTTGAGGCGCTCGAATATCAGTCCGGTGATGATGTCTATTTTACGGTGGTGCTGGCAGACGAGCAATCCGGATCAGTCACTTCCTTAGCACCTTCCGGAGGTCCGGTGCATGTGAAAGTGCCGCAGATTACCGCCGGAAAACTGGTCATGACTATGACTGATCCGATCGGTGACGACATCGGGCCGGGCAGTTACACTTATCCCACGAATGCGCTCTTTACGCCTGGAGTCTTCGATCTTGTCAAAACAGAAATTTACGACGATCAAGATGATCTTACTTTCAAGATCTATATCTATGGCGAATTGAATAACCTGTGGGATTCTCCGATCGGGCTGTCACTGCAAACCATCGACCTGTACTTTGATGTTGACGGCGTGCCGAATTCGGGAGAAATCAAGGCGCTTGGGGGCAGGAGGGCGGTCTTTGACTCCGGCGCTGCCTGGGAATATGCTGTTTGGGTGGAAGGCTGGCATCAAAAGATCTTCGCCGCTGATGGCTCAGAGGTAAAAGCTGCCGTGCGCGTGAGCACAGATCCGATTACCAAGAGCATCTCGATCTCAGTACCTAAGCAGGCAATCGGTTATGCAGGCGGGCGGCTGGGCTTCATGGTGCTAATAATGGGGCAGGAAGGCTTCCCGTCCGGGGATTCGCTGCGCGTGCGTGAGGTTATGGAACAAGCGGCTGAGTGGCGCTTTGGCGGCGGCACCCAAGGCAGCTACGATCCCAATATCATTGACATGCTGGTCCCGGAAGGTACGCGGCAGGAAGCGATTTTGGGGGCGTATGATCCTGCGCAGGCACGCTTCGCTACGCTGCCGATGATTTACATCGAGCTGCCGTAAGAGCCTTCACAGCCCAGCAAAAAGCGTTTGACATCCAGTCCGTAGGCGAACCCGGTCAACTTGCCACTGCTGCCGATCACTCGATGGCAGGGGATGATGATGAAAATCGGGTTAGCTCCTACTGCGCGTCCGACAGCGCGACAAGCTTTGGCGTTGCCAATGGCAGTCGCAATCGTGGCATAAGTCGTAGTGGTCCCATAGGGGATTTTCAGTAATTCATGCCATACCGATTTCTGAAATGTAGTGCCTTCAGGCTTCAGCGGCAGGCTGAAGCCTTTTCTTTTGCCAGACAAATACTCGTTTAACTGATGGCGTGCAGGTGCCGTAAGAGCGTCGTTTCTCTGTGCCGTGCAGTTGCTGCAGGCGCTGCTGCAGGCGCTACCGGTATTGCTGGCAGTACCAGCGCTTTTCAGCGCCACTTGCAGCAGCTCTCCTTGTGCGTTCACTTCCACTCTGATAACACCAATCGGGCTGTCAAATTCATCAAAAAAAATGTTGTTCACCGATAACACCTCTTCTGCAAATCTTCATGTCTCGCGCGGAACACTTGGCTGAAATGCCGCGTATCTGCAAACCCATTTTGAGCTGCTATCTCAGCGGGATCAGCATTTGTGTCGCCCAGATCCAAGCAGGTAGACTGAATCATGCTTCTGGTCTGTATCATTGCAGACGAGCAATGATAATTTTCTCTATAAAAGGCATCAGGTTGGACAGACTGATTGTCCGGTTCAGTTGTTAGTATGTTTGTACCATTAGTTTTCATAGGATGATCTTATCAGGGTTGGATCGCAATGTCTACTGCCCTGGCAAAAACCCTTAACATGCATTTCTGGAGGGGTTGGGTGTTGGATTTGCCAAAATGGTGGAGTACTTTCGTAACTGTTTTTCTGAGCATTTTTAGCGAGGCTTTTCCATTTCTAATGTTGGGGTCTGCTTTGGCAGCAGCGGTGCACTTATACGTTCCGGAAAAGATAATCGCCAAAATTATTGGTAAGAAGGGCATTAGCCGTTATATTGCTGCCGGCTTTGCCGGTCTGATTTTTCCGGTATGTGAGTGCGCCATAGTGCCGATAGGAGGCAGCCTAATTCGCAAGAAAGTCCCGCCTTCTGTGGTGGTGTCATTTATGGCGGCTGCTCCGGTTGTTAACCCACTGGTAGCCCTGTCTACTTTGGCAGCTTTCAATGGGGAATTGAGAGTTGTTTTTGCGCGCGTGGGACTGGCGTTTGTGGTTGCGGTTTTAACAGGTGTTTTCCTGCATAGTATCGGTATTGACCGGGTTCCGCCAATTCGGCCCGGCCAGGAACACCAACACGAACATGATCACCAACATAAACACGGCCATTCTAGCAAAAGAGGCATCGGACTTTTTCTTTCAACCACTGCGGAAGAGTTATTTTCAGCCGGTCGCTTTCTGGTAATGGGTACGGCTATAGCAGCTTTGTTCCAGGTATCTGTGCCGCGCAGCGTACTCGCTGGCATAGCACCTAATCCATTTGTCGGCACCGCCGCCATGATGTCCGGTGCTTATTTATCCGCCCTGTGCTCTGAGGCGGATGCTTTTGTGGCAGCCCCTTTCAGAGGCTGCCTGCCCATCGGAGCCTTGATGGGGTTCCTGGTCTATGGCCCAATGATAGATATCAAGAATACGCTGCTACTGATGGCCACCTTCCAAAGAAGTTTCGTTATCCAGGTTATTATCGCTATTACGGTAATCACATTCTGTGCGGTAGTTGGTTTTAGCCTGATCTGAGGGGGGAGGGGGGGAAGGGGTCTTGCACGATAACCGTCCGTCAACCAAAACCAAATTAGCAGGTCTGGAGCGGTTTGTGCGCGCCGCGGCATTTCTTTCTTTAGGCGCTTTATTCACTTTTTTGCTCAAATCCAATCGCATTGATTTGCTGGTCATACATGATCATTCGTCGATCATTGTTGCAGTAGTGGTGTCTTTGGCAGTTCTGGCGCTAAACGAACTTGGGGGGGTCATCGTTGACCGACTGCGCGCACAAAGCCATTGCCCGCACCAGCCCGGGCGCAGCCATCGTCCGCACCAGCCCGCGCGTGTTTCTGATTCTTGCCGCCAGAAATGCTCATGCGGCGGCAATCATATGGCTCAAAACAGACTGAGATGGCTACTCATTAATGCCTTAATCTTGATGGTGCCAATGCTCATGAGTATTTCCACAACGCTTGCAGTCTTCGATGCCGGCGCCGCTGTGCACCGCGGTTTGAAAATGAATTTATCAGCCGACTATCCAGTCGACAGCATTGTCGAGTTGACCGGGTTTGTTGCCAGGTGGGAAGGACTGCCTGAAAATGAAATAGTGGTGACCCGTTTTATCGTTTCTTGTTGTGTCGCCGATGCGGTACCGATCGGGGTCACAGTGCGTTGGCCGGAAGCGGCCGCATTTGCCACCAACTCCTGGGTGTATGTGAAAGGGGTTTTCAGACAGGAAAACCGCCCTGTGGGGGGCGGCAACAAGCGCGCGCGCGCAGGCGGCATCGGCGGCAGCCACATCGCTGATATCAGCGACTATGAAAAGCCGCTCTCATACATTCAGGCCCAGATTATCAGACCTGTGGAAGCACTGCAGCAGCCTTATCTATACCATGATCGTCATGATCATTAGCGATTGCCATCATTAGCAGCGCTCGACATGATCATCAGCGGATTTTGGTATCGTTAGGCCCCAGCGTTAGCAGTTCGGAGACTTTGACAAACCGATAGCCAGCGGCGCGGGTCTCCTTAATAATCGTTGGCAGAGCGGCGTCCGTCATTTTACAGGAGTCGCTGGCATGCATCAGAATAATCGCTCCAGGCTGCAGCCTTTTAAGTACCCGGTTGATAATCGTATCAACGCCGGGGTTTTTCCAGTCCAGAGAGTCGATCATCCAATCAACCGCCAGGTAACCGAGTTCTTTAATGGTCAGGATCGTCTCATCATCAAAATCGCCATTAGGCGTCCTAATCAGCGAAGGCTCAACATTGAGCGTGTTCTTGATACTGTTATGCGCTGACATCACATTGTCAATGATTTGATCTTTTGATAATGGGCTGAAATTGACATGCCTATGTCCATGACTGGCAATTTCATGACCATCAGCCAGGATTTGTCCTGCCAATTCTGCATGTGTTTCAACCCACGGACCGGACAGAAAAAAGGTGGCGGTCACCTGCTGATCTTTAAGAATCTGCAGCACTTTGGGCGCCATGGCATTGCCCCAGCTGATATCGAATGTCAGGGCGACTACCTTTTCCTCTGTCTCAACCGCATAGATCGGGTGATAGCGATGGGCAATTACCTCAATATAGCGGATTCCTCTTGGGATAAGCAAGATGGCGGCAATGATGATCACGGTCAGTAGCAAAATGCGCCAGGCCAGCTTTTTTAGCGTGGCCATCGAAAGATAAAACAATTTCACAGCAATCATCCTTTACATATAAACTGCGCGTCCGACACCTGACTCATTCTTATGAAAAAGTCCTCTGGGCAAGACCGGATTCGCGAAACATTCCGGCAGCAGTTACGTTTATATAACAGGTATGTTCTGGAGGCCATCAACAGGCTTTGACATCCGTCGGATATTGGGCTATAGTAAAAGATGGTGTGGGTCTATTCTTACGGGCAGATCCACATGCCCCGATGGCTCCGACCTGTCTGGCTTCAGGCCGGAAATTCTGTTTGTCCAAATAGAATTTCGGCATTGAGCAGCAGTGAGCATAAAAACAGCACTTAATAAGGAGGTTTATTTAATGGCGACTAAGCAGACCATCGATGGGAATACGGCTGCTGCGCATGTAGCATACGCATTTAGCGATGTAGCAGCTATCTATCCCATCACTCCGTCATCTGCAATGGGCGAATCCTGCGATGAATGGGCAGCTTATGGGCGGAAGAATTTATTTGGACAAACTGTCCGGATTGCAGAGATGCAGTCAGAAGCGGGCGCAGCCGGCGCAGTGCATGGTTCTTTGGCAGCCGGTGCTTTGACCACCACCTTTACCGCTTCTCAGGGCTTGCTGCTCATGATCCCAAACATGTACAAAATTGCCGGTGAATTATTGCCGTGCGTTTTTCATGTTTCAGCACGCGCCGTAGCAGCGCATGCCCTCTCGATTTTTGGTGACCACGCCGACGTGATGGCTGCCCGCCAGACCGGCTTTGGCTTGCTGGCATCCAACTCGGTTCAGGAAAATATGGATCTGGCACTGGTGGCACATCTGACCACTCATAAGGCTAGAGTTCCTTTCGTGCACTTCTTCGACGGTTTCCGGACCTCGCATGAGATCCAAAAGGTCGAAATGATTGATTATGAGGATATGGCGAAGTTGGTTGACATGGAAGCGATCAAAGCTTTCAGAAGCCGCGCACTTAATCCGGAACATCCGCACCAGCGCGGCACTGCTCAAAACCCGGATATTTACTTCCAGGGTCGCGAAGCAGCTAATCCTTATTATCAGGCAGTTCCTGGCATTATGATTGATGTAATGAAACAGGTCGGTAAGCTAACTGGCCGTCATTATAATCTTTTTGATTATGTCGGCGCTCCGGATGCGGAAAGAGTCATTATCGCAATGGGTTCAGCCTGCGAGACGATCGAGGAGACCGTCAATTATCTTAATAAAAAAGGCGAAAAAGTCGGACTCATTAAGGTAAGATTGTACCGTCCGTTCTCGGCCGAGCATTTCATTGCCGCACTTCCGAAAACCTGTAAACGCATTACTGTTCTGGATCGGACGAAAGAACCCGGTTCGGTTGGCGAGCCGCTTTACGGAGACGTCTGCACCGTATTGGCCGAGAAGAAGATGAGCATTCTAACGGTCGGCGGTCGCTACGGCATGGGCTCCAAAGAGTTCAATCCGCAAATGGTTAAGGCGATTTTCGATAATCTGAAGGCTGAGCAACCCAGAAACCACTTCACCGTGGGTATTGTTGACGATGTCAGCCATACTTCGCTGGAACTCCCTGAGAGAATTGATACCGCCCCCAGCGGAACTTTCCGCTGCAAATTCTATGGCTTAGGCTCTGACGGAACTGTTGGCGCCAACAAGAACTCCATCAAAATCAT
>DHDG01000042.1:130213-149129 GCA_002399265.1 Firmicutes bacterium UBA4882 | reverse complement strand
AACTCCATCAAAATCATCGGCGATCATACCGATATGTATGCGCAAGGTTATTTCGTCTACGACTCCAAGAAGTCGGGCGGTATTACCATTTCACATTTGCGCTTCGGACATGTGCCGATTCAGTCAGCTTATCTGATCGATCAGGCTGACTTGGTAGCTTGTCATAATCCTTCGTATGTTGGTCGTTATGACATGCTGGACGACGTTAAAGAGGGCGGGGTCTTCCTGCTCAATTCCAGCTGGACTTTGGAAGATATGGAGCAGAGGTTCCCGGCCAGTGTCAAACGGGCCATCGCCAGTAAGAAACTCAGATTCTACAACATTGATGCCGTCAAGATTGCTCATGAAACCGGTATGGGCGGCCGCATCAATGTAACCATGCAATCTGCGTTCTTCAAATTGGCAAACGTGATTCCCGTTGATCAAGCGCTCGGCTATATTAAGGATGCCATCAAAAAGTCTTATGGCCGCAAGGGCGAAGAGATCGTCAAGAATAACATCGCCAGCGTAGAGCGTGGTGCCAGTGAACTGGAGGCCATTAATTACCCCGCAGCATGGGCCAATGCTCAGGATGAGGCTGCTGCTGCAGTCGAAAGCGGCATGGAGTATTTCAAAGAGGTTATTGAGCCGATTATTTTACAGAATGGCGACAAATTGCCTGTGAGCGCCTTTAATGCTGACGGTACCGTTCCCACCGGAACCACCAAATATGAGAAACGCGGCATCGCAGTCGCGGTCCCGGTCTGGAAGCCGGATACCTGTATCCAGTGTAATCAGTGCTCATTCAGTTGTCCGCACGCCGCCATCAGGCCGTATCTGGCCAAACCGGAAGCCTTGACTGGCGCACCGGCTGGGTATGATACCAAAGACGCCGTCGGGAAGGATCTGGCCGGACTTAAATTCCGGATGCAGGTTTCACCACTCGATTGCACCGGTTGCGGAAACTGTGTGGATGTTTGCCCGGCTAAGGAAAAGCCGTTGGTCATGACCAATCTCGAGGATGTGGCAGAAAAAGAAGCCGCTCTGTTCGACTTTGCCGAGAATCTTCCGAGAGTGGACGCAGAAATCAACCCCGAGACTGTAAAAGGCAGCCAGTTTGTCAGGCCGCTCTTTGAATTCTCAGGTGCTTGCGCCGGCTGTGGCGAGACTCCTTATATCAAGCTGACCACTCAGCTGTTCGGTGACAGAATGATGGTTGCCAATGCTACCGGATGTAGCTCAATTTACGGTGGAAGCGCTCCCACCTGTCCGTACACCAAGAACGAGGACGGGCATGGACCGGCGTGGGGGAATTCGTTGTTCGAAGATAACGCCGAATATGGCTTCGGTTTCAATCTGGCCGTTGCACAGAAACGCGCTAAATTGGAAGACTTGATTAACGCTGCCAGTAAGCTTGCTATTCCAGCAGACCTTAAGGAAGCTTTTGACCAGTGGCTGGCAGACAAAGACGACGGCGAGAAATCCAAAGCCGCTTCCGCCAAAGTGCGCGCCGCCGTTAAGCCGGCGCTCAACAAGGCCGATGGCGAGCTGGCCAAACTGTTGACGGAGATTATGTCCTTCGAAGACTATTTGGTGAAGAAATCAATTTGGATCTTTGGCGGTGACGGATGGGCTTATGATATCGGCTATGGCGGGCTGGACCACGTGCTGGCTTCTGGCGCGGATGTCAACGTCCTGGTGCTGGATACCGAAGTCTATTCCAACACTGGCGGACAGTCTTCCAAGGCAACCCCAACCGGTGCTGTAGCCAAATTTGCCGCTGCCGGAAAACGTACCCGCAAAAAGGATCTCGGCATGATGGCGATGTCCTATGGGTATGTCTATGTTGCCTCAGTCGCCATGGGCGCTAATCGTAATCAGCTGATGAAAGCCATGGTCGAGGCCGAGCGCTATAAAGGGCCGTCTCTGATCATTGCTTATGCACCTTGCATCAACCATGGTATTAATATGAACTATAGCCAGCGTGAGGAGAAATTGGCTGTCGAGGCCGGTTACTGGCCGCTGTATAGGTTCAATCCGGAAATGGCGGAACAGGGCAAGAATCCATTCACACTGGATTCTCAGGAACCCACTGGCAGTTACCGTGAGTTTCTGATGGGCGAAATCCGCTATGCTACACTCAAGCGGCAGTTCCCGGAAGTCGCGGATCAACTGTTTGAGAAGGCGGAGCAAGACGCTAAAGAGCGTCGCGAGAACTACAAGAACATGGCTGCCAAATAACTGAGCGCGACGGAATGGGCTTAAACGAAAGGGCTGTCCTTTAGGGCAGCCCTTTTCATAAAATCGCGGCAGCGGCCGCGAAAAACATAGGCAAAACTTGTGTCATGGGGTATGCTATCAGTGTGCCCGCATTTAATCATATGGCAGGTTCCAGATCAACCGGCCTTATAAAAAAGGAGGAACAATCATGGAACGCTCGTTAGCCCATCGCGTACGGACATTTTTGTTCACGGGCTTCAACCCCGCAGTCAAACTCATTCTAATTATCCATTTAGTCTTTTTCTTGATTACCGCCATCTGGCGCACCGGCTTCGGACTGGCCTTTCAACCGCATTATCTCTTTCAAAGACCTTGGACGCTCCTCACTTATCCAATGCTGAACACAGGTTTTATAAGTATGCTGCTCTCAGGACTCTGGTGGTGGTTCATGGGTAGTGCCATGGAGCGGTTCTGGGGCAGCAAGAGGTTTATTGTGGCCTGGATTGCCCTTGTGGCAGCTTCAGCGCTGGGAATTTGGCTGGGTTTCCTGATTTCCGGCAGCTATCAGATTGTCCTCGGATGGTATTTGCCTTTGGCCGCTCTGACCGTTGCCTGGTCGGTTACGCATCAGGGGCAGGCAGTCATGCTGTATGGGCTGATACCTGTTAAGAGCCAATGGCTGGCTTGGATCAGTATCGCCGGCGTCTTCTTTGGCTATGTCGGCACCAATTTCTTTTTGGCATTGTGCGCCCTGATTGGTTGTGGAGTCGGTTATTTATTTGGGGTGATCTGGCCGGGCAGAACCGGAGTTCACTTCCCAAGGTGGCGCCGGAAAATCAGAGAAATCAGGCTGAAACGGGTCAAATGATCCTATGATTTGACCAGTTCATAGGTATCTGGTTTGATGCTCTGCAAAATTGGGGATGGGGTTTCCGAATAGAGCACGACCAGCCGGTGCATCGCCCGGGTGCACGCTACATATAGCAATTTGATGTCAGCCTCCGTAAGTTGATAAACGTCGGCGGAGCAATCGGCGATCACTACACCGTCAAATTCAAGACCTTTAGCCAAATGCACCGGCATTACAGAAATGTCAGCGGCGTAGTCCTCCGCCAGATCTGTAATCAATTGCACCGAAGCGGACAGCGCTTTAGCTAGTTCAGCATGCGTTGAGGCAGCTGCGGCGGCCGTTCTGGTGAGGACGGCAACCGTCTTGCAGCCTTCTTTCCTTAGTTGCCGCACCATTTTTGTCAAGCCCTTCAGCAGTTCCTGCTGATTAGGACTTTCAACGACCAGCGGTTTGGCAGTGCTGCGCAGGACCGGTTCTGCAGGCACAAAGTGCCCTTGCGGGGACGCAGCAATAATCTCGTTGGCAAACAGCATGATTTCTGTTGCCGAGCGATAGCTTTGGGTTAATTGCTGCATTTGGATCGGTGCTTTAGCAAAAATGACCTCTGATAGCTCTGTCCAATTGCGAATGCTGCGGTAGGCGTAAATGCCCTGGGCCATATCGCCAACGATGGTGAAGGATGCTTCCGCAGCCAGCATTTTGAGAATTTGATATTGGAAGGCACTGTAATCCTGAGCTTCGTCAACGACAATATGTAGTGGGCGTACATCATCCTTAACCCCAAACACTTTGCTGCAAAGGTAAATCAGAGGCGCTAAATCCTCCATGGCAGGTTCCCAGTGATCGCGACCCTGTAGTTGTTTGTGAAAAATCTCAGCATATTCGGCCGCACGCGCTGCTGTTAGTGAACCTTCGCTCCAGGCGAGTGCTTGCTCGGGAAAAGCGAAGACCCGTTGATATAATTCCAGCAGCGGCCATTTGGGCCAGTTTTTTAGATAACTTTTTACGACGGCGGTGGGCGCCTTTTTGAGCCTGGCGACGGCTCGATCACGGCAATCGTAGGCCTGCCCGATCTTCCACCTGCGCTCGCCACCTTCTGGCAAGGCAGCCTTCAGTCGCACTACTTCCCGTTCACATTGCGTTTTGGCGCGGACGACCATTTCTTCGACTTTTTGCTTGACCTTATTCAGACAGAACTGTCGAACCATATTAAAACGGGCGATTAATGGCAGATAGTAGCACTCTTTCTTCTGATAAGCGTCTATTTCGTTGCGCGACAACACTGACTCTGCCTCAATTGTTAAGTCACCTTCTGGAATTAAGTGATCTTCCAAATACTTGACATATCCGTCAATGAGCCGCTGCATGCCAAGTGAGCATTTAAAGCTAATCAGTCTGGCTTCCGGGCTGCGTTCTGCCAGTACGGTAGCGGGAGCCAGCTTGGGTTGAATTGGAATTTCAGGCGGAAGCAGACGGCGTGCCAGTTCGGTGAAAGTGGTCTGATTGACTTCGGTAACACCTAGTTCCGGAAGCACGTCGGAAATATAATTCAAAAAGAGTTTATTAGGCCCGACAATCAAAATGCGATCGGCTGGCAGAACATCCTGCCAGGTATAAATCAGATAAGCCAGTCTGTGCAAAGCAACTGTTGTTTTGCCGCTGCCAGCGACGCCCTGCACAATCAGTACCTGATCTTTGGCAGCGCGAATAATATCGTTTTGTTCTGCCTGAATGGTGGCCACAACTTCCTTGAGCCGCTGGTCAGCGCCTGACTCCAGAACAGCCTGCAATAATTCATCCTGTACTGAAATGGTACGATCAAAAATCTGCTGTAGCGTAGATTGTTCGATGACAAATTGTCTTTTGAGCAGCAATTCGCCATGGACATCACGCCAGGCTCCCCAAATCCGGTCAGGCGCTTTGAAGGAAGCTCTGCCGACTTGCGCATTATAATAGAGGTTGGCAATCGGCGCGCGCCAGTCGACAATCAACTCCTGCCCGTCATGGAAGGTGCCCAGGCGGCCTATATATATATCATCCAGCTGATCCCAATGATCTTCCTGGAATTGCATTCTGGCGAAGTAAGGCTTTTTGACCGCGAATGGGAGCGCCAGCAATTTGCACCGGACCCCCTGCAGCAGCGCACTCTTGCTGACTAAATCATGGTCATATTCGCCTCCCGAAGTGCGCAGTAATGTATCGACAGTTTCTTTCAATTCGGCGTATTGTGCCTTAGTGCCGTCAATGTCGGCCTCCAGAATGTCCACTGTGCTTTGCAGGCGGCTGTATTCTGCGTCATACGCCTGATGTAGTTTGGCTTCCACTAAACAAAACACCTCTATGCATTAATTAGTTGATAGTCTTGGTTGCCTTCACATAAATATAGCAAATATCATGCCTTGGTTTTAGCGGATGCATCCTCTGGGCGGCACAAAAATATTTTTTTGCCTTTGGCGCTGGAAAAGAAGGAAACGGAGCGTTGATATAAGAATTTTAAGCATAGTATTTGGGGAAGGGGGGCGCTATTTCGTGGCTAAGGAAAAATCGCCGAAAAAAGAAACGAAAAAACAGCCCAAAAAGGATAAGAAGTAATGCTCCTTCCTGTAAGATGATAACTTGCGCGTCAAAACACAGAGTATGGCAATAACTTGACATCAAATCAGAGCAAATGCCCGGATGTTTATATCCGGGCATTTGCTTATTTCGAAGTAACCGCGCGCGCCATGGGAGCGTTTGGATGACTGCATTGGCGATCATTATTTTGACTGTCGCTTTGATCTCGATCCGGGTGCCGCTCATTGTCACTAGCGCGGGAAGCCAGTCGTTTGGCAGGATCAGCAGCAGGCAGTGAGAATGAAAATGTGCTGCCGGAACCTTCCTGGCTTTTAGCCCAGATGCGGCCGCCATGAGCTTCAACAAGCTTTTTAGCGATAAAAAGCCCCATTCCAAGTCCCTCTTCACGCTGGGGGGAGGCATCTGTATGATAAACTCTGTCAAAAATATTAGGAATTTCTGTTGCTGGTATACCGGCACCTTGATCGGTCACCGCAATAGTGATTAACTCTTCAGAACACCCGCAAGTTATGGTAACTATAGAACTTGCATCCGAATAATCAAGCGCGTTCGTCAGGAGACTCTTCATAATCCGATCCAGATGATGTGGATCAGCGCTGGCGATTAGCGTATTATGCTCAGAAACCAAGTGGATTCTGCGTTGATGTTCCTCATTATCAATCTGCCCGAGCATGTTCGTCAAAAAGGATTCAATATTGATGGGCTGCTTCTCTAAATTTAGGTTTTCGAGCTCAAGTCTGACTGAATCAACTAAATCCTGAATCATCATGTTGGTCTTCTGAACGGAATTCGTGATATGGCTGACGCAATTGGCGATCTTGTCCGGCCTGCCGCTATGATGCTCAGCCAGCTGAGCCCAGCATTGAATGGCAGCCAGCGGCGAACGCAAATCATGAGAGATCATTTTGGTACAATCATGATTGATCTTTTCCAATGCTCTGAGTTTGCTCAAATCGGACAGGCACAAAACAGCGAATAGGTTTTTTTCGTTGTCTTCCGCAACTGCAGAGCCGCTACAGGTGACGATACTCTTACTGCCATCCGGGCGCCAGATGGCGTACTCTGCGCCGCGCAGTCGCTTGCCGCTAAGGATCCTGAAGCAGGGGCAATTTTCGCTGGAGAGCATTTGTCCGTCTGGTGATCTGAAATTGCGGCCAAGGCAGGAAAAGGGGCAGGCAGATTCGCTGCTGCCGATACCAGTAAGTGTGCGAGCCGTTTCGTTGATATAGAGGATCTCATCGTTACTGCTGAAGACAATGATTCCTTCCTGCAGATTCTCTAATAACAAGGTGGCGTGTTTCGGCAATAAGGCAGGCTTGTTTTCCAATGGGTCACCATCCGTATTCAGACTACTGCACACGTGTGTACAAACAGAATTAGGATTCTCCTGATCAGTTATAATTCCTCCAGCAAAGAATGCTGGTATTGTACTGTTTGTAGACGTTTATGTCGAAGAACACCGCATATTAACATCCAGGTCTGAACCCCTATAATCTCAGGAATCGCTTTTGCTTTCTGTCTTGGCTAGCGGCAAAGTAAACGAAAAGGTGCTGCCCAGGCCAGGTGTGCTCTCCACCCAGATTTTGCCGCCGTGCGCCAGCACCAGTTCTTTCGTGATATATAGACCGAGACCAATGCTATTGGGATTTTTCCGGCCCGCTTCCGTCCGGTAATAGCGTTGAAACAGCTTGCTGATTTCCTCCGGTTCGATCCCGCAGCCCTGATCGATTACGGATATGACGGCATGATCGTCTTTACAATAGGCTTTGATTGCCACCGTTGATTGATCTGGAGAATATTTGAGCGCATTGCTCAATAAGTTGATCATGATGCGGCCCAACCGCTTAGTGTCAGCCATGACACATAGGTCCTCCGGGATAGTTAACAGAACGCGGGAAGAATCAATTGCGCCGCGGAATTCTTCCACCATAGCCGTCACAAACGAGGCCAAAAAGGTGCTGCAAGGTACCAGCTGTAATTGTCCGGATTCAATCCGTGCCGAATCCACAATATCCTGAATCAGGTAGTTCATTTTCCAGACAGCGGAATTGATCTTGGCCATACTTTCTTTGACACGTTCCGGCCGTTTGGCGCTCCGTTCAGTAAATTGAGCCCAAGCAGAGATAACTGACAAAGGTGTCCGCAAGTCATGAGAAATGCTGAAGAGGTAGTTCTCACGCGATTGTTCCATATTGCGCAGGGCGGTAATATCATTAAAAATCAACATGGCCATCTGGACTTTTCCCGAGGGGTCTTTAACTACGCTGCCGCTGATCCAGTAGTATTCAGTTTCAAGGTTGTTTTTAATGATTAGATACTCTTGCGAATGGAACGGTTCTCCGCGCAGCAATAACATGTGGGGGTATTGTTCATGTGGTACGACCGTTCTGTCTGTATAAAGCAATTGGCTACACAGATTCTCCGGCATTGTTGTGGCACGGTTATGGTCTTTCAGTAGATGAAAGGCTTTGCTGTTTTGCATAATGATATCTTCATTGGCGTCAAAAATCGCAACGCCTTCCTCCAGAGTCTGAAGCAATACGCTTAGCTGCGTGTTTTTATCCTCAATTGCAATACGCGCCTGATGCTCGCTCTCCAATAACTGGGCGTTTTCCTGATAAGCGATGGCCCGATCGATGGCCAATGCGCATTGACCGGCGATCAATTCCATAAAGGTCATTATCTCTGAACTGGGCGCTGGGATGGCTTCCGCAAAATCTATTAAAATCAACCCGATCGGCTGTCCACTACTAATCAAGGGAACAGCCAGCACGGCCTTCATCTTTAATCTGCTGAGCTGGTTTTTTTCAGCGGGGGAGCCTTCTGAGTCAACATAATAGATTGGCTGTTTAGAATAAAGCGCATCCTTCTCATGAGGATGGGTATCAATATTAATTAAGTGGCCAATGCGATGGCTGGGGACTAATTCCGAAACCCCGCGCAGGTGCTTTTGATCAGGCTCAAACAGATAGATTGCGCCATCTGAGGCGCCGACTGATTCGATAACCAGGGCCAACACAGTTTGCACAATCTGAGTATATTCGCCTCGGGCATTCAGCTCCGCGACAATTGACGCGGATATTTCATTGCGTTGATGGTGTAATACCGTAGCAGTTGCATCTTGCGCCATAATTATTAATTTCGTAAGATTGCCGTCGTAGTTCCGCATTGGTACAAAGCTCAATTGCCAGTAACTGAACGCCGCCTTCTCATGGTTAGTTGTTTTATATCCGGAGATATCGATTTGTTTTTCGGATTGATAAGCTTCCTCAATGGCATATAGAAAGGCCTCATAATGCTCTTTGCTTAATACTTCTTTTAGCTTCCGGCCTTCCGCCGGCGAGTTTAGAGGTTTGCACTCCTGTAGCAATTTCAGAAAAATGGGGTTGGCCTTTTCGATCGTATGATTGATCCCGCCGATGACTGCCATGCCAACAGGCGCCTCGAAGATCAATTTATCAAGAAAATGTTTTTTATTGCGGCATTCGTATAAAAGACTTTCGAGGTTTTTCTGGACGTTCTTTGGGGCAGAGTGAGCATACAGGCAGACCAAAGTGCAGAGCATTTGTCCGTTTTTGTTGTAGACCGGTATGCCAGAGACTGTGATATCATAGGTGCGTATAGAGGCGAGCGGTCTCAATTGCAGTTCGCAATTCAGAAATGTTTCTCCGCGCAAGACGCGATAGAAAGGCCATTCTGAGAGCGATAGGCGGTCGTTTTTGGTGGATCTGATTTCCAAGTGCTGTGGCAATTGCGAGATGTATTCCAAGCTGGTTTCTGCTGGCAGATTAAGCATCGCATTCATGGTTAGGTTGCAAAGCATGATCTTTCCCGATGGATCCGTGACGATGATTGCCTCCGGAATGCTGTTGAAGATTTTTTCCATATTAGTAATGAACTGCAGCAAACGCAAGCCCCGGGAACTGGCCTTTTTGGTGGCCATTTTCCGCGTCGCGTGCGCCGCATTCTCAGTTCCTGACACAGAAGCGTCTGTGGCACATTCTAAAGCAGAGACCAGGCTTGAAAAGGCGGTTTCGCGGGAGTAAGGCCGCTGGGAGGCTTGAGCGTCAGACTCTACAGTCTCCACAGTGGCAGCGTCATCACGGGAAATGGCAACCGCGTCAGCCTCTGCATCAGCCTCTACGTCAGCGCCCGATGCGGTTGTTTCCAGCGGTTCAATTCTAAGTAGATAGCCGGTCGTTTCAGGTCGGCCCAGGCGTCTTTTAATGCGCCCAATTTGCAGCGGAACCAGCTCTAAAGTGCAGTGATATTTGACGAGCCCGGAAGGTCCGCCATAGGAAAGCGTCATTGGGAAGCGCTCAATTGCAGCTACGCCTTTATTCTGATCAAAAAAAGCATCCAATTTGGGCTGTAATTCTGGACATATAGATAGCAAATGACCGAAGGCCTGCGTGTGATCTATGATTCGAAAATCAGTATCTGTCAATGCCAGAGTTTCCTCAGTGTTTTTAAACAACCAGCCCAATGGGATGCCCGGGTAGTGGGATGAAGAAATCGCACTTTTCCTAAACCTGAAAGCGCTCATGATATCACCTGCACAACTCAGCTATCACTGTGATTATCGGTTTGAAGACTGCTAATTAAAATTGGTTGTTGTTCACTAGTCGGAATGGTACGATGGTGTGGGATAAACGGTAGCAGAGTTTTGATTGCAGCCTCATATGTCAAGACACACTAAACCAAAGGTGAAAAACCCGATTACATACTCATATATAAGTTTCGGCAATCTGCGACTTTTCTTAATAGTTTTATTTACCCATTTAGTACATTTTTAGGAATTAGGCAAAACGCTGCCAATTGGCGACGGTTGACTTTCAGGACAGGAAGCTGTCCTTTGCGGAGGTAAGATAATGACAAAAGGGATACCAACATTACTGGATCTTGAGGGGTTGCTGACCGGGAAGTACTCGGCAGTCTATTTTCAACGGGCGGCTGATATTCTGGCGCAAGACGGGAAGAATCCTCACGTTGTGATGCAGATTTTTCAGCGCAATCCGGCGATAGTCTGCGGCGTGGATCATGTCAGAGAATTGCTGAAGCATTGTCTGACAGCAGAGCAAAAAACCAAAGTTGTTTTGAAGACACTGAGCGATGGCGATAGTGTGGCTCCCTGGGAAACAGTTATGACGCTGGAGGGGCCTTATAATTACTTTGCTGCTTTGGAATCGCTGTATCTTGGGCTATTGGCCCGTGCCACGCGCGCCGCCACTAATGCCCGGGAAATCAGAGAGATCGTGCGGCCGGGCACTCAACTGATCTTCATGGCCGACCGTTATGATCATTATGCGGCTCAGGAGTTGGACGGCCATGGCGTGATGGTGGGCGGATTCAATGCGGTCTGCACAGAATCAATGGCTCATATTGACCAGGCTCCTGCACTGGGAACGATTTCGCACTCCCTGATTGCCTGTTATGGCGGGGATAGTGTCGAAGCGCTTAAAGCGTTTGACCGGTATGTAGATCCTTCCGTCAATCGCATCGCGCTAGTCGACTTTACGAATGACTGCGTTGCGGATTCGCTAAGGAGTGCGCGCGCCCTTGGTAAGAAGTTGTGGGGCGTGCGGCTCGATACTGCGGAAAATATGTTTGACGAGACGATTAGAAAACTGGTGGCCGACGGGCGTGTCACAGAAGAGTATCAACGCCACGCTGGCATCGGGATTGGCTACGGCGGAACCGGAGTAAACCCGCTTTTGGTCTGGAAGGTCAGAGAAGCTTTGGACGCTGAGGGTTTTCAGCATGTCAAGATCGTGGTTTCGGGCGGCTTTAATGTGGAACGGATCCGGATTTTTGAGAAATATGATGTGCCGGTGGATGTCTATGGGATTGGCAGCAGCCTGTACCACGGGAGATTTGATTATACTGCAGACATCGTCAAAGTCAATGGCCAACCGATGGCGAAAGCCGGTCGGCAATACAATCATAACCCCAGATTACGGGAGGTTTCGCTGCGCTAAGGCTTGTCTTGGGGGTTGTCATCCCAATTGCTCAAAAGGGGTTGACAACCCCTTTTTGCGTACGCTATAATGGAAATAAATAACAAGAATGGTAGGAGCATACATAACGCCTGCACGACCTGCCGTGGAGGAGGTTGTCAATGCCTTTAAGCGTAGGAACTGCCAATTTGGCAGGGGTGCTTCGGCAGTCGGGGCAAATTGCCGTATCAAAAACACTGCAGGACTTCGACGAAAGCGGTACAGCCTGCAAAATAAGCGCGGTAGTTACCAGGTTGGCGCCGGATAGCAAATTACCAGGACCACTGCGCGACGACAACAATTTGCAGGCCGCTGAAACTTTCCGTCGTTCCGGATTGGGGGACGACATTCTCACCCGCGCTTTTGATCGCGAAAACGGGTGCCTCTATAGTTCTAATGGTCAGCCGGTTATTTTTGGCAGGTCAGAAGAAGGTGTGCCGGTCTTTTTCGCTAATGTAGATTCACAGGGACGGCTACATCCGCTTCCTAATTCCGATTCTGCCTGGGGCGTTCTTTTGCATGAGGATTCCAATACGGTGCGCATTTTTGAAAATCCTTTGTTGATGCTGGCTGATGCTGAGCGGGCTTTGAAAGGGGCAACCACTGTTCCGACAGAGAACATCAGCCGTTTCTTGCTGACAGATGATCCGTCAACCTGTCTGGCGAATTTATTCAGTACGCATCCAGAGCTTTCTCAGGCGGAGCTTGCGGTGGTGCCGGAACGCATTGCACAGCTCGAGCAGGCGATCTCAGAATCAGGCTTCTTTCTTCCGGAAAAAAACACGGAAGCGTTGGAGCGCCTTTCTTACGAAAGCGAGATTCCGCTTCGGAAGTCAGTGTTGGCGCTCAATCCCGACGGAGAGAAAGTACTACTTTGCGGTGAACCTCAGAAAGTGGCCGAGGTGCTTGAATATCGCCAGGGCCAGAATAATCTGGGCTTTCAAGGTACCTGCGGTATAGTCTCAAGCCGCAATACATTAAGGCTTTTCGGTATTTGCACCAGTGAAGATGAGTTGGTGCACTATGCCGCTCTAAAAGGGCTGTGCGTTGTCGACGCGCGCTCTTATCTGTCTGGTGCCACCAACGCTGCTTATCGGGATCGCCTATTGCGGGAGTGGGGATTGCCAGGGCACATTATTAAAGAGTCAACCGTTGCTCAGTCTGCCGAGGAATTCGAAAAAGGGTTTGGGGTCATGGCCGGGGTGAACGCCGGTATTCTCTGGAACAATCCGAACTGCTACGGCAATGGTTTCTCCAACCACGTCGTTTCGCTAATCGGAACGGAAAGGGATCAACTGGGCGAGCTTACCGGTGTATATATTTGCGACAGTGGCCGCAACAGAACAGGTGACTCCGCCAGATATATTCCGGTCGATTTATGGCGGGAAGCATTGGAAGTACCAGGCAGTTCGTTGAATGTCACCCTGCGGTCAAGAAAAAGGGAGGAATAAACGATGCGCATCATGCCGATTGCCGAAATTCGCAAACGCCTGAGAGAACATGAGCTGTTTATTGAAGAAATGCCGGACTTTGCCGTATTATCATGGCCGATGCTTAAGAAAAACGGGAGTAACGTTGATTGCGCCTTTTTTGTCTATCCGGATCCTCCTGCCATTCCGATTAGGGATGAATGGGCACGTCCTTCGCACTGGTTGATCGTTTCCGGCAGAGACGGCCGAATCCTGCTCTATGCTGATTGTCGTATTACAGATTTCATGCCGCCCGGAACAAAGGATAGCGTCCCGCGTAGAATGATAGAGGAATCCATGGCCAGTCTCAAGAATTCTATTGCCGAAACAGAACGACGCTTTGATGCCATTGCGCCATGGGCTTTTCATGAGAAAGATGCCATTCCGGAAGAAATCAGTCCGCAGGTCGGACTATATCTGCGCGAGATTGAGCATCGGCAATTGGGATTCATGCCGTTTTACAGGCGTTTGGCACCCGAGTTTTTCGAGTGGGCCGAGGCTTTGTCACAAAGCTAGAATCACGCTGGCCGCTTTGATGCGGCACTCTAATCATTATTGAAAGAAGGCCATCGCATGTTGACCCTGCTCAAGAATGCAACGGTATACACTCCCGAGCCAGTTGGTCAGCAGGACCTGCTCCTGGCTGGAGGAAGAATTGTGCAGGTTGCTCCGCAAATCGAGCTGACTGCCACAGGCTGTCCGGTGCTCGAGCATGATCTGGGGGGGACAATCGTAACGCCTGGTTTAATTGATCAACATGTTCATTTGCTGGGGGGCGGCGGAGAAGGCGGTCCCATGACGATGACTCCGGAAGTAAACCTCAGTGATCTGACCACTGCCGGGGTCACCAGCGTGATTGGCTGTTTAGGAACGGACGGTATTACGCGCCATGTTGACCGTTTGCTGGTGAAAGCGCGCGCGCTCATTCAAGAGGGTGTTTCGGCCTTTGTTCTTACGGGCGCGTATCAGGTCCCTCCCCCGACTGTCACCGGAAAAATCATGTCAGATATTATGCTGTTGGAGCAGGTGATTGGTGTAGGTGAAGTTGCCATTGCGGATCATCGTTCCGCGCAGCCTACCCGGGATGAGTTAGCCCGTATTGCCGCGGAAGCACGCGTCGGAGGCATGCTGGCCGGCAAAGGCGGCAAAGTAACGCTGCATGTCGGAGCAGGCCCCAGCGGTCTGGAGATGTTGTTCAGAATTATCACAAATACCGAGATTCCAGTAGAGCAATTTGTTCCCACACATATGAACAGGAATGAGGAAGTCCTGAAATGGGCTGTCAAGTTTGGCTTGGCAGGCGGGTATGTAGACCTGACTGCTTCCGAATCCGAGGCAGAACGCGATTGTCCGACGGTTGGTCAGGCTGTTGTCACGCTGCTGAAAGCAGGGGTGAGTGGGCGGAAGGTAACAATGAGTTCGGATGGGAATGGATCTCTGCCGAAGTTTGACAGTTCCGGAGCACTGGCCGGCATGGGCGTTGGCAAGGTGAGCGCTTTAACGCAGACTTTCCGCAGGCTTGTTCGACAGTATGATATTCCTTTCGAAACAGCATTAAAGACTGTCACCAGTAATGTTGCGGATTGTCAGCGTCTCCACGGAAAAGGCAGGATTCAAGATGATTGTGACGCGGACCTGGTTGTTTTCGATCAGAACCTTGAGGTGCTGCATGTTATCGCACGCGGCCGGTTTATGGTTCAGGACAAGAAACCAGTAGTCTGGGGCACTTTTGAGAAAGAGGACTGAGACAGCATGATTGCGATGATCGGCTTGATTATTGCCATTTTGCTTATTCTGGTGGGTGTGCGAAAGAAAGTCAATGTGGGTCTGCCCGCACTGGCCGGGGCGATCATTATGGCGTTCGTTTCGGAAGATACCTGGCAGGTTTTGAAAAATGCCTTTGTCGACACTTTTCTGATGCCATCCGGGTATGATTTACTCATTGCGATTGCTTTAATTACCGTTTTGGGCAATACCATGAAAGTGTCGGGAGCACTGGAGAAGCTCACTGACAGCATCAGAGGGGTGGCGCGTGATCCCAGAATTATTACCATTGTCGTCCCAGCGCTGATCGGGTTTTTGAATGTGCCGGGGGCGGCCGTTTTCTCCGCCCCCATTGTAGATTCGGCCGGTGATCAAGTCGGGATGTCAAGAGAGCAGAAAGTCGTGGCTAATATCTTTTTCAGGCATATTCTGTTTTTCTTTTATCCGCTTTACCCTCCCTACCTCGTGGCGCGACAATTTGTGAATTTGCCTTTCTCATACATCTTATGGCCAGGGCTGGTCGGCGCGCTGGTGTCTCTTGTGATCGCCTCCTATCTGGCTTTTCGGGGCACTTCGTTTACACCAAAGGATCATGAAAGCGGGTCTGGGCAGCCGAACGCCGGAGCCCTTATGAAGCGGTTCTGGCAGTTCATCAGGACTTTTATTCCGGCGTGTGCGCCATTCATCATTATCCTCGGGCTGGCTGGCTTCTTGCAATGGCCGTTTTCTATTTGCATTTTTGTCGGAATAGTAGCGGCAGTTTTAATAGTGCCGTCGAGATCAGAATCAGGAACAGGAATAGGAATAGGAACAGGAGCGCTATCATATTTTGCAGAGGTGTACAGGCGCATAAGGTATGGAGTAATCCCCGGGATTAACTGGGGTATTGCAGCGGCGATTGCCGGAATTGTGTTTTTCAGTAAATCTATTTTGCACTCGTCGGCAGTTGATGTTTTGAGAACTACCTTATCAGGGGGTAGTACTTCCATATTACTGCTGGTGATCGTGGCCCCATTTCTGACAGGGTTTTTCGTTGGCCTGCATCAAGGGGCGGTAGCCATTGTGTTGCCAATCCTGATGTCAGCGGCGGCAGGACGCAGTGACTTTCTGTATTTAGTCGTCTTGATGTATTATGCCTCAATGATGGGTTACATCCTTTCTCCGGCGCATGTTTGCGTGGTAGGTACAGTGGAGTATCTCAAAGCCGATTTTATGAAATCATGGCGTATGGCATGGATTCCAGTCGGTTGTGTGCTGGCGTTAGTGGTGGCTTGCGGCATTTATCTTCAGATCGCAATGTAATAGTCAGCGAGGAACATGACTACTTGGAGGTTGGAAAATGTTAAGGGCGGCAGTAGTTCAACTTTCGGCTTTTAATATTCAGCAGAGCGCACAGGCGTTGGAACATGCGGTGGCTATGGTTCATCAGGCAGCCGAGCAAAAGCCGGATTTGGTATTGTTACCCGAATGTACCTATCCCTCCTATTATTTGGGAGATCAAAATGCGCCTGGCACTACGCAGGATGAATTGGACTATGTCATGAACGCTTTTGCCGAACTGGCGCGTAAATATCGCTTCCATTTGGCAGTGGGTTTGCCAGAAAGGGCATCGGGCAGGCTATATAACTCCGCATTCCTGTTTGGACCGCAGGGCGCAGTGATCGGAAAAGTGCGCAAGTCTTTTTTATGGCATTTTGATGCACATTGGTTTTCCGGCGGCGGTGAATTTCCGGTTTTCGATACTGCTTTAGGTAAGATTGGCATGCTCATATGCGCCGACGCGCGCTTGCCAGAAATTGCCCGGATGTTAAAGCTGGGCGGGGCTGAGATTATCCTGGATCCAACGAATTGGGTATCGTCCGGGGGAGAGCGGACCAAACTGACCAATCCGCAATTCGAATTTATGGTGCAGACCCGCGCACTGGAAAACAAGGTATGGTTTCTGGCTGCCAATAAAATTGGGCTGGAAAGACGCTCGATTCTGTTCTGCGGGAGGAGCTGTGTTATAGCGCCTTCCGGGGAACGCGTCCTTGAAGCTTCTGCTGATCGCGAGGAAATCCTGATCTGTGAAATAGATTTAGGAAAGTCCGCAGAAGATGAAATTGTCCCCGGTTTTTCCTGCATTAAAGATCGCCGACCGGAAACTTACGGTCTGCTAGCCGCCATCAACGCCGGACAACAGGAACAGCGGTTCACTGCCGCGGCCAGTATCAGTCCATGGTTGGCGGCTTGTGTCCAGAGCGTTGGAGCAGGCGCCGCTGAATCGGATGGTGCGGAGATCATCAGTGTACTGGGTGCACAATTGGCCGTCTTCAGCAGTCTTGATTCCATGAAAGCCAATGGGATTACCGATCCGGGTTACTATGCTGCTGATAAGGGGATTGCGCTCGCTGCCGCTCAGGAGGGGTCCGCTAAGCTCTTTCTGCCAGACGGTCGTTGCGAGACTTATCACAAAATGCATGGCAGGACAAACAAGCGCGTACCTGATAAAGTGCATGATGGCGGCGAGGAGCCACCAAAACCAGGAACGAATCAGGTGTTTCAGACGCCGCTGGGTAAAGTAGCCTTTATCCTGGACGAAGAGGGTTTGATCCCTGAACCCGCCCGCATTGCAGCGCTGCAAGGAGCGGAGCTAATTATCTGGATTAGCAGCGAGCTTTATCCGCTGCACGAAAAGCTGGCCAGAACCAGGGCAGCTGAAAATTGCTGCTATCTTGCAGTCTGCTTTCCGGCAGAACGCTATGCCAGGTCCGGAAACATGCTGATTGCCCCTAACGGGACGGTAATGGCCACGGCTCTGCCGGGCGAATCACAGATCATTACAGGCATGATCAATCCAGTTCTGGCACAGAGCAAATTGATCGTACCACGTACTGATGTGGTTGCCGGTCGCATACCTGAAAAGTATAAGCTATTGGTAACCTGTGATAAATAAGGCGCCGCCGCTTTTGTATCCTCAACAATTCCCTCAAAATGGAACGAGGGCCTAAAATCTACATACCGCTATTCCGTTCGGACGTGCAGGAAAACTGCCTTTCCTGCGTACATATTAGCAGAAGTCCGGAGGACGGAAGGCGGTATTTTATGTCTGTGGCAGTCGATCATTACAGGGACTCCTATTTGCCCGGTATCGTCAATATTTATAATGAAATGAGTACGCTGCTGCCGTATCATTGGCCTGTGTCCATCCCGGACTTTGTCAGTGCGATTTTAGTGGATGGTCCGCTTCATGACGGCCTTTACCAATTTGACCCGCAAGAATTAATCGTTGCGCTGGATTCCCAAAAGAGGGTGACCGGGTTTTTACACTATACGGAGGCGCGGGGCAGCGGCAAAGGATCAATACGGGTTATTTTCGCAGCTGGCAATGAGTCTGAAAGTATAGCGGACGCTCTGCTGGGTGAAGCGCTGAGCCGTCTATACCAGTCCGGAGCTAATAGAATTGTGGCTTGGCCGATCCGGAATGGGTACCCCTTTTACGGCATGACCAGAGGCGCTTGCTGGTCGGGGTTCCGATTGGATGAGTTGCTTTTGGCGAAGGGATTCCGGCGCTATCCGGCTGAGATTCCGGAGACTTTTTATGCCACAGCGTTACCCAAAGTACGTTTTATCGCCCTGCCAGGGTCGGGAATACAATTTAACACTGTGGCATCGGAAGAGCCGATCGGATTAAAAGCGCCGCTGCTAACGCGCAGGCATACGGCTTTACTAAACGGCAATATAATTGGCGACGCTTGTTGGTTCAGGCTGGATGAACTCCAAGGACATCCAGAGGCACGCCAGATCGCTTATATTCTAAGGCTAGGCATTTTGCAGGACTTTATCAAAGAAGGTATTACGCGTACATTACTGTTACAGGCTTTTCAAGCAATGGCTGGGGAAGGCATCCGGGCGGTCGCCCTGACGTGTGGACCAGAGGTGGCACCAGATACCATCGATTTGCTAAAATCGTTGGGCTTCGTCCCGCTGGGAGCATCATTTCGTTATGTCAAAGAAACATAAACTTTGGGGAACGGTCCCATTGGAGCCGCCCCCAAATACCCCCGCCAAAGTTCCGCCATAGT
>DHDG01000042.1:128096-130095 GCA_002399265.1 Firmicutes bacterium UBA4882 | reverse complement strand
TCCGCCATAGTTACTAAAAGTCTAGTCGGTTTTGGTTCGCTCCCGAAAGAGGAAACTAATGCTATATAAGCCGGCAAGACCCACTATGGAATAAATAATGCGGCTTATAGCAGTGGTTTGCCCACCAAAAATGCTGGCTACCAGGTCGAAACGGAAAAGACCTATTAGTAACCAATTCAAAGCTCCGATTATCACCAAAACTAGCGCGAATCGATCCATGTTTGCATCTCCTTTCTAGTTACTTAGCGTTCCATGTCAATACCAAATTTATTAAGGGCATTAGTGGCAAAGATGTTTTTTTTCCAGTCAGCAGGAGATAACTAATTCGATGCCAAAATAGGTAGTGAAGAAAACTCCGTCGAAAATTCTTTGGGGAGGAGCCGTAGAATGGTAATATCAATAAATGGAGAGAAAGAGAAAGATCGCGCATCAGCCGCTCTCCTAAAAATGGGTGAAGCGGCAAAAGAAACTCTTCAGTTGTCTGTTCAGGCCCTTCGTAACCAAGATGCTGAGCTTGCCAGAAAGGTAATTGAGCAAGATGATGTGATCGACAATTACCAGATTGTGATTGAGGAAGAAGTCAGTCGACTGGCAGCTTATGAACCGGCCACCTCCATGGAATATAAACGGCAGATCGCGATGGTCAAAATTGCCAGCGACCTGGAACGCGTTGGGGATTATGCGTCCAATATCGCCTCTGTTGTTCTGAAAATCAAGAAAGATCCATTAATTAAGCCTCTGATTCATATTCCGCAATTAGCTGCTCTGGCGATTCAAATGCTGACTGCTGCTTTGAAGGCATTCATCGAATGGAATAGTGATCTTGCCGAAGCAGTCTGCAAGCGTGATGATGAAGCGGATGACTTATATGAGCTTATTTCCGAAGAGCTGGTTACCATTGTTGGCTCCGGAGTTAGTCAAAAAGAGGTCAATCAGGCAATTTGGCTACTGCAAGTGGCTGAATGGCTGGAAAGGGCTGCTGATCATGCCACTAACATCGGGGAAGAGACAGTTCATATTATTACTGGCAAGAGAATCAAGTATTAGGTTGCTGCGACAATTCTAATATTGCGATCCTGCCGTATGGCAGGATTTTCTTTGATTTTTATCATCTGGAAAGGAAGGTAATATTATGACACAGTACCAGAATGTGCTAATAACCGGCGCCTCATCGGGAATTGGCGCTGCCATCGCGAAGCTGCTGGCAGAAAATAATTACCATGTGTGGGGCACCACTCGTAAGGAGACGAGTGCGATTCCTTTTCCGGTTTCTCCGGAAGCAGCGCAGCGCATCAAATTTGTGCGTTTGGATGTAACCGACGACAGTTCTGTTAAGAAATGTTTTGCGCAAGTAATGCAAGAAGCTGGTCACATTGATGTCTTGATTAATAATGCCGGGTATGGCATTTATGGGTCGATTGAGGATGTCACAATTGAACTGGCCAAAGCGCAGTTTGAAACCAATGTATTTGGGACCCTGCGCATGATTAGGGCCTTTTTGCCCGTGATGCGGCAAAGGGGCAGCGGGCTAATCATCAATGTCAGTTCTCTGGCCGGAAAGCTGGTAATACCGTTCCAAACCCATTACGCGGCCAGCAAGCATGCGATCGAGGCATTTACGGAAGGTCTGCGGCAGGAGGTCCGACCTTTTGGGATTAAAGTCGCGATGATTGAGCCTGGCGATATCAATACCAACTTTAACAATGCTACGGAGTTTAGTGGCAAAGAAGAATCGGCCTACAAAAAATGGACGGATGCTTCGTGGAAGACTATCGACGTTAATCTGCAAAAAGCACCGTCGCCGGAAGTGATTGCCAAAAAGGTACTCAAAATCGTCCGAAGCCAAAATCCAGCCACGCGGTATCCAGCTGGGGACTTTATGTCGGAGCGTTTTCCGTTCCTGGCCAGGTTTTTACCTGACCGGGTCAAAGAGTGGGCTATCAGACTGTTTTATAACATCAACTTCTGAGAGGCAAGACACAGAGGGACGGTTCTCTTG
>DHDG01000042.1:107415-127963 GCA_002399265.1 Firmicutes bacterium UBA4882 | reverse complement strand
CAAGAGAACCGTCCCTCTGTGTCCAAAAGAACCGTTCCCGCGTCTCTGCCTCCGATCTGGGTATACTAGGTCTGAGGAGGCGGCTGAAATGGTGGACGGCAAGTTTCCGGTGCGCGCAGCTGGGGTCGTGATTTTGATCACGCTCGTCTTTTGGCTGGTCTTGGAAAGCGGTTTGTTGGGTCCTGAAAAGACCTTTCGGGTCCAGCAGGCCGCTTCGAATTTTATCGAGGAAGATATCGACAGTGACGGAAAAACTGAGCGCATTTGGGTCGCTGAAGGCGATGCACGCCGCCCGTCCTGGCTGATTGTCCTTAAAGACGGGCGCCGTTACGTTGCTTCCGAACGAATTGGGGCATTATCGGCCGGCTTTATTCTCCCTAAGGTTTGGGAAATTGCTCCCGGTAAGAAAACCGTTGGGGCATGGTATCCGACTGAAGGCGGTGGAGCGGCAATCGAAATGTTTACCTTTGAAAAGGGCGCGTTTTTTCAGTTGGGATCGTTTTTTGGAGAGCAGGGTGCGGAAGTGGTCGACCTTGACGGTGACCAAAAGGCCGAAGTAATCCTGTTCAGCACCAATGAAGATAATCCCGCTGAGCTTAATGCTGAAGTTTACACCCTGCGCGGCCGCAAGTATGTCTTTGATGCGTCGCTATCAGGCGGAGCAGCTGAGATTTATGATCGTCCGACCCGGCCTTAACAGAGGCTAGCAGAGGCAGAAAAACACACTTGGAAAGGACTAACAAGTTTTGCTGACTAAAACACGGATGTTGTTACTGCTGGGCATCGCATTTCTAGCTGGCTACGTCGCCACGACCGTCATGGCTGTCACGACAGAAGCGGGGGCGCGCAGCGTTCGCAGCCATGAGATCGATAATCTGCAACTTAAATATGTTTGGCCGGAATACGGCTTTACTTACGAAATTACCAATCCGACAGATCGGCCTGCTCATCCCTCTCATCCCTCTCATCCTACTCAGCCTTCTCCAAGCGCGCATGACGAACTGCCAATGCTCCGCAAGGCATTGTCAGTAGCGCTCTTTGAAGTTGACAGCGTGGCAGAGCAGGCTCCTGATTTGGCTGAAGCGCCTTTTACGGCGTCCGCTCCGGCGCCACGCGCCTACCGCAAATACCAGATGCTTTCCTGGACAGTCGGTTCTGGCAAGCAACGGCACTACCTTTGGATTCTGGATGACGGTACTCTTTATGACCCTCACTCCGATCACTGGCTGCAAAATGAAGCACTCGCACTGGCCATCGCAAAAATCAACGTCAGCGCCCAGGCACGCTTTTTCGGAAAACCGCTCACTTGGCCGGAAGTAGTGACTTTTTTTCCGGTAGGAGGGGTGGCCACAGTCCGCGATTTGGAGTCGGGGCTTGAATTTCGGGTGCGTCGCCATCGGGGAGACAGTCACGCGGATGTTGAGCCTTTATCAGCCAAAGATACCGCCGTGCTGAAAAAGATATATGGCGGCAGCTGGAGTTGGGCTCGCCGAGCCGTCGTAGTCGATTTTGGGGAAAATCGCAAAGTAGCAGGATCGATGAATGGTATGCCGCATGGTTGGGGAGATTTGGAACAGAATGAATTCGTGGGGCATTTTTGCATTCATTTTAAGGACAGCAGGGTGCATACAACTTGGAGACAAGACCCAGGTCATCAATTGATGGTCCTAAAGTCCAGCGGCGCACTGGCTAACGCTTTAGTGAATGCGCGCCCCGATCGACTCGCCTATTGGGTATTGGCAGCGGTGCATCAGAGAGAAAAGTGCACCCTCCGATACGCAACAGATGGTCTGCCGTTGGCGGTTTTAATGAAGTTGATTCAGCCTATCAGACATCTGGCAGCGATCAATTGCCGTACGATTTCGGAAACGGAAGAGCGCGCGGTGGTCGAAGCCAGCTTAATGATCTATTATTATTTGCCGGATCCGCAGAAGGCTCATCCGGTAAAGATCCAGTTCGAACTGCATAAAAACGCCCGGGAATCACAGCCGGGGTGGAGGCTGTCAGCCTTCCAACTGAAAGGTTTATTGACAGCTGGTAGTATTTGAGGTATATTAATGATAGTTTCAGGCGCTTGGAATCTTCCAATGCGTTGAAGTTTCAGTCAGGGAGGTCGTTTGATGTCCTTGGTCGGGTGCTTTGCAGGTAACTTAATAGCCTGATTTGCCCTGCCGATTTTGGTGCTTTGAGGCTGTCATCATTGACGGTCAATTTCACCGTAAAATTGCTTTATATGAAGCTTATTCGGTCATGGGCAAAGCGCCCATGACCTTTTTATAGGGACTTGACGCCTTGACATATTCTGAATGTCAGGACATTGAACCGTGGGTGCACCCACGGTTTTTTATTTAGGAGGAAATAGCAATTGAACGAGAATACGTTTATCACACTCGAATTCGACAAGATCAAAGAGCTAGTCAAGGAATTCGCTGTCAGCGGCCTGGGGCGTACCTTAATTGACGAACTGGTACCAGCGACAGACCGGCGGATTGTCATGGAATCTATCAGGGAAACGACCGAAGCACGCGCGATATTGGATGCATCCGGGCATGTTCCCTTGCACGGTTTATCTGATGTCAGCAGCCACCTTGAAAGAATTAGCAAGGGTGCGATCTTGGAACCGCAGGCTTTGACCGATTTGGGTGACTTATTGCGCGGTTGTCGCAAAATAGTCCAATTCATGGATCGGTTCTCAGATTTGGCTCCGGTTGTGGCGCGCTATGCGGGTGCGATTGTACCTTATGCGGATCTGGAAGAGCAAATTGAAACCTGCATTGAAAACGGGCGGGTCAGTAATGCGGCCAGTAACCGGTTAGCTAAGATTCGCGTTCAGATTGAGACCGTCAAAGGACGCATCAAGGATAAGATGAATTCCTACATCAACTCCGAGAAATACCGGAGTTGCTTGCAGGAGACTTTTGTCAGCCTGAAAGATGACCGTTATTGTATTGCTGTGAAAACATCCCATCGTCATTTGATTGATGGCGCCGTAGTAACTTCCTCAGGAAGCGGTTCCACACTGTTTGTCGAGCCAGCGGCGGTCAGGGCATTGACGGACCAGCTTAAAGTGCTTTATGCTCAAGAAGAAGCGGAAGAGTACCAGATACTGTCGATGCTCACCGGTGAGCTGGCGGTGCGCCTGCAGTCGATCAGGTTGAACGTCGAGATCATGGCGGCCTATGATTTCGCTTTTGCCAAGGCCAAGTATGCCAGATCTATTTCAGCTATAGAGCCGGTCATTCTGGATTATAGAGGTATCCAGATCCATGCCGGAAGGCATCCGCTGCTGGGCAAAGATGTGATCCCGCTCGACTTTTATATTGGCAGAGACTATCGGACGCTGTTGATTACTGGACCTAATACCGGAGGCAAAACCGTCGCTTTGAAGACCATCGGTTTGTTTGCCTTAATGGCGCAATCAGGTCTGCATTTGCCAGCCGGTCCCGGAACGGCGCTGGGAGTCTTTAGGCAAATCCTGGTGGATATTGGTGATCAGCAGAGTATCGAACAGTCGCTCAGTACTTTTTCGGGGCATTTGAAAAATGTGATTAGTATTCTTAATCAAAGAGGGCCAGGGACCTTGGCTTTATTTGATGAAATCGGAACTGGTACTGACCCGGCTGAAGGAGCGGCACTAGGCGCAGCAATACTGGATGACCTGTGCATTGCAGGTGGAATTACGGTAGCGACCACTCATTATGGGGACTTGAAGCGTTTTGCAGAGACGCGTTCAGGTTTTAGGAATGGTTGCATGGCATTCGATCCCGAAACTTTGAAGCCGTTGTACAGCCTGATCATTGGTCAGGCCGGACAAAGCAACGGGTTTTGGATCGCCAAGCGGCTGGGAATGGGGCAGGACACGCTGGATAAGGCCATCAAGCTAGTGGCAGTGCCATCACAGCCTGTTGACTGCGCGCCAGAATGCCTGGAGGGGAGTTTAGGCACTTCTGCAGGGATCGAGATGGTCGAGAGCAAGGCGAAAGCGGCGGACCTGCCAAAACCGGGTGACTCCCCAAAGCCGGCGGACCCACCTGCTAAACCGGCGCGGCCGCTGCGGGTTGGCGACTCAGTCTATATCGGCTCGTTAAAAGAGCATGGCATCCTTTGTGAAACTGTCGATAGCAGGGGCGAAGTCGTTGTACTCGTAAAGGACAAACGCATTAAAGTCAATCATAAGAGGATTTCGCTCCATATTCCTTATGAAGAACTATACCCCGAGAACTATGACCTTGATATCGTGCTACTTTCCAAGGACGACCGGCGTTTGCAGAAGGCCATGTCCAAACGGCACGTGGAAGGGAAAGCGAGAATTATCAAAGGTGGCGAGGATTTGCCAAGGTGATCAACAAACACTTGTGAGGCTTGCTGTTGCCTGGTCTGGGGCAGGCCAGGCGAATTTTTTCAGGCAAAGCGGTTTAAAAAACACCAGACATGTTATACTTTACTTGCCATTTGTTTTTGTGGCATTATGGGACCAACGCCGCGATAAGCGTATAGATCGAAGGAGGAGCAGAACATGTTTTCCGCGCCAATCGGTATGTTTGATTCCGGAGTCGGCGGCCTGTCTGTCATGAGAGAAGTCAGGGCCCTTTTGCCTGCTGAAGATATCATCTATTACGCAGATACGGCTTACTGCCCCTACGGTCAGAAAACCACCGCAGAAATCCAGGCCCGCTGCTTTCATATCGCCGACTTTCTTTTGACCAAGGGTGCCAAAATGATCATCGTGGCCTGCAACACGGCCTCAATCGCAGCGCTGGATGCCATGCGGCAAAGGTATGCGGTTCCCATTGTCGGCATGGAACCTGCTGTCAAACCGGCTTCCCGCATCAGTAAGTCGGGGAAAATTGGCGTCATGGCCACCGGAGTGACAATTGCAGGCGAGCGCTTTTCCTCCCTGGTAGAGCGCTTCGGTTCCGATGTGGAGGTCTTTAATCAGCCATGCCCGGGCTTGGTCGAGCATGTTGAAGCTGGCCGTGTAGAAGGTCCTGAGGTCGAAGCCCTGCTTCAAAAATACCTCGCGCCGATGCTGGAATTCGGTGTCGACGCCATTGTACTTGGCTGTACGCACTATCCTTTTTTGCGTAACGCTGTTGAAAAGATCGCGGGACCGCATGTGGCCGTAATTGACACGGGCGCAGCCGTGGCCCGCCAAGCAGCTAAAATATTGGGAGAGCATGGTTTAGTAAACGGCAATGCAGTAGCAGTAGGGCAGAACATCTATTTTGCGAGCGGAGAACCTGCTGCCGTTAAACCTGTTATCAGACGTTTAATGGAAGACGCCTCTGCCACAGTGCATCGCGAGCCAGAACAGCAACAGTGCACCACGGGCAAAAGCAATGAATGACAGCAGTCTGACGCAGCTGACAGAAGCAGTAGCCCGAGATACTTTCGGGCGTAGCTTTGGCGGGCGGGCGGCATTTAACTCTCGTTTCCGCAGCCGCGGCGGAGATGTCAATGTTAAGCAGAGTCTCATCCGCGTGTCACGCCGCTTGTATGAGGAACATGGCCAAGAAGCAGTAATCGGGGTTCTGCGGCACGAATTATGTCACCTTTTTTTGTTTCGCGATGGGCTGCCTTATACGCATCGGTCCAAAGAGTTTAAAGAGCTAGCCGCCGCAGTTGACGCGCCGCGCTTCGCACCGCCCATTGAGAGAAACCGGCAGCCCAAGCGCTATCGACGCTTTTATTACGCTTGTCCGGCTTGTGGCAGTCGATTTAAGACGAATGCCAAAATCCATGCGCCCTGCCCTCATTGTCATCAAGCAACACTGCTCTATACCGGAACCCGCAAAACCACGCATCCACTCTAGAACAGCACGACACAAGGGGAGATCATATTAATTATGCACAAAACATATACTTCCGAGCAAAATGATGATTGTCCAAGTGACGAACGTCAACGTTTGGCGGATCCATCCGAACGCATCGATTTTGTCTGTCGCCAATGCGGCGGTTGCTGTACTAATACAACTCCCTATGTGACACCGCTGGACGTCTGGCGGCTAGCTCGTTTTTTAGATATCAGTACTTCTAACATCATCAGAAAACACCTGATCATTATTGAAACAGACCTGCCTGGCGTGGCTAACATGGGCCGTGTCCCGCTTTTGGCACTGCGAATGGCTGGCCGTGGTCGTTCCCAACTCCACTCCAAACAGTGCGTCTTCCTCAACCGCGAGACCCATCGGTGCACGGTCTATGCCGCTCGTCCTTTGTCATGCCGTATGTTTCCAGCTGGTCTGCAACATTCGACTGACGGGAACGGGGACAGCCCAGAGAAAAATTTTCATTACGTGCTGGTTCAGCCATTACCGGAGTGTAACGGTTATGGCGCTGGCTGCAATACGCTTCAGCAATACCTTGCCGGGGACGTCCATGATGATGATCTTGACTGCTGGCGGCAATATACCGATTTAATGGTGCGCACTTTCCAAGGTAATGATCTGGCCAGCAATGAAGATTTTGCGGATTCCTTTCTGGCGGCAATTTTTGATCTGGATGGTCGCGACGGGGCAGACTTCAATGCGTGTTTTGAGCAAGGCCGCAATTTGGTTACGGGCTGGCTGGCCTAGCAAAAAAGACAAAGACACTGAGGGGTTAAGCCTCAGTGTCCAGGGATGATTCAGGAAGAACGACGAACGGTCGGCCGGGCCAAATCCAGTAAGCCCAATACAATGTGGGCAAGACCGAATCCCAATACTCCGGCACCAAATCTATTCTTGCGCAGAACAGAAGCACCCAAAGTAGAAACGGCGGCACCGAGTCCGGCAACGGCTAGACTGGTTGAGGTCGCTTTCATGTATGCACCCCCTCAGTAGCTTGCGCAAAAAAAACCGATCCATTCCAACACCATCATTATTCACAGGTGGCTGAATCATCTTCGTACTGCTGATTCAGCAAAAGGTCCGTGATCAGGGCTACCGGAAAAAGCAGCGCGGTAGCTGCTGCCACTATGCCAGAGTCGTTGACAGCAAACGCGGTGACGCTTCCGGCAAAGCTGGCCCAGATCCCATTGAAGATCACCGGCCGATTCGCAGCGGCACGCGCCAGCATGCCTTTGGGACGGCAAAACAGAACCCCCATGACAACAATAAAAGTCAACAGCGCCTTGGACCAGATCGTATAGCCGATTAGCGACAGGTTCATCTCCAATTTGCGCACGATCACCGGAAATATGGAAGTAGGTCCGCCCTGTCTGATCTGGGAGGCAAAACGCCCGATATGCGACTGGGCTTCTGTTTGCCTGGCCAAGTCTGCCAGGCTCAGAACGATAGCCACGACAACCGCTGCGGCGATGGCTACCAGCCAGGTGCGCAGGCGCTTTTTAGATCGCTTTTCTGATACCAATCCAATTACAGTGACCAGGTAAGCTGTTACTAAAGATAAACTACCTCCCAGATTGGAGCCGTGCCAGGGAACTGACACCGCGTAAGCCCAAAGCACTAAAAGGGTGCCAGCGGCGATCATATTTTTACGTGAGGTGCCGAAGCGCTGCAAATAAACGCTGATTCCGATCACAGATGATCCCAGCAACACTCCCATATACTCATTGCCGATTCCATAATAGCGCGCGCCACCAACCGGACTATAACCCAGCACCGAGTTACTCATCAGGTTAGACCCCGAGAGCGTGTCAATTAGGATTGCAAAGGCGGTAAGTAAAGCGATTATCCCGATTGGCTCACCGTTTTTTCCTTGCTTGTTACTCCAGAACGCAATAAACGTGATCAAGGCGGCAAAAAGAATTGTGAAAAGCAGGATCTCCGACAGCTCAAACCGGGCGGTCAACGGCTGGACAAGCAACCCCAATGGCACAGACGCTACAAAAGCCATCAGCCACCGCAAAAAAAGAAACAGTCTGGTTTTTTGCACTCCAAACACAATGAGCAGCAGTGCTAAGATCAGCACAATAATTTGGGCGATCACAAAACTCTTTAAAACAGGGCTTCTGCTTATATTTATTTTGGCAATTCTCGAATTTAGTAAGTACAGTTGGTTGCCGGCTTGAGCCACTGAGTCTGAAGGCCGCGTCAATTCTGAAGGTCGCGCCACCAGGGGTTGTCCGGTAATGGCTGCCGGTTTGTCAACTCCCAGAAACGCCAAAATTGTGGATTGTAGATCGCCAATCGTGATGAGGCCGTCCTTCTTGGTGCTGGCGGAATACAATAAGCCGCCAGTAAAACTCGATCCCGAAATAAGCACAGGTGTCAGAGTGTTACCCTCGTCCTGCGCATCCCGCGCCGGGTAAGGGGAAACCATCAAGACCATAACTTCGCCACCGTCACCCTCAGGCAACGCTGTCTGGCAGCGGTCGGCGAGTCTGGCAAAAAATACATCAGCATCCTCAATGGTCTGACGCCGCAATGCTAGGCGCTGTTCCGGCAGAAATGCGTCGCGCTCTTTCTCCAGACGGCTGCTATCCCCCAACTCCACTGCCAGACAATCGGCTGATTCCCAAAAATCACTAACGGTCCGCCATAGACGCTCATAGTCGGTCTGGATACCGTATGGCCGGGCGGCATTCTTGCGTAGTAAGTCATCTCCCAAACTGCCCATGGCAATTTTTCCGGATGCATTCATAAGAGCCAAAATAAACTCCCGCCCGGACTTGGAGTTGGTGTCTGCATTGCCACAGACCGCAATGCGAATCCCGGCCTGTTTCAGGGCTGATCCAAAGGCCCCTAACAGCGGTGGATGCAAAGTGCGTGCGTTCGCCTTGAGCAGGCGCGGATAGTCTATGACGACCACTTCCTGCTCGTGCACTGAGGATCCGGTGTAGCGCTCAAAAACTTCACCAGCCGTACCGCTTTCGAGCCGCTCCCCGGCACCAAAATTGCGACCGGCCTCGGCAGTGCCAAAAGCCCGACTGTTTGATCCAAGCGTGGCATAGGCGTTTTCAGGAGTGAAGGCTCCCGCAGTGCGGACATTCATAATTCCCCAAGTGGATTGTTCTTTGAAGTGATTAAAAGCCGGGGCATCAGCCGCGATGATGTCTTTCAGGTCGACGGCCCCCGCAAAGATCATGACAACCTTGCGCTTTACTGCGGAGGCCGTGCCACCTGTGGTCGCGCAACCTGCGGTCGCGCCACCTGTAGTCGCGCGATTGCCTGTAGTACCAATCGTGGCGCCGCCTGCGGCCGTGCCGCCCGCGGTACTGACTGCAATTGACAAGGCTGCGGCCAAGATTAATAAAAGCCCGCCTCGGCAACGGCGGCGGCAATGCCGTCTGCATTGGCCTTGACCTGGGCATCGGCATCGGCCTCGTCCTTGGTCTTGGTCTTGGCACATTTTTCTTTTGACCATTCATCCATCACTCCTTCGAGGGTGCTGGCGCCGCGTTCGCACCACGTCCGCGCCGTCGCCGAAAGTTCAGGTCCTCATAAAGCCGCAGATGCTCCTGCGCCATTTGTCCGACAGTAAATCGCTCCACAATAAGACGGCGTCCGCACGCGCCAACGGCGGCACGCTTGGCCTCATCTATGGAAAGCAGGCTTGCGATACCTTCCGCCAGGGATTCCGCATCGCCAGGGCGCACCAAAGCTCCGTTCTCCGCACTAATCAGCTCCGGCACCCCGCCGACGTCACTGGCCACAACCGGTTTCGCGGCTGCCATGGCTTCCATGATTGCAATTGACAATCCTTCTTCCAGTGTTGGCAAAACAAACAGGTCCAGTGCTGCCAAAAAATCATCAATTTTAGGTCTGAATCCTGCGAATGTGATGATCTCAGCCAACCCCATCTCCTGTACCTGCTGCTCAAGTAGCTGGCGCATTGGGCCGTCACCGGTAATCGCATAGCGGACTTTCGGAAAGCGATCCCTTAAGATTGCAGCCGCCTCAATCAGATATTGAACTCCCTTCTGGGGGATCAGCCTGGCAACTGTCCCAATTAGCAGCGCGTCCTCAGGAATGCCTTGTTCCTGCCGAAACTGGCTGGGCGGGGGGAGTACAGCAAATTCTGAAGGATTAATGCCATTATAGACACAAGTCACCTTTTCTGCGGGCAGGCGCATCATCTGAACCGCCTCGTTAAGTAATGCCCGGGATATAACAACGACGTGATCAACCTTCTTGCCAATGCTGGACGCAGCCGCGGCAGTAACGAAATTTTTCAAAACATTATCATAGCGGTGCAACTGGTTGTGAAACGTACACACCAGCGCATAATTCCTGCGTCGAAATGGCAGCGTGTCTGCCAGAATGCTGATGTAGCCAGCCTTAAAACTGTGTGCGTGCACAATGTCGACCTCAGTCTGCCGAATAATCCGCCGCAACATGCGGGCAGATTGCCAGTCGCGGATCGGATTAATCTCCGGGCAGATCGGCAAATGATAAATCGCAGCCCCCAGTGTGCCTAAATAATCCTGTTCCGGCATTTCCGGACTGCAGACGATCATTGGCTGGATCTTGTTTTGGCTCAAATTCTGCAGCAGCGAAAAAAGGTGTTTTTTAATCCCACCGGCTACCGGTCGCAACACAAACATAACCTTTAATGGATCGTTCATGGAAATCGCTCCAAAAATTAATAACGCACTATAGTTTTTCCGGTCGGCCGTTGATCATGCACAAATGATCATGCACCAAAGCGGCGGTTGATCATTCACGCGCAAAAACGTCGGCTGCTGATGATCAGTATTAACCGCAAATGGGGCATATTTAGGGAAGGATCATTAGTATGGTCAGTTAGGACAGGTAATTAGGCTAAAGGAGAGGGTACCTTTGTGGGTTTTAGTGTTACTGGCTCTAATCAGCGGGGCTGCACTTTGGGTGGGAATCAAGAACAGCCGGATCGGTTTTGCCGAGACCTGGAAAAGGGTGGTCCGGCAGCCTGAATTCTACGCCATTCTTGCATTTATGGCTGTAGTCTTGTTTGATGTTTCGCTGACCATGCGCTTGCCGCAATGGTATTTTGTGCGGCATGGCATTATGGACTGGCTGCTGCTCATGGCACCGTTTATGCCATCCCTGTTATGGCTTACGACCCTGGCGATGCGCGTGCAACCGCATTTGCCGTCCAACGGTGTGCTGCTGATCACCGGACTGGCTAGTTTTGCTTGGATGGGTTTAGCCATCTGGTGGCTTTTTTGGACCATTGGTTTTGGCGCGGTAGATACTTTTCAGGATTTCATCGGTATCTTGGAGGGAATCTTGCCAGCTGTGGGACTACCGCTTTCCTGGTGGGCGGTTTACAGCAAGATGCGCCGCAAAAGAGTAGTAAGAACATGATTAGGGGGGCGCGACAGGCGCGGGAGCGGTGCACAATTGCCTCACGATCATGACTGCTGCCGGGCAGGAAAGAGCGGGCTTGGAGGAGAAATATGACGATGTCTTGCTAAGATGATCTCTCATCAAGAGGAGGATACCATGCCATCTTCGAAGAACGCTTTTCCTTTACCAGGTGAAAAGGCCTTTCCAGGTCTCTGGCAGGCCATTGGAGAGCTGCTAAAATTACTCTTTGCTTTGATAGCGTTTGAAACGCTCGCGAGCAAACTATTTGAGGTGCTGGGCGTCTCTCCGGATAACGCCGCTCTGCTGTCCTATAGTGTCAGCGCCTTGATAGCCTATGGCTTGATTATCTTTACGGCCATTAAGAGCAACCAGCTTGATATTAAAAAAGTTTTTCCGATACGCAGATTACCGCTGGGATTCTGGCTCGGTTTGTTGCCAGTAGTTGCCGGCTTAAGTGTTTTGCTCTCGGAGCTGGACAATCTTTTCCGTCTGATTTTTGAAATGTCACCGGAAGTGATCGCCATTTTTAGCGACCTTTATGGGTCTTCCGGGTTGAATTGGCTATCGGCGGTCGCCGTAATTATTGTAGCGCCTCTGACCGAAGAAGCGTTGTTCAGAGGGCTTTTTCTGAACGGATTTAAGAGAAGGTATCCACCGCGCATCGCCATTATCGCTTCCGCCTTCCTATTCGCTGCCATGCACATGCTGCCCTGGCAATTTCTCGCGCCGATAGTGCTCGGGGCTTTGTTTGCCTGGCTGGTGCTGGGCACCGGTTCAATACTGCCAGCGCTCATCGGACATGCCTTTAATAATGCCATCCCTTATCTGATGATATTAGGCGGCTGGCAAATTCCAGGTTTTAATGAGTTCAGCCAGATTGACGTGGTTGTTTTCCAACCCGCTTGGTTTAATTTGCTGGGACTTGGAGTACTGCTGATCGGTTTGTCAATTTGGCTTGTGAGTGGGGTTATCAAAATTAACGGAAGGTGAGTTGATATGTCTGCGTTTCTTGAATACCAGCGTCTGACTCTGCCACAGCTTAATGAACTGGATCGCAGTTCGACTATTTTCTTTATCTCGGTCAGTCCCATTGAAGTACATGGGCCGCATCTGCCTACCGGTACTGATGTCATCGTTTCTCTGGAATTGCAGCAGCGCTATATTGACGAACTCTCTCAGCGGCATCCGGAGATGACGATGGTGACCCTGCCTCCGCTCTATGCCGGATCAGATGCCTTACCGGTCAAGGGTTCGTTGAGTGTGCCAGCCGTTGCCCTGCGGTCAGTATTGCTGGCTTACGCCAAAGGTTTGGCGGCCCAGGGATTCAAATACCTGTTTATTGCGGATAACCATGGCGGTCCGCGGCATCAATTAGCCTTTGAATCGGCCGCCCGCAAGGCCTGGAAAAAGCACCGTTTTTATATGATCAATCCTTTTTTGATTGAGTTTCGGATGATGTGTCATCATGATGCGGACTTCTTGTCAGAGACGGGTCTGAAGCCCGGCACCTGCGGAGATGATGCCGATGCGCATGCGGGCACCAATGAAACCTCATTGATGCTGGTGGCGGCACCGGAGGCGGTCGGGAACTATCAAGAGACAGCGCCGTCATTGCCGCCAAAGGCCAAGTTGCGCCTGGCATCCGGTATGGTCGGATCCCTCGGGGACGGGAAAGTGCGGCGCGACTTGGAGCATCTCGGAGCCACGCTGGGGTGGGTTAGCAATCCTGATATGCTGCCGTATATGGGAGATCCACAAAAGGCCAGTGCGGAGGCAGGCGAGGCTATGCTCAAGGCGCGCGTGAATGTGGCGCTGAGCCTCTTTGAAAAGGCGCTCGCTGGCGAGAAACCTGATACAGCTCCGATGCTCTGGTGGTTGCGCCCAATGATGCGGTTGCCAGAATGAAAATGAAAGCGGGCCTGCTTAACTCCAGCAGGCCCGCATTTTTCATGTGCTGTGCTTTGTTCTTAGCTGGCACTCTCCATCGTCATCGTGCTCTTGGTTGTGCGATACAGTTGCTCATAATATTCGCGAAGCATGCGATGCGTCGAGAACTGCGAGACACCCATTTCAATACTGGCTCGCATCATCTGCTCCCATCTATTGCGATCATGATAATAGACAGGCATGACTTCGTTGAAGAGCGTGTGATACAATGCACGCCGGTCTCTTTCGTTCTGTTCGGGACCTTCGTAGGCTTCGCCGATCTGCCATCCATTGACCCCATGCTGACAACCTTCCGGCCACCAACCGTCCAGCACACTGAGGTTTAGAACGCCATTCATGGCTGCCTTCATACCAGAAGTGCCACTGGCCTCCTGCGGCCGACGCGGGTTATTCAGCCAGACGTCGCAGCTGCGTGTCAATAGCTGGCCGAGGCGCATATCGTAATTCTCCAGAAAAACGACGCTATTCGGAAACTCTCTGGCTTTGGCGACCAGATTGGCGACGATATCCTTCCCATGTCCATCCTGCGGGTGCGCTTTGCCTGCAAATACTAACTGCAGCTTCCCGGAGCGGAGCATCGGATTAATAACCGCCGGATCTTGAAAAATAAGGTTGCTGCGTTTATAGGAAGCAGCGCGGCGGGCAAAGCCAACCGTCAGTGCATTCATGTCAAACTGGGCACCCGCCCGGACGGCAATGTAATCAAGCAGGTTTTTCTTGGCCTCCTGGTGCGCCGCCCACAAGTCGGTCCCGCTTTGGTAAGCGGCCCGGATTTTCGGATCCTGCCAGGTTCCCGGATGCACGCCATTCGTAATGGAGATGATGGGGCATATGCCCGCTACACGTTGCCACATCTGACGGGCGGTGCGGCCATGAAGCTCTGCCACCGCATTCGCCAGGCGTGCCAGACGCAAACCAGCTACGGTCATGTTAAACGGGTCACCGCCAATGCGGGCCATCTGGTCATATGAAAGCCCATTGTAAGCCCCGGTATGGTAGAGTGCGGCATGCGAGTATGACGCATTGCCTGCCGGCACCGGTGTATGCGTGGTAAAGACGATCTGAGGGCGAATCCGATGCCATGCTTCTTCAAAGCCAGCACCTCGCGCCATTTGCTCCCGGATCAGTTCTACTCCGGCCAAAGCGGCGTGACCTTCATTGAAGTGATAGACATCCACTTCGATTCCCAGGGCGCGTAAAGCCCTGATACCGCCGATACCGAGCACGATCTCCTGGGCGAGACGATCATCCGCTGAACCGGCATAAAGCCGATCGGTGATCAAAGGGCCATTATTTTCCGGGACGTCTGTATCGAGCAGGTAGAGCGGGGCGTTGCCAAAATGCTCCGTCTTCCAAACCTTGCAGACCACGTTCCGGCCGCGAACAGTGACATTGACCGTTACACCGGTATCGGTCAGAAAATCATATTTGGAATTGAGAAAGACGTCGAAAGGCCGTCCATCCTCGCCAATGAGCTGCTGCGTATAGCCGTGGCGCCACAAGAGTCCGATGGCAACCAAGGGCAGACCGAGTTCGCCGGCAGTCTTAATGTGATCTCCGGCCAAAATGCCAAGACCGCCGGAATAAATGCGAAACTCCGGCGCCAGGCCGTACTCCATGCAAAAATAGGCCACCCTTGGGAGTGAATTGTTTAGTATTTTCATGTAGTTTCCTCCCTGATGATATGATAAAGGTAGTCTGGATAAGGAAGCAGTCGTCCGGACAAAGCCAGTTTAGTTTACATAACACCGACGTGCTTCTAAATTATAGCATGAGTAAGGCTTTGTATGATAGGGTATATATCTGGAAAAGGCGGATTTCCAAGGAGGGTTTATTCTTTATGGAACAGGTGCCTGTGACTGTGGTTGTGGCTGTGGCTGTGCGCCCGGTCGTGCAGCCGGTGCCACCACATGGCAGCCTGGGTTTCCAACAGGGCCTGGCGGGCGTTTAATCCGGTCCAGACAAACCAGCCAGCTACCAGCAAAAGAATCGCACTGCCATAAAAGGGGCTGGCCAGTCCCAGGCGGTCACCCAGGAATCCTCCCAATAGCGGGCCGGCCACCGATCCGAGCGAAGCAATACCGTTAAAAACGCCAAAGATCCGGCCGCGCTCTTCCGGATTGCTGTATTGGGTCAGCAAGACATTACCACCCACCAGCATGGCGGCATTGGCAAAACCAAAAAGGAAGCGTTCGCCGCCCAGCAGCCAGACGGAGCGGGTTAATCCCTGCGTAATGCTGAGTATGGCTCCCGAACCGATCCCGAGCACATAAAGGCCCTGATAATTCAGGTTTTTAATCTTGCCAAACAAAGGTGCGCCGAGTGCCGTGGAAACCCCGATTATTGAGAAGATCACTCCGGTAAACATCGCCACATTCGTTGTCACAATTTCTCCGACAAATAAAGGCAAGGTTGGCTGGATAACCATTAGCGCAGTATTGATCAGTAACTGGCTGATCATGATAATGCGCAGTGCGCCATTAGAAGTGACTTGGCGCATGTCAGTAAGGAAGGTGCTTTTGCGCTGTTGCGGCCGGATTTCTTCCCGCGTGCCGTAGTATGCGCAGACAGCTGCCAGTGCGAGTACTGCCGCACTGGCAAATAAGGTGCTTCGGACGCCAAACAGATTGGCACTGACGCCTCCAATCATGGGGCCCATAATCGTACCAATCGAGTTGGCAGTCTGAATAATCCCCAGTGCGAAGCCCAGATGCACTTCAGGAGTGTTGGTAGCCACCAACAAGATCGCCGAAGGGATGAAGCCGGAAAGCAGGCCGTTGAGGGCGCGCCAGGCAAAGACTTGATAATGGTTATGTGATACTGCCATGAGGACGTAGGTCAGAGCGATCCCAAAACCAGAACGCATGAACATGACGCGCTTGCCGTGGCGGTCAGCCAGCATGCCCCATACCGGAGCCATCAGGGCATAGGTTAGAGAATTGGCGGCCTGCATCAGACCGGACCAGCCGGAGATGTTCTCTTTTAGCCCCAACTCCTGAAGGAACATTGGCAAGAATGGTGCGTAAAGAGAAAAAGCGATGGCAGCCAAAAAGACAGCCATCGATAAGATTACTAAATTGCGTCGCCAGTTCATGGGAGTCCTCGCTTTGTCGCTTATTGTCTGCCGATCCGGACAATCAGTTGCTTGAGCAAAGACACCGTCTCTTCCATTTTGCCAGGCATGACCTTGTCAATGCTATCGGTGCCATTGTGGTAGGAATCCGGGTGCCCCGGCAGGCTATGCGAAAGTGACACAGCTGGAAGACTAGCCTTCAAAAATGCTGCTGAATCATCATGCATAAACCCAGCCGGTTCCACGGGCTGGCGGACTTCCTCGGCGACATCTTCCACCACACTGATCAAATGCGGATCAGATGGGTATTGTCTGAGAAAAGTACCGCTGCCGCTATGATGGCGCAGAGGACCGGCTCCGGCTAGGCATTCAAGGTTAATTAATCTGGCGTTGGCATCCTGGAGCTCTTGCCGATGTTGGGTGACATAGGCTGCTGAGCCCTGCATATTAACCTCCTCGCCGCCGAAAAAAACCAGCTTGACGCGCCAATATTCGGATAGCTCCGGCTCATTTGCCAAATCATCAGCCAGGGTCAGCAAAACGGCCACAGCTGTGCCATTATCTCTGGCCCCCGGACTTTTATCGCTGCGCAGGAAACCGCCTCCCAGCGACAGAGCCAGCCCAGTGATGCCAAGGACGCTGATTATGGCAGGAACCAACAATATGTAGCGCACGGCGTTGTTGGACGCCGATGGTTGTCGCAATGCCAAACTGGCAATGGCGGTCACAAGCATCAGTCCCAGCGAGACTGCTCCAAAATTGTAAAAGATTTTGCGGGCTTGATGGTCGAACAGCTCAGTTTTGCTGTCGTAGTGTGCTGCCAGGATTATCTCCTGCTCGGCTGCGCCACTTCGCGGACCGGCTTCCGCTACAATAGTGCGCCCTTGGGCTGCAGAAAGGAGCGAAACTGTGGGCAGGTTCAGCTCAAACTCTGCCAAATAGATCGCCGGGGCCAGCAGTGCAAATAGCAAAGCCCATACGGGCCGACGTTTCAACAGAAAAAAAACAAAGGCTAAGGCACACAACAGGATGAAGAGTCCCACTACAGGTTGCATGGCGGTTCTCAGCAAAAAGTGTTCCTCGGTGACGGTTAAACCGGCCCGGGTGCAATAGTCCGCAATGAAATTCGCAGTTGAATCCACGGCTTTCGACCCGTTTGGCCTCGGAATGGCGATCTTGTTCAGAATTTCCCATGGTGCCATACTATGCGCTCCTCCTCTATAAGTAGCGTATATCATAATAAGTCGGACTCTTGACAGCCTGTTTGCCTTCCAGATCGCTGATAAAAAGGTGGAAGTCAAGCGATGCCAAAGCGCCTCGCCCGACCGCCAACATGTGACTGCCTTGGGCAAGGTCAACACTCACGACGAGGTAGTCGACTTTCGCTTTGAGCGCCATGTTGTTGGCAGTACGCAGTAACGGCACCGGACTTTCGCCTTCAGGCAAAACCAGATCAAACAACGACCAAATCTTAATGCTGTCGCCGGAAGCCGGTATTTTCGGCAAGGCGATTATTTTGCCCAGGGCATTGCATAACGGTCTAATAGTACGGTAAAGTCGCGGCACCCCCATGACGATGCGATCATATTCGTGTGAGACATCCCAAATCTTGCAGGAGGTGCTACCTTTGGAAATTTTGGCGCAAAGATACTTGTCGTAAGATTCCTGCCGCAGGGCAGGATTGTCCATGAGGGGCCACATATCATGATCTGCGAAGACCTGTTCCATTTCATGGTAATCTTGGATCGCATTAATTTTGGTGTCGATTTGCACGTCGAGGTCGGCTGGCATTTTGTGAAAGACCGGCAGTGTAAAGAAACGGCGGGTTCCTTCGGTGCGTGTGCCGACGCGGTCATATATTGAGATTGCTCTGTTATTGTCGGATTTGACATGGCCAAAAATAAACCGGGCACCTTTGGCGCGGGCGTGATCCTGCAGGGTCAGCCACAAGCGCAGCATGGTGCGATCAATTCCGCGCTGAGCTTCCGGGTTGGTCCGCCAGTCGAACATATAGGCAGCGCGCACAGTCTCGCCGCCAATCCGGAAATCCATCAGCGCATAAGCCATCACACTGATCAGCTGTCCCGTTTTTTCGTTTTCAATCACCAGTAGCTCATTGTCGGGAAACATGGAAGATTTAAAAAAGAAATTGCGCCTATTTTCGGTAATACGAATGTCGCTGCCCTGCGGGGCCAGCAGTTCCATGCGGCATAAGGCCTGGTTATCTTCGAGTACTGCTTGTCTAATTAGCATTGAAATCCTCCTACAAATTAACGGCGGCCGCAATCAGGGCGCCAAAATAAAACAGACACATAGCCCAGGGAAGGGAAACACGGGCCCATCCCGGAACCCGGTACTCAGGAATTCGGGCACCGGTCTGACAGGATTTCCTCCAGACAAGTACCGGCAATAAAGCCAGCAGGACACCGCCAATTGAGCCGGCGATCTGAATCAGTTCGACAAAACCGACCAGGTTAAGGGCAATAAGAATGATAGAAGGAAAGACCGTAATGGTAAAGGCGATCAGGCGCGATCGGATCTGCCAATCGGAAGGAAACCGGAACAAGTCCACAATATTTGTCAGAATGGCGGCAGCGCTGCCCCAAAAGGAAGTGATCAGGGCAAAAAAGGCGAAAATATTGGCGACAAAGAATCCAGCCGAACCCAAGGCTTTGCCCCATGATATGGTTGCTACTTGCGAAATATCCTGTGGCTCCAAAAGACCAAAGATTGAGATCGGAATCACGACTACAAAAGCCAGGTTAATCAAAAGGGCAGTACGGATCACCTTGGGGATTAACACCGGCCGGTCGGCGAAGCCTCTGACAATCTCGGGTACGGAAGTCTGCGACATGCAGGTAAAAATCCCTACCGACAGCAGCGGCCAGATCCCCGGGGTATGAAAGACTGCCAGACGGCTGGGTTCAAAATCGGGGCGTAAAAGTGAGAAGACCGTCAACCCTATAATGATGCCGCCCATGGCCAGGCTGACCAGTTTCTGAAGCTTGCCAGTGATACCAAGGCCCAGCCAAACAACTGCGATTCCGGGAATAAAGAAGCAAGCCAGACATGTGGAGCGCTGCCAGCCTGTAATAGCCTGCAGTGACTCGGCACCGCCAAGAATATAGGCGGTGAGGGCTGGGATGGCCACACCTATTGTGACGGCAAACAAAAACCCAAGGTAGAACCGGCCTGACCGTCCTCTAAAAAGGTATGTCCTAAAAAGACCAGTTAATTGAGTAACCTCGGGTGTGCGCAGCATCGTTTCAACAATAAAAAGGTGTGAAGCTAAGGAGAAGAAGGTACACAGCACAGCGGTGATAATGACGGCTGGGAACCCTCCGGTGCGTGCCGCGTAAGGGAGCGAGAGCACTGCGGCACCAACGTTTGTTCCGACAAGATAGGCCACAGCTTCACTAAAAGATAATTTCCTGAATGCCAGATTGGTTTCGATCAGCTTCGTATTTGCTGCAGTGCGCTCTGTTTTCAGTGGTGTATTAATTATCATAGGCTGTCCTCCTGCATCGGCTGCACTGACTTCAAGAGACTAGGTTCGTCAAAATATGCTAAATTCCTCTTGTGGGCAGAGCTTTGCTGAAATTGTCTTTACAGGAAATTTGTCTGCCGCTGTTGAATATCGGCAACGGAATCATAATCCCTGACTTTGCTTAGGCGCGGAAACTGCCTCTACTATTGTAGAAGCTCACGCCTGCTCTTAAGGAGGCCCGTCAATGGAATTTTATGCTGATTTGCATCTCCATTCGCATTATTCGATGGCGACCAGCAAAGACTGTATTCCTCCCATAATGGCTCAATGGGCCCAAAGGAAAGGGCTGAGACTGATCGGTACCGGGGATTGCACCCACCCCGGCTGGCGTCGCGAGCTGCGCGATTGGCTGGTACCAGCCGAGGACGGATTCTATCGGCTCAAAGACGGACTCAGCCCCGCCGTACGCTTTGTAGTGACAGGGGAGATTAGTACGGTTTTCAAGCGAGCCGACCAAACCCGCAAGGTGCATAGTCTGGTAGTCTTGCCTTCTCTGGAGGCTGCTGATCAGATCGCGGCCCAGCTGGAGCGCATTGGCAATTTGGGTGCGGATGGCAGGCCTATTCTTAAACTGGATTGCTATGATCTGCTTGCGATGTGTTTGGAGGCGTGTCCGGAGGTCATCTTCATCCCGGCGCATATCTGGACGCCGCATTATTCCGTACTGGGGGCCTTTTCCCGCTTTCAGAGCATGGAAGAATGCTTTGGCGATTTGGCATCACAGATCTATGCTGTGGAGACCGGGCTTTC
>DHDG01000042.1:74478-107312 GCA_002399265.1 Firmicutes bacterium UBA4882 | reverse complement strand
TGCTGTGGAGACCGGGCTTTCTTCAGACCCGCCGATGAATTGGCGCGTTCCGGCACTCGATCGTTTTACTTTAGTATCCAATTCTGATGCCCATTCTCCGCGCAATCTGGCCAGGGAGGCCACTGTTTTTGCCTGTGATCCGGGTTATGGGCCTCTTTTACAAGCACTGAAAACCGGCGCGGGTTTTGTGGGGACGATTGAGTTTTATCCCGAGGAAGGCAAATATCATTATGACGGGCATCGTAAATGCGGTGTATCTTTACACCCAAGGGAAACTAATGAATTTGGCGGTCGCTGTCCGGTTTGCGGTAAGAAACTGACAGTGGGCGTGCTGCACCGCATAGAGAGTCTGACGGATAAGGAACGGCCAGCGGGATTTGAACCTCGCCATGCGCCCCGCTTTGAACGCCTGGTTCCGCTGGCCGACCTTCTGGCGGCCACATTGAAAATAGGCGTCCAGAGTAAGAAAGTGGTTGCCCGATATGATGATCTGCTGCGGGAGTTCCAGAGTGAGCTGGCCGTACTTCGGGAAGTTGCGCCTGAGGAAATTAAGCGAGTCGCCGGACCTGAGGCTGCCATGGCGGTGGCGCGCAGCCGATCCGGCCAACTGGAAGTGATCCCCGGTTTCGACGGGGAATACGGCCGGATCATGGTGAATACAGTCAGTTCATGAACACCGCGTGAGTCGCCAGCGGCCAATTCCGGCCGCGCAAAAGCAAATTATATATGTAGAGGAGATCAGGAGATGGAGAAGGGGTATGTTCAGGTATACACCGGCGAAGGCAAAGGCAAAACTACTGCAGCCATGGGTTTGATAGTGCGGGCCTTGGGTGCCGGACTGAAGGTGCTGTTCATACAGTTTATGAAGGGCTCCGAATACAGTGAAATCAAGTTCTTGAGGCACGTCAGCAGCGCCGCACAGCTGGAAATCAAGCAGTATGGCACCGGGAGCTTCATTACGGGAAAGGCTGATCTTGAGCAAATCGCGGCAGGTGCCAAAGGCTTGCGGGAGGCAACTACCGCCCTGCAAAGCGGGCAATATGATTTGGTCGTTCTGGACGAGGCGAACATGGCAGTATATTTCGGGTTGTTTTCGGTAGATGATCTGATTAGGACAATTCAAAGCCGAGCGCCGGGAGTAGAAGTGATCATTACGGGGCGGCGTGCAGATCCGAAGCTGATTGACATCGCCGATTTGGTTACCGAAATGCGCGAAATCAAGCACTACTACACTCAAGGAGTTATGGCCCGCCCGGGCATTGAGATGTAGTGCAATGCAATGGAGGTCCACTGGATGAAAAGAGAGTACCGTTATTTTGACTTAATTCTGGGCGCGTTTGTGGCGGTCCTATTGATCAGCAATATTGCCTCCACCAAAATAATTGGGATTCCCTTGCCGAGCCTGTTCGGAAAGTCGCTTGTCTTAAGCTTTGACGGTGGAACGATCTTGTTCCCGATTTCGTATATCTTTGGCGACATTCTGACGGAAGTATACGGATTTGAACGTTCTCGCCGCGTGATCTGGAGCGGCTTCTTCGGCTTGGCCTTAATGTCCCTGACCATTTGGCTGGTAGGTGTTTTGCCATCAGCGGCCGGGTGGGAGGCGCAGGAGGCTTACCAGCAAATCTTAATGACAGCGCCGCGTATCGCCGGGGCGAGCATGGTCGCCTACTTTGTCGGCGAACTACTCAATAGTTTTGTGATGTCAAAAATGAAAATACGCATGCAAGGCAAAAGGCTGTGGGTCAGGACCATCGGCTCGACAATCGTTGGCCAGCTGGTTGACACAGTGCTGTTTGTGGGCATAGCTTTTGGCGGTATATTGCCGGTCAGTCTGTTGTGGGACATCGCCATCTTTAATTACATCTTTAAAATTGCTTTTGAAATCGTGATCACACCACTGACCTACAAGATTGTGGGTTGGCTGAAGCGAGTTGAGAACGAAGATAAATACGATTATGATGCAGACTACAACCCGTTTAAGCTAAGCTGAAATATGCTGATAAGTGGTAGTCCAATTGGTCTGCGGCACTTTTTCAAACCCGTGCTCAAAACCGCGCCTTGTATTCGTCGCAGGCTTTTCGCGCATAATAGATCCAAATACCGCAATAGTGCGCGAAGGAGAAATATGATGACGAAAGCAAAGGGTAACCAGCATATCCACTGCAGCGTTGAAAACTGTCAATATTACTCAGGAGGCAACATTTGTGCCGCGAATGAAATCATGGTAATGGGTGACCTCCAGGGTCACGCGTATCCGGACGCGATCGACCACAATATGGCGCAAAACGTGCCGACATATAATGCTGAGTCATGCATGTCAACTTGCTGCAAAACGTTTGTGCACAGAGGTTCTGACAAAACTAAAGTGGATGACACATACCATTTGCCGACTCAAAGCTAGGTGAAAGCCGGATAAAGCCGGCCAAAGCCGGATAATTGTTCGCAAAAAAAGCGGGGCCACCTTCGTCTTTCAGAAGGACCCCGCTTCTGTTTTCTAATTTCTAACTTCTGCTTTTCGCCTAGACTTAATCGTGTCCCGGTCACGCATCTGCCGATTAGTTTTGCGTGCGCTGCTACATGCGCGGATTGGGCTGCAGATTCTGGTATATTGTATCGGTGCGCGGCGTTACATTTGGCTGGCTGTAAAACTGGACAACCTGGCGCGCATCGTTCGGGTTCGCCGGAGCGGCCGGCATATACCACTTATTGGTGATCGCCATATTTCCAAGCTGCTGCTGGGATGCCTCACATGCGCCCCGCATTTGCAGCAGCGATTGACGTAAAGCCTGGTTCGAGCATTCGGACGCCGCCTTGGTTAGTTCAGTAGCGCCGGCTTTGGCCATTTCCAGGGCGTCGAGTGCCATTTCCTTGTCACTAAGCATGATTTGCCTCCTCTTCACATTAATTGGCTTAATGGGTTTCTTGTAGAAAACTCATGATGGTATCAGCATCGCGCTGAGCCTGAGTGGCCTGTTGGGAAAAATAGTTTTTCAAAGCCTGGTCGCTGGCTTGCTGCGAATAGTCCTGAAACTTGCGGGCTTTGACAATTTCAGTGCCGATCAGGTGTCTGAGGTTCTGCAGCTCCATCTGATTCAGTTGTGACATTTTTTCACCGCCTTTCAATCAGATAGGATGCCCCAATCGAGCGCAAATAAAAGGCAACAAAAAAGGACCCTGCGCGGGTCCATGCTGATCGGAGTCCGGGCGGCCAAACCCGGACAATGGGAGGAGTTGGTATTATTACTTCTGCAATTTAACACTTTAGCAGATGTAATTAAAGTTTATTTTACTTGTCTGGGCACGAGATGTCAAGGTATTTTTGGAGTTTTGCAGAGGAAGTATTAGCCAGATGGCGAAAGATGCTAAGCAGCAGGTGAAAAATTGCGGGTTGGTGATTGTTTGGCGCGCCGACGGAATCTATTGAATAATCTCAGCGGTTCGGAATGGCTTTATTGGACTGATTCACTCTATCTGACTGCGTATGCGGTGGACGCTACGCACGGTTTGCGCAAGGCGCACGGTGCCATGAAACCGCCCGAATTGATGGCAGATATTATCCGTTTCTTCACCAAAAGGGACGAGTTGGTTTTGGATCCTTTCGCTGGTGTGGGCGGTACTTTATTAGGCGCAGCTCTGGCGGGCAGGCGCGCGCTTGGCTATGAAATCAATCCGGATTGGATTCGCATTTATAGTCAAATCAGTCGGGAGTTTGTGGTCCAGGATAATGCCCTGGTTCGGCGCAGTAGCTGCGAGCAAGCGCAAGAATTTCTGCCAATCAGCGGTGTCATGAAGGAAGGGGATTGTCTGGCACTAATGTCTGAGTTGGATTCGGAATCAGTGGATGCCATCATTACCGATCCGCCATACGGCTGCGACCACGCCACTACCGGTTTCGCCAGGGAAACTAATTTCAACATGTTCAACTATAACGACGATCGCGATTTCGGTAACAGCGGCAGTTTTGACGAATTTTATCTGCGGATGAAAGACTTTGGCATGGCAGCCGCCAGAGTGCTTAAGCCCAGTCATTATTTGGTGCTCATTATCGGTGACCGCTATAAAAATGGCGAATACATCCCACTGGGCGTGCGCGTAGCTGACGTAATGCGGACGGCAGGCTTTCTTTTCAAGGGGATCAAAATCTGGAGCAACAAAGTGACTCAAAGACCATTGAAGCCCTACGCCGTACTCAGCAGTTTTGTGCCCAACATCACGCATCAGAACATAGTGATCTTAAAGAAAAAGGATTGATCAAACATTATATTGATCAAATATGATCGGGAAGGTGAACCGCATGGATCAAAAGACACTGCTTAACGAAGGTTTGGCGCAAAAACTGATCAGGTATGCCATGATTGACACGCAATCAGATGAAAACACGGGAGTCACTCCCAGCACTCCCGGGCAGCATAAGCTGGCCGCGATGCTGGCCGATGAGCTCAAGACGCTGGGGCTGCAAGAAGTCAAGATCGATCAATTCGGTTTTGTGACTGCACTGCTGCCGGGCAACGCGGGCAAAGGTCGGCCGGTAGTCGGTTTTCTGGCGCATATGGATACCGTCCCCGGCGTGCCGGGCAAGAATGTTAAGCCGATGGTCCATCAAAAATACGCTGGCGGGGACCTGCATTTGCCGCATGGCAGGGTAGCAGTCGCGGATAACCCGCTGCTGGCTGAGGCGGTTGGGCATGACATTATCACGTCCGACGGCTCAACGTTGCTGGGAGCTGATAATAAAGCCGGTGTTGCTGAAATCATGGAAGCCGTCTGTCGGATGATCAAAGACCCCTCCATGGTACACGGCGATTTGAAGATTGCCTTTACTCCGGATGAGGAAATCGGGAGCGGCATCGGTCATTTTGACGTGACCGGTTTTGGCGCTGATGTGGCCTATACCCTTGATGGATCAGCTCCCGGGGAGCTGGAATACGAAAACTTCAATGCGGCAAATGTCACCGTTGTGATTAAAGGCGTCAGCACTCATACCGGCACTGCCAGAAATGTGATGGTAAACGCAGTACACTTGGTCTCGGAATTGGTGGCCTCGGTACCGGCGGTAATGCGTCCGGAAACGACCGACGGCTATCTGGGATTTATCCATCCAAACTCAATCGAAGGCAATGTGGAAGAGGTCCGTCTGCAGATATTGTTGCGGGATTTTGATGATCAAGGCATTGAGGATAAGAAAAAGTTATTGTCGACGCTGGTCAACAGCCTGGAAGCCCGTTATCCCAGCTGCCAGGCGACCATTGAGACTACCGGTGGCTATCAAAATATGCGCAAAATTATCGAGCAGCATCCGAAAGTGGTGGAATTAGCCACCAAAGCGATCGAAGAGACCGGACTGAAGGCGCAGTACCGGCCGATTCGTGGTGGCACCGACGGTGCCCGTCTGACCTATCAGGGACTGCCATGCCCCAACCTTTTCACGGGTGGGATCAATTTCCACAGCCGTACCGAATGGGCTTCGGTGCAATGGATGGAAAAGGCGACCGCCACCGTTATTAATCTGGCGCGTCTGTGGGCCGCTGAAAAAAAGTAGCACTTTGGAAGTGAAGTATTGAAGGAAAGCGAGACAAAACAGTGATCAATGTCATGTAGGCGGAAGGGGGATGCGCATGAAAATCCGCAGACATGGACATGACGATCGCTGGTGGCTTTTCTTAAACTGCGGGCTGATTGTACTTTTGGGTGCCTGTGCGATTATTGTGGTGGGGTTGCTACCCGACAACGGGGCGGAGACTGTGCCTGCCGCGGGGGCTGGAGCAGAAGCCAGTAAAGAATCTGCCGAGGCGATTGCGCGGGAATTTCTCACTAACATCGGCGAGTTACCGGCCGAGATCACTTCAGCCAGGATCGAGCGCTATTGGGTGCCAGCTAATAACTACTGGGAGCAAGGTCAGAAGGCAAATGGGCAGAAAACGCAAGGACAACAGGCGCAGCCATCTGCGCAGGAAACCCTTGAAGAGCCGCCCTATCTGGATTGCTGGGTTGTGACCTTTTATTTTCAAGGTCTGCATCCGGAAGCCTGGAAAACAGTGTTTGTTGACGTTGCTTCCGGTGCCGTGATTGGTGGCGCGGATTGCCGACACTGAAGAACAAAGGATGAGGATGGGTGGGGCGGACAGGGCAACCTGCCCGCTTTTCGTTAGTTTGGAGCGCGATGTGCGATGTTTGTTAGGTCGAGCGCACAACATGTCAAGTAGCGCGCGATTTAAGTCGATATATTTACTAAGGAGAGGATTTAAAAAGATCACGGCGAAATAATGGCAGTCATCTAAGATCATTACTAAGGCCATATTTTTGAGGAGGTGTCCTGATGAAAAAGGTTATACTTTTGGCGCTGGTTTCCTTGCTAGTATTTACCACAGGATGTAGCATGCTTGATAAACTGGCTATTGCTGGCAGAGCGGCCCAATTTTTCACGGCGTGGAAAGGTCAGAATGAGAGTGCTTTGAAGGATGGATTAACCACTGAAGTCACTTATAACGGGCTAAAAATGTCAAACGACCTGGCGGCCGCAGATCTGGCCCGGGAAGAATGGTGGACCAACTACGTGACAGTTGGAGATCCGAAATCCGTAACCGAACTGGATGGCGGAACAGCAACAGTAACTTATGAGTTTACCATTATGGAAAAAGAGAAACCGGAGACTGAACGAGATATCTTGATGGTACTGATTTACATCAAATCAGAAACCTTCAGTTGGAAGATCTACTCCGTGGACATCAATCCGATCTGGATTGCGTTATAGCAATAGAAGTGGATCTCCAATTGCAAAACCACTAATAACAAAAGACCAGGCATGTCAAGCAACGGTGCTTGCGCATGTCTGGTCTTTATTCATCGCGCCATACTATCGCTTTACTGGCGCCATACTCGCGCATTGCTTACGTCTTACCTGCTGATCTCGCTGCCGACTAGTTTCTTGTGTAGATCCTGGAGCTCTTGCGCGTTAAGGTTGGCGGTTTTTGCCTCGCCTCTCATGTAGGAGAGATAACCGCGCAGCCTTTGCTGCACTTTTTCGCTCAACGGGTAGCGCACAGCGAGGTAAATCCCTAACGCCAGGAAGATCAGCGGTGAGAACGACAGCATCACCCGGATGGTTGTAATGACCCCCTCTGGCTGGACTTGATTAATTCTCTGAATCACACCGTCCACTGTTACTACCAAAGGCTTAACGTACCCGGCCAGATCCAGAGCGAAAGAAACAAGCGTAGTCGCTATGGCGGTAGTCGCTTGACGCGCGAAGGTCATATACGAACTAAAAGTGCCATCGCGTCGCTCGCCGAAGACAAACTCTCCAACATCAGCGACATCAGGAAACATGGCCCACGGAAGGAAGACTGCTCCCGCCATGCCACAGCCAATTCCGGCGGCGACCACGTACATTACCCATGAAGGCAAGTCGGGGGTGATAAACCATATGAAAACCATAAAGAAAGACCAGATGACCAGGCTAATTAGATAAGACGACCTTTTCCCCAGCTTTCTGGCGAGCAGCGCGTAAAGCGGCATCGTGAAAACCTGTACAATCAAAGCTGTGCCCAGCACAAAATTCGCATCGCCGCGGCCGAGGTAATAGGTCATAAAGTAAACAAAAATTACTGATAGCAGGTCTACAGCCACATAAGCCGCCACATAGAGCCCGATTAACATACGGGTGGTCCTGATTTTCAGCGGATCAATAAACAGTTTGCGGAAAGACCATGGTTCGGGTGGCTTAAGGAGTTCTGGCCGTTCTTTGCACTTGAAGAAGATGAATGGCCATGGCAAAGAAAAAAACAGACCAAAAGAGATTGCCATGACTAAATAGCCGGTCCCGGGGTTCGGAAACGCCTTAACAATCATCATGGGCAGCACGGCAGCTGCGACTGCGGTGGAAAGCGAAAAAACCATGCGATAAAGCATTAGAGAAGTGCGCTCGTTGTAATCCATGGTCAGTTCGCTGCCCAAACCCCAATAAGGAACGAGCGTCATCGTAATAACGGTACAGTAGAAAAGATAGGATAACAGGGCATATAAGAACCGCATCCATTCGGCAGAGAGGTTAATTGGTAGCCAGAGCAGCACAAATGACACAAAAACGAGTACGGTAGCAGCCAGAAAATAAGGGCGCCGTCGTCCGAAACGCGTTCGTGTGCGGTCCGTGATTACTCCCATCAGTGGATCGGCAATCGCGTCCCAACCCCTGGCGATGAAAAAGATAATGCCAGCGTACGCCGGTCGCAATCCAATATAATCCGTCAAAAAGATGAGATAGAAGAAGTTGACAATCTGGATGGCGCCACCGCCGTACACATCGCCGAAGCCGAAGGCCAGTTTGGTAGAAGCAGATAGTTTTTCCGATTTAGGCGCTTCTTGTTCTGCGCCTTTGTCTTTTTTCAAGATACCCCTCCTTCCATATTTCGGACAATATCCGAGTATCTATTCTTCATAAAGAGAGCTTTTCCTTGATTATCATGCAACATAGGCATAGGATTTCCGGGGCATTTGTCGAAACTAGCAATACTACAACCAGAACACGAAACGATTTTATTCGCGCTATCCGAAAGGCCTTTCCATCAGGGGGACTTACTATGGCCGTCATACAAGCAAAAGATAATAATAATGATAATTCGGAGCGGATTGACGAATCGTTGCTGGCTTCAATTGTAAGATTTACAAGCGATGCTATTTACAGCACTACACCCGCCGGAATAATTACTAGCTGGAATGCGGGTGCTGAGCATATGTATGGCTACAATGCCACCGAAATTGTCGGAAAACCGGTTTTTCAGCTCATACCTGCCGAAAAGGCCGATGAATTTGCTGAACTCCTGAAACGCGTCTGTAATGGTGAGCAGATTAACGATTTTGCCACACTCAAAGTCCGAAAAGACGGACTTACAATGGATGTGGCCCTGACCATGGCGATTATTCCGGATGCTGATGGGAATACATGCGGATTATCATGCATTACAAGAGATATCACCGTTGAGAAGCATATGATACAGCAGATACACGCCGAGAATGAGCTGCTGGCTGTCACACTTGCTAGTATTGGGGATGGGGTTGTCGCTACCGACGCCAGCGGGCGAATTGCCCTAATGAATGGTGCGGCCGAGAGTCTGACGGAATGGAGAAGGGAAGATTCCGAAGGCCGGCCGTTCAGTGAAGTTTTTCGTGTGTTAGACGAATACACTCGTGAGCCTGCTGAAAGCCCGATCGAAAAGGCGATCCTTGAGGGTAGCACAATTACTATACCCAGGAATAATGTACTAATAACCCGCACCGGTTTGGAGCGGCCTATTTCCGACAGCGTTGCCCCAATTCGCAGCCGCGACGGACGTATTGTGGGAGCAGTTTTGGTGTTTCGTGATGTGACGGAGGAACGCCGCCGGGAACAGGCCTTGGCGGAAAGTGAGGCGCGCTTTCGGCATTTGGCAGAAAATGCGGCGGATATTATCTTTCGCGTGCGGATTTCACCGGAGCTAAGCTTCGAATATGTCAGTCCGGCCGCTTTTACCATTACTGGCTATCATCCGCATGAACTCAGCCGCAACATGCAACTGCTGACTTACATTAAGATATTGATGGAACCGGAATTGGAAAAGGAATTTTCAAATGCGATTGCGCAGCCTTATATGATGCAATGGAAGCACAAAGACAGTCATCCGATCTGGTTGGAATTTCGCCTGACACCGATCTATGATAGTGGCGGTAAGATAACTGTCATTGAGGGAATTGCGCGCGACTTTACCGAACGTCGCATTATGGAACAACGTCTGGAGTATCTCAGTATGCATGATTCCCTGACCGGAATGTATAACCGGGCTTCGTATGAGCAGTTCATCACTTCCCTGGCTGGAGAACAAAATAAACTTGTGGGAGTAATTGTCTGTGATGTTGACGGGCTAAAAATCATCAATGACTCGCTCGGACACGCAGCTGGCGACCAGTTGATTAAGACAGCAGCTGAATTGCTGACTGCCTCGCTCAAACAGGCTGATTTGGTAGCTAGAACCGGTGGCGATGAATTTGCCGCCATTATGATTGGCCTTGGTGAGGACGAGATTTATCAAATTTGCAGGAATATCAGGCAGGCCGTGGCGGAAGCCAACCTCCAGGATTCGAGCATCCCGATCAGTCTGTCACTTGGGTATTCAGCCGGAGTGCTTGGCACCCGTAACCTCAAGACGATCATCCGTGAGGCGGACGATTTCATGTATCGCGAAAAATTCAGGCGTCGTCCGGAAACGCGTAAAAAGATCATCCAGACCTTGATGAAGAATGTCGAAAACCGTGGTTTAGCTGGGAAAGGGCAGTCCGAAAACATTAGGAAACTGGTCTCCGCATTCTGTCAGGAGCTGCAGTTGTCTGAAAAAATGACGGCCGATATTGAGCTGCTGGCGAAGTTCCATGATATTGGTAATTCCGGGGTTCCCGATGATTTATTTCATAAACATGAGCCTCTGACAGCCGAAGAAATTGAAGAGATGCGTAGACATTGCGAAAAGGGCTATCGGATTGCCAAAGCTTCGCCCGAATTAAGTGCCATTGCGGAGTGGATCAATAAGCACCATGAATGTTGGGACGGCAGTGGTTACCCCTTTGGGCTGGAAGGGGAGGCGATTCCTCAGCCATGTCGCATCGTGGCAATTATTGAGGCTTTTGATGCGATGATCAATGATCGTCCTTATCGCGAAGCCATGACTCTGGCGGAAGCGATTGCCGAATTGGAAAGCAAAGCCGGCACGCAGTTCGACCCGGAACTGGTGACAGCGTTCGTAAATATGTTCAAATCCAAAGGTTAGTAGCATTTTGATGCCGATTATTTTTCGGTCATCCCTGGGGTGAATCGTAATAAGCTGTTTTTCGCGCAAAATCTATCAAATTGTGGCACAGATTCCGGAAGGTAAGGTTGCCACTTATGGCCAGATTGCCATTTTGCTTGGAAACCCGAGAGCTGCCAGAGCAGTAGGGTGGGAGATGCATCGGGCACCTGGGCACTTAAACCTGCCGTGTCATCGGGTTGTAAACAAGGCTGGCATATTAGCCCCCGATTACGTGTTTGGCGGTGCAGATCTGCAGCGGGAGATGCTGGAGCAGGAAGGCATATCTTTTACCGAGGATGGCCGCATTAAAATGGCAAAGCACTTATGGATACCGCCTAAGGAACTGTGACACAAGGGGACGGTTCTTCTGTGTCATTGACAAGTGTGACTGGGCTGGGTGACAATGACACAGAAGAACCGTCCCCTTGTGTCTAAGAAGGTCAGCTAAGGAGGACGTCTCATGAAGACTCGGATGGTGCAGTCGTGCATTGGCCTACTTCTGGTAGTGTCAATAATGTTGGTGCTTAGCGGGTGTCTGACATTGTATACTTCGAGTTATTTCATTGCATTCAAAGAAGAAGATCGGGGACCCTATACTGTCACGGATGTCGAAATCACCGAAACCTCTTTGACGATTTATAAATAGGCGGGGGGACCGTATATAAATGATGAAGCGCATAATTTTGACTGGCGGCGGTAGTGCCGGGCACGTAACCCCTAATTTGGCCTTGATTCCAGAACTACGGCGTGAAGGTTGGGACATCAGCTACATCGGTACCGCCGAGGGGATTGAGCGTGAGCTGATTACCCCCACCGGGATTCAATATTACACGATCGCAGCTGGCAAACTGCGGCGTTATCGTGATCTCAAAAACCTGACCGATCCGTTCCGAGTACTGAAGGGCATTGGGCAGGCTTTCAGGATCATTAAGCGGCTACGCCCGAACGTCGTTTTCTCTAAAGGCGGTTTTGTGGCCGTACCGGTGGTCGTGGGTGCCTGGCTGAACCGCGTGCCGGTGGTAGCCCATGAGTCCGATTTGACACCTGGTTTGGCCAATAAGCTGTCATTTCCGTTTGTCTCTAAAATCTGCGCCACCTTTCCTGAGACCGTTGCTTATTTGCCGAGGAGAAAGGGTGTACTGACCGGGAGCCCGATTCGGCCAGAGCTCTTGCGTGGCAATGCGCAGGACGGTCTTAAGGAAGCGGGCTTTGCCGGTGCTAAACCGGTCCTGTTGGCGATTGGGGGCAGCCTGGGCGCTGCTCACATTAACGAAGCATTGCGGGAAGCGTTGCCGGATCTACAGGCTGAATTTGATATCATCCACATTTGCGGAAAAGGTAAGATTGAGCAATCGCTGATTGCCAGGCCCGGTTACCGGCAATATGAATATGTCCGCGCTGAACTGGCCGATCTGCTGGCAGCGGCTGATCTGGTAGTGTCACGCGCAGGTGCCAATTTCCTTTTTGAATTGCTGGCCTTGAAAAAACCGACGCTACTGATTCCGCTGCCGAAGGGATCCAGCCGGGGCGATCAGATTCTGAATGCTGCGTCTTTCCAAAAGCAGGGTTTCAGCATGGTCCTGCCCGATGAAGCATTGACCGCGGCCTCTTTGACGGAGGCGGTGGCGGAACTCTATGGTAAGCGGAAGACGATGATTGCGGCTATGGAAGCCTATCCGCTGCGGGACGGCGTTGGCGCCGTGATGCAGCAGATCAAAAATACGGCGCGAAATGCCGGTAATGCCGTTGCGGCTCTTCCAAATTCCTAGCGGACATGATATGATTTAACCGAACAAATGTTCTGTCTGCGGCTTTACCTACGGCTCTGCCCATGGTTCTGCCTGGGCAGACTTTCTGCGGAGGTCGTTTCATGGCTTCGCCCCTTCAGGGATTGCACCCCATTGTGCGCAGCTGGTTTGAACGCACTTTTCCTGAGCCTAGTCCACCGCAAAGGCTGGGCTGGCCGGTAGTGGCGCAGGGCAATAATATGCTGCTATTAGCCCCGACCGGTTCAGGCAAGACGCTGGCGGCCTTTCTGCAATGCATCAGCCGCTTGTATGAACAGCTGGAGCAAGGTGAAAACCTGGATGATGGCATTCGGGTGCTCTATATTTCTCCACTAAAAGCTCTGAATAATGATATTGAAAAGAATTTGGCCACTCCTCTGGCTGGGATTGAACGTGAAGCGCAGCTGGCGGGGTTGGATTTGCCGCGTCTGCGCACGGCGGTGCGTACTGGCGATACACCTGCATCGGAACGGCGCTCCATGCAAAAGCAGCCGCCCCACATCTTGATCACCACTCCTGAATCTTTGTTTATCATGCTCGCCTCCAGTGCCCGTGCGATGCTCGGCAAGGTTCAGTATGTCATCATTGATGAAATCCATGCCTTGTTCAGTAATAAACGCGGGGTCCATTTAGCCGTGTCGCTGGAGCATCTGCAGCATCTGGGCGGCGAACGTCCTTTTCAGCGTATTGGCCTGTCTGCCACGCAACGGCCCCTTTCGGAGGTGGCCATGTTTCTGGGCGGTGGGACGGTAGCGGGGGCGGGCGCGGGCGCAGGCGTCGGCGCGGGGGCAGGTGCCGGCGCGGGGGCAGGTGCCGGCGCGGGGGCCAGTGCAGACGCCAGTGGATGGCAAGCCCGCCCGGTAGAGATCGTTGATACCGGGCAGCGTAAGCAGCTTGATTTGCGCATCGAATTGCCGGTCGACGATCTGGCGCATTTACCGGATCCTTCTGTTTGGCCCTCGATCAATCGCAAATTGCTCAGTCTGGTGTGCGCGCATCGTTCGACGTTAATATTTGTCAACAGCCGGCGGGTGGCAGAGCGCTTGACTGCGCAACTGAATGAGCTGGCCGGTCAAAAGATCGCCGCCACGCACCATGGCAGTCTCTCCAAAGAAAAGCGATTGGCAGTCGAAGAAAAGCTTAAGGCCGGCAAACTGATCTGTCTGGTGGCCACGGCTTCACTCGAACTGGGCATTGATGTTGGTGCTATTGATCTGGTAGTGCAGGTCGAATCACCCGGGGAAGTGGCCCGCGGACTGCAGCGGGTGGGACGTTCCGGGCACTTGGTTGGCATTCCGAGTAAGGGGCGCATTATTCCGAAGACACGGGGCGATTTGCTGGAGTGCGCCGCTCTGGCGGGCGAGATGCGCAAAGGCCTTGTGGAAGAAGCCCACACACCGGAGAACTGCCTGGACATCCTGGCCCAGCAAATTGCTGGCATGGTCAGCGCGGACACCTGGAGTGCCGGCCAGTTATTCAGTGTGATTCGTCAGTCTTATCCATATCGTCATTTACCGCGGGCAGCATTCGACTCGGTGCTGGAAATGCTGTCCGGTTATTATCAGGATCAACCTTTTGCAGAATTACAGCCCCGTATTTATTGGGATAAAATTAATGACGCGGTCCGCGCCAGCCGGCGTGGCCGTTTTCTGGTGTATACCAGCGGGGGTACTATTCCTGACCGCGGCTATTTTGGCGTTTATCTGGCAGGCAGCCAGACCAAGCTCGGTGAGCTCGATGAAGAATTTGTTGCGGAACGCCGTCTGGGAGATCGGTTTATCCTGGGCACATCTGCCTGGTGTATCGAGGAGATCCATAGAGATCGCGTGATCGTATCCCAGGCTTCCAGGGGCGATGCCCAAATTCCGTTCTGGAAGGGCGAAACAACCGGACGCGGATATGAATTGGGCGAGCGTATCGGGCGCTTTAACGAAGAAGCTTTTCAGCGCCTTGAAACGGAAGGGTTTGTCGACTGGGCTTGCCAAGAGTGTCTGATGGAACATGACGGGGCCAAGAGCCTCCGCGCCTATTTGCGCAAACAGGTGGCCTCTACTGGCGCACTGCCCAGCAATCGCCGCTTGATTATCGAAGAATTTCAAGATGAGTTAGGGGAATGGCGCGTGGTCTTGCTGTCGCCATTTGGGGCGAAGGTTCATGCGGCGCTGTTTCTGTTGCTCCGTAAGCTTGGTGTTGAAGAAGGCTTGGAGATTGAAGGCCTTTATGATGACAATGGAGTGATCCTGCATTGTCCCGGAGCTGATGAACCACTGCGTTTTGACCTCACGCGCCTGCAACCGGCCGGTATCGAAGAGATGCTGGCCATGGAAGTGCGCGGTTCTAATCTTTTTGCGTTGACTTTCAGACATAATGCTGCGCGGGCATTGTTACTGCCACGCAGTCCCTATGGACGCAAACGCACGCCGCTCTGGCTCGCCAGGTTGCGGGCTTCTAATTTACTGCAAGTGATTACCGAGTGTCCGGACTTCCCGATCGTTTTGGAGACGATGCGGGAATGCCTGCAGCAGTTATTTGACTTGGATGGTCTGAAGCAGGTTTTGCAGGGTGTCAGTGATGGGTCTATTGCAGTCACGAGATGCCGCCATACAGTGCCATCGCCTTTTACGCAAACCTTGCAGTTCAGCTTTTATGGCACCTATATGTATGTGCCGGATCTGCCTAAAGGGGAGCGTCGCTTTCAGGCATTGGGGCTGAACCGCGCCATGTTGCGTCAGATTATGGGTTCCCAGGAGATGCGGGAATTGCTGGACCCCGCTATCGTCGCGGCCGTCAGCCTGGAAGCACGAGGCCTTTCCCGAAACAAACGGCCGCGTGACTGCGATGAGATGCATGCCTGGCTGTTAAAGCATGGGGAGTTGATCGCCGATGGCCGCAGCCAATGCCAGGATTCGCATTGCGCTCCCTTTCTGGAGCAGTTGCTGGCCTCAGGACGAGCGCTGCGCATCTCATTGGCGCTACCATCGGGAATGGTGCCAGTCTATATCGCAGCTGAGGATGCGCTGCTCTATCAGAAGGTCTTTGGCGCTGAATCTTCGGAAGACGCCAATGCGCAGCAATGCCAGGTTTGTGACGGCGACGCGCTCCGCAATTTCATACGCCGTTATGCAAGGTCACATGGCCCCTTTACAGTGACGGAGCTGCTGCAGACTTATGGGTTTGATGAAATGCAGATCACTTCTGAAACGCTACCTGCTTTGGAAAAAGACATGGTGCTGCAACGCGGCGAGTTTACTCAGGGGGTTTCTGAACTAGAGTGGTGTGATTCCGACTTACTGAGACAAATCCATCGCCGCAGCCTGGCGCAGGCGCGTCGCGAGATTCAGCCGCGCACGCCAGCACAATATGCCGGCTTTCTGGGCCGCTGGCATGGAATTGGCGGGAGTGAGGCCGGGGTAGAAGCTCTGGCGGAGCATCTCCGCCGCCTGGCTGGCGTGTGGTTGCCGCCCTCCTTATGGGGGGGAGGGGTCCTCCCCCTGCGAGTGAAGGATTACGGCCCCGCCATGCTGGAGTCCCTGATTGGCAGCGGGCGATTTCAATGGATTGGCCGGGGTTTCGGGCAATGGCTGCAGGTCACCTTTGTGGCAGCAGATAATCCAGTTTTATTGCATCCGAATGAAAGCGCTAATGAAACTGCCAATGAAAGCGCAGTGGAAGATACCGCCGCTGTCCAGCAACAGACGAAAGCACGGGATCCGCAGGCCGTGCAGGCCGTCAAAGAAGCGCTGCGGGAGCGGGGGGCCTTGTTCCTGCCGCAAATTGTCCAATTAAGCAAAATGGGCCTGTCACAGGTATTAGATGCGCTTGAAACATTGGTCGGACTGGGGCAAGTTACGAATGATACATTTGCGGCAGCCCTGTTGCTTGCAGGACGTCGTCCTGAGCAAAAGACTGTCCTCACCCATCAAATCTTGGCTAAAATGGGACGCTGGTCACTGACAGATTGCTTTGAAACTCCGGCACCAGAGAGCATTGCTCAGCAATTGCTGGAACGCTATGGTCTGGTTGTGAAGGCGGCGACTGCCCGTGAGGGCATTTCCTGGACTGAAATTGCTCCGTTGATGGAGCTTTGGGAGGCCTCCGGGAAGATTCGGCGCGGCTATTTTGTAGAGGGATTAGGTGGGATGCAGTATGCCCGGTCGGCGGTAATTGAGAATCTACGCCGCGATCCCGGAGCAGGACTTCCTGAGTACTATGCACTCCATTGGAAAGATCCTGCCAATCCCTATTCCTGGATGGCTGGCGCAGGATCTAACGTCAAGGATCAGCTGCCGTTTCAACCAGAGCTGATTGTCCTCAGACAAGGTGTGCCGGTGTTGGGTGCCGGGGGAGGACGTCAGTGGCGGCTGGCCTCGATGATGCCACTGACCGACGCCGACCTGCGATTGGCGATCGGGGCTTTGGTCAAGCTGGCGGAACGACTCAAAAGCAGCGATCGTCGGGTTACGATTGAGTCTTATGACGGCAGCCCTTCCTGGCAGGGTGAAATAGGAAAAGCCCTCGAAAATGAGGGCTTTGAAAGGGATTATCATGGCATGGTTAAATGGACGAATTATGCGCCAGCCAATTTTAAATAGTAACCCGATGAAATGTTTTCTTGCCCTTCCGCAAGGTGATGGCTTCATCTTTGAAATCGGCGGTTGTGACCATTCTGTTGCTGTCAGTTATTTTGACGTCGTTAAGGGAAATGCCGCCGCCGTCAATCAAGCGTCGCGCTTCACTCTTGGAAGAGGCGAGCGCTGTAATGACGAGCAGCTCGCAAATATTGATCCCGGCGCCGACTTCCGCCATCGTAATTTTCGAGGTCGGTACCGAGTCCAGATCGCCGCCTCCGCCAAAGAGTGCTTCGGCTGCTTTTTGCGCCTTGGCAGCTTGTTCCTCACCATGAGCAAGTTTCGTAATCTCAAAGGCGAGGATTTTCTTGGCTTCATTAATTTCGCGGTCCCGCAATGCGCTCAGTCTGCGGACTTCTTCGATGGGCAGGAAGGTATAGAGCGCCAGAAAGCGTCCGACATCGGCATCTTCGGTATTGCGCCAGTACTGATAAAAATCGTACGGAGAAGTCTTGGCAGGGTCAAGCCATACCGCTCCGGAGGCAGTCTTGCCCATTTTATTGCCGCTGGATGTGGTCAAAAGGCCCCAAGTCAGGCCATACACTTCGGCGGCTTCTAAACGGCGAATCAGATCAGCGCCTGCCAAAATGTTAGACCACTGATCGTCGCCGCCCATTTGCAGGCGGCATCCGTGTAGACGGTAGAGCATCAGATAATCATATGCTTGCAGCAGCATATAGTTGAATTCGATGAAAGAGAGGCCGCGCTCCATTCTGGTCTTGAAGCACTCCGCCGTCAACATGCGGTTAACCGAAAACTGAGATCCGATTTCACGTAGGAAATCGGTGTAATTCAGTGGCCTAATCCAGTCGGCGTTATTTACCAAGAGGGCATTGCCTGCCGAAAAATCCAGATAATGCGCCAGTTGGTTTTTAATAGCGGCCACATTGGCATCGATGCGCTCAATCGTCATCATGGACCGCAACTCGGTGCGGCCGCTAGGGTCACCTATCATGGCGGTTCCGCCTCCGACTACGGCGAGCGGGCGGTGACCGGCGCGCTGTAAGTGAGCCAAAGCCATAATGGCCATCATGTGCCCGACATGCAGGCTGTCTGCGGTAGGGTCAAAACCGACATAAGCAGTCACTTTTTCTTTGGTAAATAGATCAATGAGCGGTTGTTCGTGAGTCAACTGATTTACAAATCCACGTTCCTTCAGTACATCAAAAGCATGAGCCATTCGTCGGCACTCCTTTGTTACCAGGATCAGTATGAATCCTGGAAAATTATTGGATTGCAGGTAGTTTGCACAATCATAAGGAATGTTACAGTGCATTGTATTAATCTTAAAGCAAGTACTGATTTGGGTCAAGTTTGGAAAAGGATTTTACTTCACTCTGATAATCCGTTAAAATTGTAATTGCATATTACCCCGGATGAGGAAAGGTGTTACCTGTGCGGAGTTTTAAACCAAGAAGCCTCTTGTTTATTGTTGTTATTGCATTGCTGACACTGGCGGTTCCGACGCCAGTGTATCAAGTGTCCGCTCAGACTTGGGTTCAGGCGTCCCAATCTGCACCATCAACGTCAGCGCCCGCACCCACGCCTGCGCCTGCGCCTACACCTGCGCCTACACCTGCGCCGACGCCACCACCAGCACCAACTCCGGCTCCGACCCCGGCTGCAAAAGTCAGGTACTATGAAGTGCGCCCTTTGGCGCAGAAAATAGAACTCTTTGCCAGCCTGACCGAGATTTATCAGGCTAATGTCACCCATTATGATCTGTGGCGCGACGTCTACCTTAATGAATATGAAGACAATCAGGCTGCTCAACGGCATTATCAGTGGCTGATGAAAACTTATGACGGGTTTGACGCGCGCATGAGAGATGACCTGAACTACTTCTTTTCAGAGGCTAATGCCTGGCATTATATCGATCTGCTGCTGGGCTTGGAGGATTCCACAACCGTTAGCAATATTATCACCTACTTGCTGCAGCTGACAGATGCGCGTTTGGCAGACAATCTCGGTGGAATCGCCGAGGAATCGGGCTTTAAGCCCAGACTGGCGAATTTCCTGCGCCGGTATTATAATAGCTTTTTCGCGGCCTATTTCAGAGAGCTCTACACCAGAAGTTTGGAACAGGCTGCCAAACTTAATGCGAGCGCGAACTTTAATATTATTGAGTTCATGGAAAGAGAAACCGCCATCAAGTTTGCGGGTTCAACGCCTGTTAAAACGGTGTTTTATCTTACTTCGGCCTTCATGGGTTCGATGGGCTTTGAGCGTCAGGACCAATATATATGTTTGCTACAGGCTGACACATCTAATTTGGCCAGCATGTTGGCGACTGCCTTTCATGAAATTGGGCACACCTTGTTTCGGACTTATATAACATCTAGAGATTTTGGGATCAAGGTCGAGCAAGTCCTGGATGACCCGGAATTGGCGCAGGCGCAGTTGGAATTTAGCGACGCCTATGGGCGCCGCGCATTTGTGGAAGAAAACCTTGTGGATGGTTGTTCCCTCTACCTGCTTTATCGCCATGGAGATATATCGATGCAGTGGCTGGAACGGATCCCGGTTTACACCGAATTTGAACGCGAATACATTATAGGTTTAGTCACTGAGTTTCAGCCTGCCTGGGAGACCATCTTTCAGTTTACTAACAAATTCTTGGACCGCAAGATCATCCAATTGCAGTGGCAGTGACACAGGGGGACGTCCTGCTGAAGACTATGGGAAGACATGGGGTGGGAAGACAAGGTGACGGTTCATGCGTCTTGCCCCACTATTGAGGCAAGACGCATGAACCGTCACCTTGTCTCAAGGTTCTGTCACGCCGGTCAGATTAAAGTTGGGGACATACGCCTGGTCTGCAGCGGATAATTCCTGAATGTATCCGTTTTCCAACCCTAAATCCAACAGGTAGGCGAGGGCTTTGTCATATTGCCGCCGGCTTAAGCGGTGGTTTATTTCAGGGTAATTGTCCGTCCGGTGCATTGGAATGTACTGAGCCATTAGGCTGACATAGACTGTTTTCGGTAGGTGCGTGGCGATCCAGCCAAGCACTTTTTTTGTATCGTTCAGATGTCCGGGCAGCATCAGGTGCCTGATAATCAAGCCCTTTTGGATAAGCCCGCCCTTAATCACCGGCGCGCCTACCTGCCGGAACATTTCTGCAATGGCTCTGGAAGCAGTTGCGAAATATGACGGTGCCCCGGAATAGCGTACGGCCAGTTCATCACTAAAATACTTTAAATCCGGAAGGTAGACATCCACCAATCCGTCCAGCATGCGCAGGCTGCTAACCGACTCGTAGCCATTAGAATTCCAGATTACGGGAACGACAAGGCCATTCCGCCTTGCCAGACTGACCGTCTCCGCTATACAGGGGGTAAAATGGCTGCCCGAAACAAGATTAATGTTATGGGCCCCTTTGTCTTGGAGACTCAGAAAGATGGCGGCCAGTTTCTCCACAGAGACGCGGCTCCCCAGTCCGTCCTGACTAATTTGCCAGTTCTGGCAGAAAACGCATTTTAGATTACAGCCGCTGAAAAAGATAGCTCCTGAGCCGTGAGAACCTGAAATAAGGGGCTCTTCCCAGAAATGCAGATCAGCCAGGGCTACCCGCATATTGGCGTCTTCCCGACAAAATCCGCTGCTGCTATTTGTCCGCTGGGCGGCGCATTCGCGCGGGCAGAGATGGCAGCTTATGAAAGGATTTTTTTCCCGCATAGAAAACCCAGCCCCTTTAAAGTCTGTCTAGTATAGCCTTGGATGGGAACACTACCTTTAAACTTAATCTTGGGATTCATGGAGGCAGTCGATGGCTGAAGGCAGGGAATCCAATCTGAGCAAAGATCTCCGGTATAATGAGGCCGGTATTGACACCATTGTGAAAGACTGTCCGGGGATAGCCAGACACCGGCTTAGACTGCAAAAAAGAGATGCTGTCTTATTCTTTATGGAAGCTCTGGTCAGCAAAGATTTTATTCAACGCGATGTCCTCGGGTACCTGCTCAGCCAGGATGGCCCGGTACTTCGGGATCTGGAGCGTTACAATAACGTACCTATCGGAACAATAAACAAACTGGACCATATGGATCAGGTAATTGACGCCATTATGGATGGGCAAGCCGTTCTGATTGCCGATGGAGTTAATCAGGCTTTTTCTTTTAAAGTAAATAAGAAACCGCAGCGCAGTATTGAGGAACCGGCCACTGAAAAGGATATCCGCGGACCGCATAATGGCTTTATTGAACGCCTGGAAGCAAATACTGCCCTGATCCAAAGCTATCTCAAAACCCCTGCACTAAAGATGCGCCGCTATGAAACAGGTTTAAGGTCCAAAACTACTGTGGGAGTATTTTACATTGAAGGTCTGGCCAACCCAAAAATAATTGATGAATTTGACGCAAAGATCAAGGCTGTCAAAACAGACAGCGCGTTTTCACCATCTTACCTTGAAGAATTAATCGGCGGGCACGCCTGGACTACATTTCCACTTTTTTATTCCACAGAGCGGGTTGATAAAGCAGTTGCCTATCTTCTGGAAGGGAGGCTGGTAATTTTGGTTGATGGCTTTCCCCAATCCTTATCGGTGCCTTCGGCTTTTGTGATGGCGCTTCAGACAGCTGACGACTATAATATCAGAGCAATTGCAGCCTCAGTTATCCGTCTTTTGAGGTTTGGTGCTTTATTCATCAGCCTTTTTTTGCCCGCACTTTATATCGCCATACTTACTTTTCATTATGAAACTATTCCGCTTTCCTTGCTTATACCGCTTGCCGAAACAAGATCCAAAGTTCCTTTTCCGCCAGTTGTGGAAGCCTTTACTATGGAACTAATCTTTGAAGTGATCCGGGAATCAGGGATCAGGCTTCCCAGTCCCATCGGCCAGACAGTCGGTGTGGTTGGAGGCCTTGTGCTGGGGCAGGCAGCGGTGGCGGCCGGAATAGTGAGTAATGTCATGATTATTGTTGTTGCTCTGACGGGCATGGCGAACTTCATCATCCCAAATTTCGAAGTGGCTCTGGCTATCCGGCTGGTGCGTTTTCCACTCATGATCCTGGCAGCAATGTTTGGTATTGTGGGGATCTCAGTAGGTAGCACGATCCTCTTTACGCATCTGATATCACTCAAGTCGCTTGGACAGCCTTATATGATTCCCTTTTTTCCTTTTAACCTGCGCGATTTGAAAGATGCATTTATTATAATGCCGGCAGCTATCCGCCGTTCGCGCCCCACACTTGCACAGCCACAGCAATATCGCCGCAAGAAAAACTAACCATTTGTTGAAGCGACAGGGGGTAAGTTCTTGTCAAACGATCTCGACAGTATTAATTCCGGGCAGTTATTAACCTTTTTATTTGCCACCGAAGTAGGAATTGGTATTCTGGTATTACCGCGCACGCTGATTAAAGAAGTTGGTACAGGCGGTTGGATCTCGATTATTATAGCCGCTTTCCTGGTTGGAATTGGTGTGATCTGCATCACCTTACTTAATCGAATGATTGGAGATTCAGGCTTTGCCGCACTGCCAATTTTACTAGGAAAACCTCTTGGATGGGTATTTTCAGTTGCTTTAATGCTGTATTTAGTTGCCATTAGTTCGATCGTGCTTAATCTTTTTGTGGAGGTAGTGCGTATCTGGTTTTTTCCGGCTGCCTCAAGACTTACTCTCATGCTGTTTCTTCTGGTGCCGTCAGTCTATATGGTAAGTAAAGGCTTAAGGGTGGTTGCTCTTTTCGATGGGTTCATGTATCTTATCATGGCATTACTGGCATTAGTCCCGCTTCACGGCATAATAGACGGCAATATCCTTTTCTTAAGGCCGGTTTTGCAGGTTACAATAGGCAAGTTGACAAGCGGGGCTTTAAAATCCGGGGTAAGCTTTCTGGGATTTGAATTGTTATTGTTTTTTTATCCCGAAATTCTCGGCAAGAAACGTCTATTTTTAACTGGTGCGGGTTCGATAGCCATGGCCACCTTTTTTTATGTAGGCGCTTTTATCGCTGCGATTGCCCTATTTGGTCCGGTACAGCCGGCCCATCTGACATATCCACTCCTGGAGATTTCTCGGACTATTTCGTTGCCTATCGTTGAGCGTGTAGACCTTTTATTCGGCGGGTTATGGGTTACAGCGATCACCACGACAATCTCAGGCTTCTTAATCGGTCTGGTTAAAGCTGTTGAAACAAGGTTTCATGTCAGAAATAGAATTTCATTGACAGTGATTAGCATTGTGACCGTGATAGCGTCATTAATTACGGGCTCGTTTGCTGAAGCCGAGGCTTTGGCAGATATGATTGGCATAGTCGGGCTGGCGGTCGGGGTAGTGTTTCCGGCAGTATTGCTGCCTGTTGCCTGGCTGCGCAAAGGGGCGATTAAAAAATGGCATCAAAGCAAATGACAGTCCTGATAGCGCTCTGCGTCTTAATGGCAGGGTTTGCCACGGGGTGTTGGAATGAAAAAATTCTTGAGAAAGTCGGTATCGCCTTGGTTACCAGTATCGACAGTCTCCCGGACGGGCGGTTACGTTTTGCTTCCGCTGCCCCGGTAATTGATTCAGATGCCCGAGAAAAAATAGAATTTGTTGTAACCGAAGGGCATACCGTCAGAGAATGCCGCGAGGCATTAAGGCGCAAAGCCGGTAAAGAGATCGTCGCTGGTAAAGTTCAGAGCCTGATATTTGGCGAAGCAACGGCGCACCAAGGTATCGGGCCGTTCATGGAAGTACTTGTGCGAGACACGATTAACCCACTGCTGGCCTGGGTGACAATTGCCGAAGGGGAAGGCAGCGGGTTGCTGGAAAAAGGAAAGGCAATGAAGGAAAAGCCGCCGATCGGCATTTACGCCAATGATTTGCTCGAAAGAACCTCACAGTCAGGGGAAACTGTTCGTACAACAGTGTATAACTTTCAGACCGCCTTCTATACACCTGGACTGGATCCTGTTACACCGCTAATGCGCGCCAGCGAAACGGAGATTGTCGTTGTGGGAAGCGCACTTTTCCGGCATGATCGGATGAGTGGCAGAATTGATAACAAACAAAGCATGATGCTCAACTTGCTGATGGGCAATCGCATCGACGGGCGCGTTACCCTCAAGCTGCCGCAATCTTTGGAGACACCCAAGGGATTTGTTACATTTCAAATAACGCAATCCAAACGGAAGATCAGGAAGCATCTGAATCAAGGGAAACCCGCCTTTTTGATAGCAGTTGAACTGACAATAGACATCGAAGGGTTTAGGATCGGCAGGCTATTTGAGCCGACATTTCTGGAAAAAATGGAGCGGTTCCTTTCTAATTCTGTAACTAGTGAAATGCAAAAAACAATCCGGCTAATTCAAGAAGCTGGTTGTGATGCCATCGGTACAGGCGTGATTGCCAAAGCATCATGGTATAAACAATGGCAGCATTGGAACTGGGAGGAGTTATATCCCCGGATTGAACTGAAAGCATCAGCTAAAGTGAACATCCAGAACAGCGGAGGAACTGACTAATTCGCCAGTGGTTGAGGTTGTTTTTTCGCCGCATGAGTATTTTACAGTTCAGATGAACAGGTTGATTTGGGCACCGTTGGCGGCCTCAAGATAAGCCTTGACACAGGCGACCCGCAGGTGCTGATAATCAATCAATTCTTCGCGTTTGAGACCAAGGATCTCCATGGAAGCCTCACAGGCTATGAACTGAATTTCGCGCTCCATGGCCATGTTCATTAACTCCGGCAGAGTGGCACTGTCTTTTTGATCCATCAGTATTTTCAGAAGCGAGCTGCCGGCGCCGATAAAATTCATCTGTGACAGCCCGGCTTGTTCGGGCCCAACAGGCATCATGCGTTTAAACATTTTTTCCAAAAAGAGTTCGCCATCGCCTGTTTCTTTGCGCAACAGACTAAGGCCCCAAAAAGTGAAGTAAATATAGACTTCCAGACCCTGTCCGGCAGCCCCGTTGGCAATTGTAAAGGCTGCCATTGCTTTATCCAGATCCCCCGAAAACATGATCAGCGTCGCCCGTTCATCTTTCATCGACTCATTCCCGTCTTGTCAAAGATTGAAGCGAAACGCAGCAGGGTAATGGCTGGTCTGAAAGATGGTAATGCCGCGCGCCTCCTAAGTATTTTCCCCGCGCGGCAAATGTTTAGTCATGAGAAGCGGTCAGGGTGCGAGCAGTCAACATTTCGTGAATGGCCATAGCAGCACGGCGTCCGGCTCCCATCGCCGCGATGACGGTGGCACCGCCGCTGACAATGTCACCGCCCGCAAAGACGCCGGGTAGATTAGTTTGCCCTGTCTGCGGATCAACAATCAGGCATCCTTTGCGACTGACCTCCAGAGCTGAGCAATTCCTTGTCAACAGAGGATTGGGTCCCTGACCTGTGGCCACAATAACGGTATCGGTTTCGATAGTGTGTTCCGAATTGGGGATGTCCACCGGCCGGCAGCGACCGCTGGCATCAGGTGCGCCTTGCTCTGTCCGAATACAGGTCATTGAGCGGACCCAGCCTTTGCCGTCGTTGATCAGTGCAGTAGGATTGGTTTGGAGTTTGAGAATCACGCCTTCTTCAACAGCGTTTTCGATCTCTTCAGCGCGTGCCGGCATTTCCGCCCGCGTTCTGCGATAGACCAGTGTCACTTCATCAGCGCCCAGACGCAACGCCGTGCGCGCGGAATCCATGGCGGTGTTGCCAGCCCCAACCACAGTCACTTTTTTGCCGACGCAGACCGGAGTGGCATACTCCGGAAAGAGATAGGCTTTCATCAGATTGACTCTGGTAAGGAATTCATTGGCTGAATAGACGCCATTCAGGTTTTCACCCGGTATTCCCAAGAAATAGGGCAAACCGGCACCGGTGCCGATGAATATGGCATCGTAGCGATCCCTTAATTCTTCGAGGGTGTAGGTTTGGCCAATAATGGCATTGGTGCGGAACTCAACTCCCAGCGACTTTACATAGTCGACTTCCGCGTGCACAATTTCCTTGGGGAGTCTGAATTGAGGAATACCATAACTCAAGACGCCTCCGGGCGCATGTAATGCTTCATAGACAACTACTTCATGACCACGGCAGGCTAGATCGGCCGCAACGGTCAATCCAGCAGGACCTGAGCCAATCACGGCCACCGATTTCCCAGTTCTGCTGCAGGATGTAACCGGCGCAGCGTCGGTCGCAGCCGCGGGCACGGGTGTGGCGCAAGCTGCACATTCTTTTCGATCATAATCGGCGGCAAAACGTTCCAAAGCACCAATAGCGATGGGCTTTTGCAAGCGTGCCAGAGTACAGACGCCTTCGCACTGTTCTTCCTGGGGGCAGACGCGTCCACAGATGGCTGGCAGGGAGTTCTGTTTTTTGATAATCGTAGCCGCTGCGGCAAAGTCACCGGCAGCGATTTTAGTGACAAACTGCGGGATATTGATGCCCACCGGACAGCCTTTGACGCATGGTGCATTGCGGCAATTCAGACAGCGGGAAGCCTCTGCCTGCGCCTCAGCCGCCTGATAGCCAAGGGCTACTTCGTTGAAGTCGGTTCGCCTCTCCGCCGGGTCCCGTTTTGTCATAGGGGTGCGTTCTAGCATTGGCCTGCCTCCTTAGTGTTACAGCGGCAATGATGTTCCTGAGCTTCTTTTTCCAAAGTGCGGTAGGCGCGTTGCCTGTTGCTCAGACTATCAAAGTCGACGAGATGGCCGTCAAAATCGGGGCCGTCCACACAGGAAAAAAACGTTTGCCCGCCAACTGAAACGCGACAGCAGCCACACATGCCTGTGCCGTCGATCATAATAGGGTTAAGGCTGACATAAGTCCGGATACCGTAGGGCCGGGTGGTTTCAGCCACGGCCTTCATCATTGGGACCGGGCCGATTGCGACTATGCGCTCAGGTTTTTCGGCGTCGGACTGCAGTATGCGTTGTAAGGGGGCTGTAACCATGCCATGCTCACCGGCAGAACCATCATCCGTACAGGTAATGAGGGTCTCACTAATTGAAGCCAGACGATCCTGCCAGGTGAGTAAATCAGCAGAGCGAGCCCCTAAAATGGTGGTTACTTTCGCTCCTAACTGTTGATACGCCCGCGCCTGCGGGAAGATCGGAGCGGCTCCGATACCTCCGGCTACACAAATAACCGATTGGACTCGATCAATCACGGCTGGCTGTCCCAGCGGACCAGCCAGATCACTGATGTTGTCGCCGGGGTTTAAGGCGCAAATGGCCTTAGTGCTGTACCCGACAGCCTGAATCACAAAGTCTACTGACCCGTCCTCTTTACTCCAGTCGGCGATGGTCAAAGGAATACGCTCGCCTCTTTCGCCGTGACGGACAATAATGAAATGACCGGGACGGGCTTTAGCAGCTATTTCCGGCGCCTGAACCTTTAGTTCGACGACGGCATCGCTGAGGATCTTCTTGGCAAGTATCAAATACACTAAGCATTCCTCCGCACGCAAATATGTAGAATTACGGCATGACATGATTTTACGCCATATTTTGAGCGAAGACAAGGGGGACGCGGGGACGGTTCATGCGTCCTGTCATGCTTTCAGGACACAGAGGGACGGTTCTTCTGTGTCATTCTGTCTTGTTACACTTGTCAGTGACACAGAAGAACCGTCCCTCTGTGTCCTCTGTGACGCATGAACCGTCCCCGCGTCTTTTCTGATCTGAGCGCAGGCAGGACTGTGCGTTTGTCGGGAGAATTTATATGTCAGCACGAAGCGAACGGAGGAAAGGACAACGATGAGCCAGAAAATTCTGGTGGTCGGCGGCGTCGCAGCCGGAGCCAGCGCCGCGGCTAAAGCGCGTCGAACTGACGAAAAGGCGTCAATCGTGATCTTTGAAAAAGGCCCTTATGTATCTTATGCCAACTGTGGTATTCCATATTATCTGAGCGGCGAAATCGCCGATCGCGAAGACCTTTTTCTGGTGACACCGGAGCGTTTTGCCACCCGTTTTAATATTGATGTGCGCACAAACCACGAAGTGGTTGGGATTGACGCAGAGGCCCATACCATTACTGTATTGGACCTGGCAGCAAACCGCCGCTATCAGGAATCGTATGACCGCCTCATTCTGGCCACCGGCAATGAACCGGTAAGACTGCGGGTGCCGGGCAGCATTCCCGGCGGGGCTTTTTCGATGTGGACGGTTCCCGACGTCGATACCATACAGGAATATCTGACAGCGCATCGCCCTACCGCTGCCGTGGTAGTGGGTGCCGGCTTTATAGGATTGGAAACGACAGAAGCTCTGTTAACAAGAGGGTTGAAAGTCACCCTGATTGAATTACGCCCGCAGGTTTTGCCACAAATGGATCCTGGTATGACTGAACCCTTGGTAACACACTTGCGGCGCAAAGGGGTGGACGTCATCCTGGGTGACGGCGTCGCCAACTATGAGGGCGATGACCATGGTCGGGTTCAGGCGGTCCTGCTGAAGAGCGGGCGCCGGATCGAATGCGGCTTAGTTATTAATGCCATCGGAGCGCGTCAACGTGCTGACCTCGCCCAAGCCGCCGGACTGAAAATTGGTGAGACAGGCGGCATTGTGGTCGACGACCGCATGCGTACTTCGGTCCGAGATATTTATGCAGCCGGAGATATTGTTGAAACCGTCAATCTGGTCACTGGACAGCCGACGCGGTTGCCGCTGGCGGGTCCAGCCAATAAACAGGGTCGGGTGGCCGGGGCTAACGCTGCCGGAGGAAATCTCAGTTTTCCCGGCGTCCTGGGCACCATGATTATCAGAATCTGTGACCTTACGGCTGCCAAGACCGGGCTTACTGAAAGCGAGGCGCGCGCCGCCGGTTTTGATCCGCTGATATCATATACGCATTCGCCGGATCATGCTGGATACTATCCGGGTGCTGAAACGATGATGATCAAAATTACGGCGGATCGTAATGATGGCCGGCTGCTGGGAGCTCAGATCATTGGCCCCAAAGGTGTTGACAAACGCATTGATGTCTTTGCCACCGCTCTGATGGCGCAGATGGGGATTGACGATCTGGAAAGCTTGGATTTGGCTTATGCTCCGCCGTTCGGATCCGCCAAAGATCCAGTTATTATCGCCGGTATGGTCGCCGCCAATATTTTTAGGAAGGAAATGGCGGTCATTACACCGGATGAGCTTGCTGAGCAGCTGCAGAACGGGGCAAAGCTGCAGATTGTGGATGTGCGGACACCACAGGAGTATAGCGCGGGCCATATCGCAGACGCTGTCAACATTCCGGTTGATGAATTGCGCGCGCGTTGTCAGGAAGTTGACTGCGAGCGTGACACCGTTGTTTATTGCGGAGTTGCCTACCGGGCGTACCTAGCATATCAAATACTGAGCCAGAAGGGCTTCAAAAAACTACGTAACCTGAGCGGCGGCTGGCGCAGCTGGACGATGACTTTACCAGGATAAGGGGCGATCTGTCTTATGATGATAAAAATCCGCGAACGGGTACGGGGAAAGGAAGCGTTCCTTCTTTTTATGGCTGTTGGAGCCCTTGCTGGCCTGGCCACCGGATTACATGACACCGTTTTTAATAACTACCTGAATGATACTTTTCATATTTCCGAAGTTGCCCGAGGCGCGCTGGAGTTTCCCCGAGAGCTTCCGGGAATGCTTGTGGCCTTAATATCCGGATTGCTATGCTTTTTGCCTGATACCCGCCTGGGTGCGTTCGCGATGATCCTGGCGGCATTAGGAGCATTAGGATTAGCTTTTTTTTCGCCGGTTTTCGGAGTGATGGCGTTCTGGATGTTTATCAACAGTGCGGGCGGCCATTTATATATGCCTGTCGCTACCAGTGTTGGAGTATCGCTGGCCGAAAAAGGCGCAGTTGGGAAACGGCTTGGTCAACTGCAAGGGGTTAACACAGCCGCCATGTTACTCGCGTCGTTGATTATCTGGGTTGGGTTTACGAGGTTGAATCTTTCATATAGCAATGTTTTTGCTCTGGGCGCTCTGGCTGCTATAGGAGCCGCCGTACTATTGTTTAAAATAAAACCGCAAAGAAAAGAACGCGCCAAAGTACGCATTTTCCTTAAGAAAAAATATACCTTGTACTATGTTCTTAATGTGCTCTTCGGAACCAGAAAGCAAGTTTTTTTGACCTTTGGGCCATGGGTGCTGATTAAGATTTTCGGACAGTCGCCCGCCACTTTTGCCGCCCTGGCATTAGTTGGCAACGTGGCGGGCGTCTTTATCAAGCCGTTGATCGGGCGGGCAATTGATCGGTTTGGGGAAAGGCGGGTTATAACTGCAGAGTCAGTGATGCTTGTTTTCGTATGTCTGGGCTACGGTTTTGCCGAAAAACTGGGACTCGGCCAGCATGCGGTCTATCTGGTTTTTCTCTGCTACATGATGGATCAATGGCTCTATGCCGTCAAAATGTCCCATTCCACATACCTGTATAAAATTGCGGACACACCGGACGATCTGACGCCGACATTAGCAATGGGAGTCAGCATTGATCATCTGTTTTCCATGATTATACCTATTTTAGGCGGTTGGCTTTGGGCTCAGGCCGGTTACGAGTATGTTTTTGTGGCGGCGGCCGTAGTTGCGCTGCTCAACTTTGTGGCGGCACGGTTTATCGGACGCGAGCCCTTCCGGAAAGCGGAATTGCAGAGTGGGCAAGAGCTCGGAGTATAGTTAATTGCCTGGCGGACAAGAGCTCGGAGTATAGTTATAGCGCTATAGTGCGACGTTATTCAGAACGTCGTGCAGGAGGTAGGAGGTGTCGAAGTTGAGAAAAGTGAAAGTCTACGCGCATCGCGGCGCGTCCGGTGCATGTCCGGAAAACACGATGGCTGCTTTTCGCAAGGCTGTTGAGCTGGGTGTGGATGGAGTCGAGACTGATGTGCAACTGACACGCGATGGGATTCCGGTACTGATTCATGACGAAGTGCTGGCCCGTACGACTGGTGCAGCGGGAATGGTCGCCGATAAGACATATGCGGAGTTGCAGCAATTGGATGCCGGCGCTTGGTTCAGCCCAGAATTTCAAGGCACCCGGATCCCGAGACTGGAGGAACTGCTGGAAATGGCGACTATGTCCGGAATTGATCTGAACATTGAGATCAAGAGCGGCGTCGTCCTCTATCCCGATATCGAAAAGATCGTGGTGCAGCTGATACGCCAGTATGCATGGTGCGAACGTACGATTATCTCCTCATTCAACCATTTTAGTCTTGTGGATTGTAAAAAGCAGGCACCTGAAATCCGAACCGGCATTCTCTATACTGCCGGGCTGGTGGATCCTTGGATTTATGCTCAGCATGTGCAGGCGGATGCGCTGCATCCTCTGTTTTATGGCGTCCGACCGGAACTGGTGCAAGGCGCGCATCAAGCTGGTATCGCCGTTAATCCGTGGACTGTGGACAATCCGGCGCACATCGCCGCGATGCTGAAGAGTGGTGTGGACGGAATCATTACAAACCACCCGGAAAGGGTGTTGGAGGTGCTGGGCTGAAATGCAGAATGAAAAGACCGGTTTTCGTAAGTTCTTGGGCCTGACATTCCTAATTGGGTTCGGATTCTTTACCATGGGCCTGATGGATCCCTTATATGACACTTACGTTCCCATTTTTCTGGGAAAGTACATAGACCAGAACAAGACCATCGGCGCCATTATGACACTGGACAATATTTTCGCCCTGTTTTTGATACCAATCGTATCAGCATGGTCGGACAATATGCGCACACGGATCGGCCGGCGCATGCCCTTCATCATTATTACACTGCCGTTGACGGCAATCTGTTTCTCCTATTTGCCATATGCTGCCGCAATCAGCCTGTCGGCGCTTATTGTGACAGTCTTCTTCCTCAATGTGTTTAAACAATCGGCCCGTGGCCCGGTAGTGGCTTTGATGCCAGATACTATTCCCGGTGAGTACCGATCGGAAGCGAACGGCGTCATTAATACCATGGGTGGGATCGCTGCCATCATCGGCACGATTGGATTGGCGCGCCTGATGGATGTTGATATCATTTTGCCGCTCCTGGGTGCTACCAAAGACCGGTTACCCTTCCCAGTCGCTGGATTGCTCGTAATCTTGGCGACAATTCTGGTTTTTGTCTTTGTGCGGGAAAAGAACCGGGAAAGCGCCGCCCGTGAGGAACGCGTGCCATTCGTGAAGTCCATTAAGGCGATCGCCGGGCAGCATGACAAGAGTGCACTCTATATCCTGATTGCCCTGTTTTTATGGTTTTTTGGCTATCAGGGCGTGCTGCCTTTTATCGGTAAGTATAGTGTCGAGATCCTGAAGACTTCATCAGGCACCGCCAGCCTGGCCGCAGGTATGGTTGGCGTAGCCTATGCGATTTTTGCAATTCCTTCTGGCTATGTGGCGCACCGATTCGGGCGTAAGCGTACCATTCGCACCTGTCTGGCTGTTGTGGCGACATTGTTGATCGTCATGTCTTTCCACGCACCGCTGGTTAAGCGGTTTGGTTTGAGTCATAATTTGGCACTCTACTCTTTCTGGGCACTGATGTTTCTGTTCGGGATGTTTTGGGTGGCTATCGTGACCAACAGCTTCCCGATGCTTTGGCAAATGGCGACCTATGGCAATATGGGCATTTATACCGGCCTGTATTACACTTTTAGCCAGGCAGCCGCCATCATTTCTCCGCCCATAACAGGGACGATTATCGATCTGGTAGGCTATCG
>DHDG01000042.1:41608-74222 GCA_002399265.1 Firmicutes bacterium UBA4882 | reverse complement strand
AACACAGTCGTAGAATAACGATTGACACGTTCAATTTGGATCGTTATACTTATGCTAAATGGTTTTATGGGCCAAATGCATCGTGCGCATCAACTGCATATTAAGCGCCAGCTGCATATCATGAGCAAAATTAATATGATGGCGATGAAGAGGCCAGTAAGCGGTTAATTCCTCTGAAAGCGAGCCGGAGTAGGTGTAAGTCCGGTAGAGGCTGCTGCTGAACCCACCTCGGAGCCCCGGACGATGAGTCCGGTGCTGTGCCGGCATTACAGGCTTTGAGCGGCTGGTTGAGATTCGGTGACCAGCAATTAGGGTGGTACCACGGACCTCCGTCCCTTTGTATAGGGACGGGGGTCTTTTGTATACTAATAAGAGATACAGGAGGATTTTTAGCAATGCGTATGTCACAACTGTTTTTCCGGACTTACCGGGAAGCTCCGTCCGAAGCTGAAAGCGATGCCTACAAACTGGTGGTTAGGGCTGGACTGGCCAGGCAAATCGCCAGTGGCATTTTTACCTTTATGCCGCTGGGCTGGCGAGTCATGCGGCGAATTGAAGAGATCATCCGTCAGGAAATGGAGGCCATTGGGGGGCAGGAAGTTCACATGCCGGTTCTGCAGCCCGCCGAGCTCTGGCAGGAGAGTGGACGCTATGATGCAATCGCCTCAGAGCTTTTCCGGCTGAAAGATCGTAATAAGCGCGATTTCGTGCTGGCCATGACCCACGAAGAAGCTGTCACCGAAATGGCGCGCGGTATAGTCAACTCCTATCGCCAGTTGCCTTTCATGGTGTTTCAAATTCAGACCAAAGAACGCGATGAACCGCGTCCCCGCGGCGGTTTAATGAGGTTGCGCGAGTTCACCATGAAAGACGCTTACAGTTTTCATGATACCAATGAGGATCTCGACCGCTATTATCCGCTGGTCGTGCAGGCCTATCTCAATATTTTTAAACGCTGCGGGTTGAATGTGGTCGCAGCGGATGCCGATCCCGGCATGATGGGCGGCAATGATTCCCATGAGTTTATTCAGGTCAGCGAGGTCGGCGAGGACCAAGTCGTGACTTGTCCCGGTTGCGGCTATGCTGCCAATCTGGAAGCCGCGGTCGGTAAACTGATGGTTCTTCCGCAGGAAGAACCGAAACCGATGGAGGCCGTCGCAACACCTGATATTAAGAGCATCACAGATTTGGCTGAATTCTTTAAGATGGGTCCGGAGCGTTTCCTGAAGACCATGGTTTTTTCCGGACAGAATGGACTAGTGGCGGCTGCCATCCGCGGCGATCTGGAAGTAAACCTGGCCAAACTGGCGCGGGTCTCCGGGCAGGGCGATTTGCAGCTGGCTGATGAAGATACTTTGATCAAAGCCGGCTTGGTGCAAGGATTTGTCTCTCCGGTAGGTTTGAAGAACATTACAATCATTGCAGACACTTCCGTAACCGAGTCATTTAACTTTGTGGCTGGCGGCAATAAAGTTGATACGCATATCAAAAATGTCGTGGCTGGTCGTGATTTCAGGGTGCATCATACCGGGGATATTGCCGAAGTCGCCGAAGGGCAATCTTGTGCCGCTTGCGGGCAGCCGCTCCGCATTGACCGTGGCATTGAGTTGGGACACACTTTCAAGCTGGGCTTGAAATACTCCGCCACCATGGGAGCGACTTTCCAAGATAAAGATGGCGCATCCCGTCCAATCGTAATGGGCTGCTATGGGATCGGACTCGACCGGCTGTTGCAGTCCGTTGTGGACGGCAACCATGACGCCTCCGGGATCATATGGCCGGCAGAAGTAGCGCCTTATGAGGTGGCTTTGGTAAGCCTCAATCCGGATGACCAAGTCAGTGCGGCAGCGGAAAAGCTCTACAATGATCTCAAAGAGGACGGATTTGATGCACTTTATGATGATCGGGCGGAAAGTGCCGGCGTGAAGCTGAAAGATGCCGATCTGATTGGATTACCGGTACGCATCGTGGTCAGCCCGAAAACGCTGAAAGAAGGACAGGTTGAAATAAAGCCGAGGAACGGTGAGTTTTATAGAGTGGCCCTTGCGGAAGCGATTCAATCTGTGAGCGGCCTTCTGAAAAACTAGCGTTCTGCAAAAGTGCGAGCATCCCGCAACAATCAGTGGCCCGTCAAAATCTGGCGGGCCGCTTAAATTTAGCGATGTAAAGAGCCAGCGGGCTACGAAAAGCAAAACTTACCTAAAGGTTGGCATGCTCATCCTGTTGAATGTTGAGAGAGCTTGATCTTGTTCTCAAGGGGGGAGCAGCCGTGACAATGCATCCTGGTATTGATTCTAGCACTAATTGTGGCCACAGTGGCCTTTCTAGCCGCCGCACTAATCGTCGTAATGATCTTTTAGTCTGGCTGATTCCGGTTGTGGATTTCATCATTCTGCTCGTGATTGCCTTCGTGCCATTTGGAGATGTGGCCGAGGCGGTGGCGCCTGAATTGCCAATCCGCCTGGAACAGGCGATTGGTGCCTATTATGCCGCAGCTGGCAGAACCGGTGCCGCTGATTTGTTAAACTACCCCGCCAGAAACGATGTGGCCAACTTCGGAGAGGACGCGATCCCTTATCTCGTATCCTACCTTGTTGAACCGGACACGATGTGCGCCGCTGTAGATTTGCTGGCAGCCGTGGGCGGACCACAGGCGCGGCAGGCTTTACTGGCCTTACTCGATACGGCTTACTCCCCCAAGCCCGCCAACCTGGCGGCCGCAATGGCCACGCTGGCTGATGCATCCTACGCACAAGAACTGGCCTCGCGCTATCAGGACGGCATGGGTGAGTGGGACGCTGTCATTGAGGATACGCTCCGGCGATTACCGCGAGGAATCGCGCCGGAATGGATAAAAACACTCGATTAAACTTCTTTGCAGGAATCCCCTCCCTTTAAAGCGAACATCTTCCTTCAATGTGAATATCTGCCTGTAAATAAACGGGTTTTAGGATTAAAGGGTTTGGGGGTATCAAAGAATGAGAGCAAAGTTGCACTTAATTATCAGAATCGTAGGTGTCGTGGCATTATCAGCTTTATTGATAATGTTGTTTGGATGTAAAGACAAGAAACCTTTTACCGTTTCCGGCCAGGTTATCAATGAAGCAACTGGCAAAGGATTATCGGGAGTTACGTTGGGATGCGGTTCATATGGCATTGCAGTTACTGATTCAGAAGGTAAATGGGTAAAGGTGGGTTTGCAGGGTACTGTTACAATAACACCTACCAGCCCCGGCTGGGTGTTTGATCCCCAAAATCTCAAAGTGACTAAAGCGACTAAAGACCTTTCGATAAAGGCAAGGCCGGATGGGAAGGTCGTGATTAAGGTAGGGGCAGGAGGTTCCCACGCATTTGCAGTAAAGAATAACGGCACTGTCTGGGCGTGCGGGCGTAATGAATTTGGCCAGCTTGGGGACGGTACAACGACTGATCGCCATACGCCTGTCCAGGTCAACGGCCTAAGTAATGTAAAAGCAATTACCGGAGGTAATACTCATACCGTTGCTCTGACGAATGACGGCGCCGTCTGGACTTGGGGACGGAATGATTGCGGCCAGCTTGGGGACGGTACGGAAACCAATCGACTCACGCCGTTTCAAATTGGCGGCCTAAGTAACATAACAGCCATTGCCTCAGGTGGTAATCATACTGTTGCTCTGAAGGACGACGGCACTGTCTGGGTTTGGGGGGAGATAATACAGACGGCCAGCTTGGGGACGGTACGAGGGGGACTTATCGAATTACGCCTGTTCAAGTCAGTGGCCTTGGTAATATAATAGCCATTACCGCTGGTTATTCTCATACCGTTGCTCTGAAGGATGACGGCACGGTCTGGGCTTGGGGGAGTAATTCAGACGGCGAACTTGGGGGCGGTGCGACTTCGCTTCCTCGACTCACGCCTGATGTAGTCAGCGACCTAAGTAATGTATCAGCCATTATCGCAGGTTTTTATTATACCGCTGCTTTGAAGAACGACGGCACCGTCTGGGCTTGGGGACGGAATGATATGGGCCAGCTTGGGGACGATACGACGTCGACTCCTCGCCCCACGCCCGTTGTAGTCAGCGGCCTAAGCAATGTAACAGCCATTACCGCAGGAATGAGTCATACCGTTGCCCTAAAGAACGACGGCACCGTCTGGGCTTGGGGACGGAATGATATGGGCCAGCTTGGGGACGGCACAACGTCGACTCCTCGACTCACGCCCGTTGTAGTCAGCGGTCTAAGCAATGTAACAGCCATTACCGCAGGATTGAGTCATACCGTTGCTCTAAAGGACGACGGCACCGTCTGGGCGTGGGGATATAATGCATATGGCCAGCTTGGGGACGGTACGACATCCGACCGATCCGCGCCAGTTCAAGTTTTTTTGAATCAGTAGTTTTTGTAAAGCATAGATTTGGGCATATTTTGGATGAAAAAGAGCAGTCTCCATCAACAAACGGAGGCCGCTCTTTTTATGGCGTGTCCAGACTTTAAAACGGTATTCCAAAACGCTGCATAAACCAATTATCGTCATGGGTCCGGTTCGTGAGATAGTTGCGACGCTGTTCCCAGGCAGCCTCCGCCATTGTAACCTCCGCTAAAATCTCCAGATAACCAGCCCTGGCCGACGCCAGGGCTATTGTTTTCGCGAAGCGCTCCTGGTTAAAATGGGTGAACGCCATCCAGAGCATATTGTAATCAACATGACGGTAGGATACTGCATAGGGATGTCTGGGCCGAAAATAATGCAATATCTGCACGTCTGGGTGGACGTACACCTCAAAACCGAATAGCCACAGGCGCATCGAAAATTCCTGATCATCGAATCCCCAAACTCGGAAGTTATGTTGAAAACCCCCGACATGCGTAAAAGCCTCTCTCTTAACAGCCAGACAGCCGCCAGGCGCTATCGGAACAGCAACAGGATGGCCGCCGCCCCCATATCCCATGGGGCGGGGAAGCCAGGAAAAGGCCAGGCTGGAATCCCACGTAGCGCCATATCCGGCATCCTGCGGCCGATCCATGGAGGCGATCGCAGGACATAAGGCACTGACTTCAGGGCTGGCCATCGCACTGGCCAGCGTATCGGTCCATCCTGGCGGAACGCGAATGTGGGCATCGCAAAAAACCAGAATGTCGCCGAACGCATAATCTGCTCCCAGGTTTCTGGTGCGCGCGGCCCCTAGATTTTCGGTCTTAATTAGTTTGACATCGCGGTAAATACTGTCCGGATTGGTCAGGAATCCGGCGGAACCATCTTCTGAGCCATCATCAACGACAATAATCTCGGTATCTGCCAAGCCGCCTGCAGCCAACATTGAATCTACAGTGGACTGCAAGTGGCCCAACTCGTTACGGCACGGAATGATAATGCTGACAGTAGGATTAGATCCTGAATGATTTGAATGATTTGCTGGCATAACGGCCTCCTGATCTCTCGGCGGGAGAGTTTTTGCCTGGATTAGCATATTCATGGGCAGTGTCATCTGGTACCGAGAATTAGGATAGCAGTCTTGGCAAAGGATAATGGCAGGCGATCGTGGCCTTGAAGAACAATCATAATCATACTGGAGGTCTTGCGATGCATGCATTCTGGGCAGCACTATTGGCATGGGTGGTAATTCTGATACTAATGGCGGTATCTCTGCTATTGTTGCGCCGACAGATCATCAAATTCTTTTTTGCTAATTTCACAAAGGTTCTGATGACCGACAACTATGTCGAAAATTTGGCTGAAATGTATGCTGTCATTTTTAAACTCACACCTCAGTTACTTTTGGAATGCGAATTGCGTTCTGCCTCAGGAAAGAGTCTCGAACGGCCATTTGGTACTGCGCTACGCTTTTCCAAATGGGAGTATCTTTTTTTCAATCCGGTGTATTTATCTCGAATGCCACTAGCAGACGGGCTCAGTGCTGGGACGGATGTTGTGATCGGTCCGAAAGCCAGACGCCCCCTGACGCTGCAGTTGCCGGTGATGATCGGGGGCATGGCCTATTGTAATGCCTTGAGTCCTGCGGTAAAAGTAGCGCTGGCCAAAGCCGCCTCAGCAGTTGGAACCTGTGCTAATACCGGGCACGGTCCCTTCTTAAAAGAAGAAAGGGCTGCCGCTGACAAACTGGTGCTGCAGTATTCAAAAGGCCAGTGGGCACATGACGAAGAGATTATCCGGCAGGCCGATATGATCGAAATAGCTTTCGGGAGAGGTTCGATTGGTGGGACTGCTGTGCAGATTAGCTCGGAAACGACCAGGGATGACCCACGATTCGCAGAATTAATTGGAGTTCAGCCTGGCGAGGAGTATAAAATGCCGCGTCGCTTCTCTGGTATTGAGAATGCCACGGACCTGAAGAAACTGGTCAATAAGTTGCGCAGCATTACTGGCGGGGTTCCAATCGGGGTTAAGATCGGAGCCACCCACTATTTGGAGCAAGAATTGGATATTTTTGTAGATGCGGGCGTGGACGCTATCGCCATCTGCGGGGCAGAAGGCGGGACACATGGCAGTGCAGCCTCGCTGCTTGATAATTTGGGTCTACCAACGTTGCCAGCCGTCATTAGAGCGGCGCACTACTTTGACTTGCACAAGCTGCGCGGAAAGATTTCATTGTTGGTTGGCGGTGGACTGGTTGAACCGGGGCAGTTCCTAAAGGCGCTGGCCTTGGGAGCGGACGCAGTGTTTATCGGAACTGCGGCCTTGGTTGCCTTGGTGCATACCCAATCCGGAAAGGTACTCCCCTGGGAGCCTCCCACCGGTCTGATTTTTAACGCGGGACGTAGTCGTGAGCAATTTGATATTGAGGCAGGGGCCAAATCGCTTGCCAATTTTCTACGCAGCTGTAATGCGGAAATGCAGTCACTTGCGGCGGCAATGGGGCGGTGCCATATTAATCAAATTAATAAAAAGGATCTCTGCTCGATCCATCCCGGGCTGGCAAAAATTGCCGAAGTGGACTTGGCATGGCAGCCTTAGAATGTGTCAGGGGCACTGATCAGTAGGCCTTAGCGGACAATAGAATGTACCAGCCCGGAAAAGAAAACCGACTGCTATTTCTGTTTCTGCAAAACCAAACCCGGGCAAAGGTGATAAGATGCCAGTAGGATCCACACAAGTACTGATCGACGTAATTGTCTCACTGGCGGTTCCAGCTCTCAAGGTCGCAAGCATCACAGCAAATATTATCAATTTGACTTGCCAAACGTTGGCAAATCAGGTTCTGGTCAGCGGTGTAATCCTTGAAACAATCAGGCAGGTGGCTTTGGCTACTGATATGGTCGTTGTGCAAGTAGCGGCGTTGCCTTTCAGTGCTGCTGTGCCGGTGCCCGGTGCAGTCCCCGGAGAGGCCTGCCGCGTGATCAGAGCTGAAATCGAAGGAATTACAGTCCAGTTTGTCGCTGATCAGCTGATCCGACAGGTTGTCGTCTTCGAGCTGGAAGTTGAGACCGCAGGGGTGCTCCCTTTGCCGACGCCACAGCCGTTTAGCCCGTTGTTTGAGGCGCGGCCTCCAGGCACCGTGGTTTTTAGGTAGCAGTCATAACCATAAGCAGTAATAATGGATCAATAAGAGACCGGCCTTAGCAACAAGGCCGGTCTTAAAACATCTATATTATTTATAAAGGCACTTATCTGGGGGATTACTCGTTAGCGGCGGGATCGGATTGTTCTTGGGTAAGCTGCTTAATATAGACGCGGTAAGTTTTGTAATGATCCCCGCCAGCCCCAATAGCATCGCGGACCATCTTGTCGTTAAATTCGTGGATCGTTCCGCCCTCGCCATAGACATATCCCTTAGCCAGCGCGGCCTTGAGTGCGTGCATGTAAAGCGCTCCCGAAACACCCTTTTTCTGATAATCGGGTGAGACAAACATAATGAAGCTGCGGGCACCCGTAATGCGCCGCTTGTACCAGATATACTTGATCGCCCCGGTAGGGAACAAGCGGCCATTCATCTTTTTCAAGACCTGATTATAGTCAGGCATTGCCATGACAAAGCCGATCGGGCGATTGGCCTCGTTTGTTCTGGCAAACCATACCAACTCCGGCACAGCCAGTTGAACCAGTTTATCAGCTTCCGCGTGAATCTCTTCCCAAGATGGCGGGATCATGTCCGGCCATTCAGGATGGGCCTCATCAATAATCTGCTTGACATCTTTCAGAGCACAATCAATATTCTTCTTATCCAGTTGATCACAATGGAATGCGTAACGTTTCATGGCATATTGAACGCCCCGTTCAAAGCGTTCCGTGACGTTGCTGCGCAAGTCGTAGTAAAAAGCCAACCGGTCAAATTGCTTCGCAAAGCCGTATTTTTCGAGGTAATCCGCATAGAACGGCGGGTTATATGAATCCATTAGGACTGGCTGGGAGCCAAAGCCCTTTACCAGCAGACCACGGTAATCATCACCATTCGACGGGGATTGGGGGCCGGTAACAGCATCGTAACCTCTTTCAGCCAGCCAGCTCAATGCTTTGTCAAATAGGGCTTTTGCTACGCTGTAATCGCCAATGCTCTCAAAGAGTGTAAAGTAACCTTCACGTCGGTTTTTCGCAGCGTTGAGGCGGTCATCTGCCCCGACGCCCAGGCGGCCAACCGGTTTGCCATCTCTGAAAGCCAAGAAGTAGGCGTAAGGCCCCAAATTGAGGAGGGCGTTTTTGGCCGGATTAAGGGTAGCTTTCATGTCCGAAATGAGAGGCGGTACCCAGAACGGGTCGCCTTTATAGAGTGACCAGGGCAACATGATGAATTGTTTTTGATCCTTTTTCGATTTAACTTCTTTTATTACGATGTCGGACAAGTTTATCTCCTCCGATGTTCAAACTCTTGAGCTTGATGTGTATAATTCTTGCTCTTCATGATTTAATTGTTCGTCTTATGGTTCGTCTTTGTTGCGCGAATTCCTTCACAAACCTTTAACCATCGCGAAAAAAACCGTTTTTGACACGTCACTACCAAGGGAGGGAGGAATTATGAAGGCGGTAAGATTGCTAATGGCATTACACAGCTTTAATATTCTGTCGATAACGCATACTAGCGGTGGAGGCGAAAAAAGAGCATGACTGTAGAGGCATTTAAGTCCAATGTCCAGCTGCAGCCCGGCAGACTGCTTTGCGAAGCAACGGTACGCGGCTTCAAGGTACAAATGGATGAGCCCGAAACAATGGGAGGCACAGATCAGGCAATGAACCCCGTGGAGCTGCTCTTATGCGCATTGGGAGGATGTCTGTGCATTTGCGCCGGGGCATTTTCCAAGGCTGCCCGGGTTGATTTAACTGCATTTGAGGTAGACCTGGAAGGTGATCTGGATCCGGACGGATTTATGGGTAAGAACAAGAATGTCAGAACCGGGTTTCAGGGAATTCGGGCTGTGATGAAGATCACCAGCAAATCTCCTCAGGAAAACCTGGAGAAAATGATCCAGATGATCAAAACTGTATGTCCGGTATCAGATACCCTAAAAGGGGTGAACGTAAAGGCCGATTATGAAATAAAGCATGGGTGATGAGGATTTCTGTCATTACCGTTGATATTTCGGGTAATACTATTATCACAGAGAAATGGCTGCCGCGGCCGCCGTCTCTCGTTACCCCCTTCTCTTTTTAGAAGGGGGTTTATTTTGGGAAATTTAACGAAAAGCTATTGACACTTAACGTAAACTATACTAAAATTAAACCATGTTAAAGATTGTGAGGCGTGTAATGTGCCGGATGCAGCAATTATACTTACCACAAAGTTATTCGGGGCCGCGGTGACGTCACTGGTTACCGAAGTAGCCATGCATAGTCTGGATTCAGATGGCGAAGGAATGACCACGACACAATACCATGCCCTCAGGTACATCCGGTTGCACAACTGTCCGACTGCCGGAGAATTGGCGGAGGCATTACAGATCAGCAATGCGGCGGTTACCAAATTAATTGATCGCCTTGAAAAGAAGGTACTGGTGATCAGAGGAACTGATCCGGCTGACCGCCGGGCGATGCGTTTACGGCTGAGTGCTAAAGGGCAGAAGCTGGCAACACGGTTTTCTGACGCCGAAAAGGAGTATTTCAATGCCGTCATTGCCCGGATGAATCCCAGTGAAGCCGAGGCGTTGCAGCGCGGCATGAGTGGGTTTCTGAAAGCAGCCTTACTGACTCCCGAGCAAATCGACCGGATTTGTCTGCGCTGTGGCTGCGAACATGTGGAAGATTGTCTGGGTAACTTACAGTATTGTTATTTGACAGGTTCATCAAAGAAAAATGTATGATTGGCAGTTTGCTTGAAGGGGCTGTTAGGCCGTGCTAAATGCGGCTAATATAGATAAGAATAAACTGTGCACTAAGAAAAAGGAGGAATTGAATCGATGGATCTTAAGGGAAGCAAAACTGAAAAAAATCTGATGAGCGCATTTGCCGGTGAATCGCAGGCGCGTAATAAGTACACCTATTATGCCTCTGCAGCCAGAAAAGAAGGCTACGAACAAATCGCGAACATCTTCATTGAAACCGCAGATAATGAAAAAGAGCATGCGAAAAGGTTGTTCAAATTCCTGAACGGCATCGGCGAGACCACAGCTAATCTTAAGGACGCAGCTAAGGGCGAAAACTATGAGTACACCGAGATGTATTTGGAATTTGAAAAAATAGCCCGTCAGGAAGGCTTTACCGAAATCGCTGATGTTTTCAGGGAGATTGGAGAAGTAGAGGAGCAGCACGAAAAGAGATTCTTGAAACTACTGGATAACATCAACAAGAATTCGGTATTTAAGAAGGATCATCCGGTGCGCTGGAAATGCCTCAATTGCGGTTATATCCATGATGGCGATGAAGCCCCGGCGATCTGCCCGGCCTGTGCTCACCCGAGAGCCTATTACGAAATATTTGTTGAAACCTACTGAGCCTGAAATATTAATATTAGGCAGAGGAGATGGAATTGCATGAAAAAGTGGCGTTGTCAAGTATGCGGCTTTGTTTTCGATGGAGCGGAGCCACCCGGAAAATGTCCCAAGTGTGGCGCACCACGTGAGAAATTTGAAGCGATTAGCGATGAAGTATCGGCCTTAATCGAAAAGTCGCGTTACACCAATCAACTGCATATGGATTTGAGTTACCTGATGGAGCGGGTCAAAGAGGTGTGTCACAAGGGTATTGAGGATCAACTTGATCCACCCTGTGTGCAGCTTTTCGAAAAGGCAGCCGCTGAAGCTCACCAAATCCAGCAGATGGTTAAAGCTGAGCTGCAAGGACATATGAATAAGGGCAAGTGGGGCTGAGCCCTAGCCTTGTTGATACGTAGTAAGGACAGCGTCCGTCGTTCGAACGACGGACGCTTCGCTATGCAGCGGAACTTTGGGGACGGTTCTAAAAGTGCCGTTTTACATTTTGTGGTATTTGGCACTTTTAGAACCGTCCCCAAAGTTCCGCCCTCCTCAGAGTCCGCTCCCAAATTTCAGGGCAGAATTGCGTATCTCGGACAATATATATAATGAAACAGCAGGTGTTGCCGCGCAGGAAAACGGCAATTTTAGTCGTATAACTGGATAACTGGCATTGGCTGAGATATTTGCGATTAGAACGGAGGCGTCTCAATCTTGGATTCACCGTACATTCCATTTCTTTCGCTTCTTGGTGCGTTTGCAGTGGTAGCAGTAATCGGCAAACCCGCTATTGCCCTGCTACATCAACTTAAATTCGGTCAGCCCATTCGCGAAGAAGGTCCGCGGTCACACTTGAGCAAGAAGGGCACTCCCACAATGGGAGGACTGCTCATTTGGATTGGCACGCTCATCGGAGCAATTCCGGCGCTGCATGATTCAGATTCGCTTTTGCTGCTGGGGATGTTTTTTGCCTACGGTCTGATTGGCCTGGCGGATGATCTAATGAAAGTAGTGTTCAAGAACCCCAGAGGAGTACCCGCCCGCATCAGGCTTGTTTTGCAGCTGGCCCTGGCGGCAGGATTCCTCTATTTGATTACCGGTCCGGAACAGACGGTTCAAATCTGGGGTCAGCTCAGTATCACAGTGCCCAGACTGCTCTACATCATAGTGGGCTCTCTGCTATTGGCCGGCACTGTCAACGCAGTCAATTTTACAGACGGTGTCGATGGGCTGTTGGCAACAGTCTTGATTCCTACTTTGGCCTTTTTTGTGATCATCGCCGCGTCCGTAACCGGCCAGTCGCTAATCATGGCGGTGATTGGCAGCTTAATCGGTTATCTATTATTTAATCATCATCCCGCCAAAGTATTTATGGGCGATACCGGATCATTAGCGCTCGGAGCACTGGTGGGGAGCCTGTTTTTCATATATGGGGTCGAACTGCTGATGCCGTTGATTTGTCTGTTATATTGGTTTGAACTGCTGTCAGTGATCATTCAGGTGACCAGCTTCAAAACGCGCGGCGTCAGGGTTTTTAAAATGACACCAATTCATCATCATTTCGAGCTATCCGGGTGGAAAGAGAACAAGATCGTAGCAGTCTTTGGGCTGTTTGCGCTGGCCACAGCGCTACTGGGGGTCGTAATCTATCCGTATTTTACCGGTGCGCCGCTTTGGTGATTGGCGGTAAGGTTCATTAAAGCTAATCTAAAAGGGTGCAGACGGCGTCACAGGCTGAGCGCAAGTCCCATCCGTTAATGTCACCGGCCCGGACGATCAGCTCAATGCCAGTATCGCATCCTCCGTCACATCCGCCAGCGCATCCGCCATCATATTCGCCATCACAGCCTGCTCTTGCTGCGGACTCAGCGATCAACTCGATGATGGGGGTTTTGGCGGCGAGCCTTCGAACGATGGCCGCCGTTTCATCGGTACTGTGGCAGTCAGTAATCTTGATCCGTCCCAAGGTCCATCTTTGAAAGGGACGGCTGAACAACAAGAGGCTTCTTAAAGCGCCTTCCACTTCGGTGGCACAGTTTTTGATGATGAAATGCAGCGTGATTGTTGGCTTCAAAATTGCACCGCGCCGCAAAATGAAATGGGCTAGCCATCCAATCACTGTCAGTCCACCGATGACCGCCAATATTGCCGTGACAAGGAGTTCCCAGTTCATCGCGAAAGTAACCTCGCTTCCGTAATTCCGGAATCCCGGTTATGAGATATGATCAAATAGAGATTTTATCTTATGCCACCACAACGCGGGATGTGCCTTCGGCATAAAACTCTTTTGCCATGGCTATTGACAATGCTTGGATGAAAAGGTAAAATAGTACCGTTACCAAATTAAAGGAGGTGGGCAGAGTGATCATTACTACTAACGGATTCCGCAACACCGGAGCATTATTGGTTATCCAAGGGCTTACTGTATCCAATTCTGTGTATAATTCTGCCCGCGTGCCTGTAAGGATTTTCTAGCTTATTGTCTTTACAAGGCCGTGGGTATCGAACCCCACGGCCTTTTTTGTTGGTTATTGCAAGGCAACTGCAAATTGCCACTGGGGGCTGTGTGGGGTTAATCAGAAAGGAGTGCCAATTAAAGAAAATGATAAAAAATCGTAACAATGTAACTCGAATAAGTCCGTTACCTACAAATACATTTCCCAAAGATATTTTATCCAGCGAGGAACATGGAAGCGGTACTAGGGGCTGTGGCGACTGATCAGGAGAATGGTCGCTTTCGGCACGCCCTGTCCGCAATAAAGGAGGACTCCTTTTGGCTACTTCACGTGCTGAAATGCTATTGCCGCCTGAATTACTCAATGAAATACAGAAGTATGTTCAAGGCCGAGAAATATATATACCCAAAGCCACCGAGAACTACGCCCGGTGGGGTGAAAGAAGCGGAATACGCGCCGATTTGGCTGAGCGCAACCGCGATATTGTCCGGCACTATATTAACGGGGCCGGAGTTGAAGAATTGATGGCGCAGTTCCACCTTAGCTATGATAGTATCAGGAAAATAATACGCAACGGTAATCGCCGGCTTAGCCAGGCCAATTAAGCCCGGGCTAAGTGAAGCTGTGGGAAAAGACTGCACCTAATCGTTCTCGCCCTTTCCCCGGGCAGAGCGCTTGTTTATAATTAAATTGTCGGGGGCCCCCGATAACCCGTACACCGAAGGGGGTGGTCGAACAATGATCGACCAGAGGTGGTCGGGAGCTTAATTGCTCCAACAAAAAGGCTGTCCGGAATTTTCCGGGCAGCCTTTTCTTTTAGCACAAGGGGACGGTTCTTCTGTGTTGCCCCAGAGCTTCGAAGCCCGAACAACACAGAAGAACCGTCCCCTTGTGTCTACCCTTGTGTCTACAAAAACAGCACAGAAGAACCGTCCCCTTGTGCTATTTTAGGTTCTCCGGATTCAGTAGCTGCAGGTCGGCCGGCACGAAACGCCCGTTTTTGCGGACCAACTCTTTGTCAAAGTACATTTCGCCACCGCCGTAGGCCTCGGTCTGGATGCAGACCAGATCCCAGTGGATGGCGGACTTATTGCCGTTGAAGGCATCATCATAGGCATTACCAGGGGTAAAGTGGAAGCTGCCTTTGATTTTCTCGTCGAAGAGCGTATCCCGCATCGGTTTCTCAATAAAGGGATTGACGCCGATGGCGAATTCGCCAATATAACGGGCACCTTCGTCGGTGTTCAGCACTTTGGTGATGCGTTCGTCATCATTCGAGTGGGCGCTGATAATCTTGCCGTCCTTAAATTCGAAAACAATGTTTTCAAAGGTGAATCCTTGATAAAGTGAGGGAGTGTTGTAGCTTAACTTGCCGTTGACAGAATTTTTGACCGGGGCGGTGTAAATCTCACCGTCAGGAATATTCATCTGCCCGCTGCATTTGATGGCTGGCAGACCCTTAATGGAGAAGGTTAAGTCGGTTCCCGGCCCTTTGATATGTACCTGATCCGTTTTTTCCATACGGGCTTTCAATGCGTCCATGGCGCGGTCCATTTTGCTGTAATCCAAATTACAGACATCAAAATAGAAGTCTTCAAACGCCTCCGTGCTCATGTCAGCCAATTGGGCCATGGCATGGTTCGGATACCTTAACACGACCCAGCGGGTGTGCTGTATTCTGTTCTCAAAATGCACCGGCAGGGCATAGTTCTTTTGATAAAGGTCCATTTGCTCACCAGGCACATCTTTCATCTGACTCATATTACTGCCGGCCCGAATGCCAATGTAAGCATCCATGGCTTTCATGCGCGCCACGTCCCATTCAGCCCACTTGGCCAACTGTTTGGCGTCTGCCCCCAGCAGCAACTCACGCAGGATTTCATTCTCGTTAACCGAAACAAACGGCTGCCCGCCAGCCAGATATACCTCCTTGATGAGGGCGTTGATAATCGCCACTTCAAACCCCGTGACCTCAATTAAGACTCTTTCGCCTGGTTTCAGGCGCACCGATTGGTTGACCAGGTTATGTGCTAATTTCTGAATCCGTGGATCTTTCACAAAATCTCCTCCCAAACTTGAACTGGCGTGCGCACTTGTCAATTGGCCAAACCGAAATACGCACTCGTTCATACATTAAAACTACCAGAAAAAGAATTCATTCTGAAAACTGATTTTCCTGCTTTCGGATTAATTTCGTCTATTATTGCGATTCACGCAGTGCCACAAGCACTGCAAATAATCAATGCTGTCCGGCAGGTATTACAGGGCCGGATGGCGAAGAGTCTTCGGTCGTCATTATCATTATCTGTATCGGGAGGATTGTTGGAATGTGCGGCATTTTCGGTATTGTCTATGAAAAAGAAAACCCTGCGATGGGTGCTGTTCTGGTAAAGGCCGGCCAGAGACTGACTTACCGGGGGTATGATTCCGTCGGGTGCGGCGTTTTTCATGAAGACGGTTCTACAGAATTGCGCAAGGATACTGGGAAAATTGAAGATGTTGATCGACGCTATAGCCTATCGTCATTAAGCGGAGTGCGCGGAGTGATGCAGCTGCGCTGGGCGACATTTGGATTACCCGATCAGCGCAATGCTCAGCCGCATTATGATTGCGACAAGAATATGATTGGCGCTCATAACGGCAATATTGTCAATACTTCGCAGCTTCAAGAAAAATACCGTGCGGAAGGACACACTGTTCGCAGCGATAATGATGGCGAGATGGTCGTACATGCCATCGAAAAACATTATGATAAAGGACTGCCCTTTGAGCAGGCGGTTATTGAAGCCGCCCGGGAGCTTGAAGGCGATTATGCCTGTGTCATCGGTGACATCTATACTAATCGGCTGTTTACGGTAAAAATGGGTTCCTCTTTATTCCTGGGAGTCGGAGAAGGCTTTATTTGTTGCTCTTCTGATTTACCTTCGATTTTGGATCTAACCCGTCAGATTGTTGTCATTAACGACGGCGAATTCATTGAGTTTAACGCTACTTCTTATACCATCCGTGATATTCGCGATGGACATGTGATTGAACGTGCTTCGGAGCTGAGCCCCCTGTCTCCTGAAAACGCCGATAAAGGCGAATTCCCGCATTTTATGCTGAAGGAAATTCATGAGCAGCCTAAGAAGGCGGCTGACTTGCTGCATTTCCTGGAAGCCTCCCGGGAAGTTGACGAGTTTGTCAACGCCATTCATAAAGCCCGCCGGGTGTTTCTGGTCGCTTCCGGCACTTCGTATCATGCCTGTCTGCAAGGGGCATATTATTTTGGGAAACTGGCTCAATTGCCGGTTTGTGTTGCCATTGCCGGGCAGTTTATTGACTTATTCGGCGACACGGTCGGCCCCGATGATGTGCTTGTCTGCGTCTCTCAGAGCGGTGAAACCAAAGATCTGATCAATGTGGTCAATTATTGTAAACGCAAGCAAGTTGGCCGCATTCTGGGAATTGTCAACGTACTTGGTTCTTCTTTGATGATTCGCAGCGAGGTGCATCTCCCGCTGGTTTCTGATTTGGAGATGTCTGTCCCGGCCACCAAGACGTTCATGAATCAAATCGTGATGTTCCTCTATTTGGCCGCCAAACTGGCCCAGAAGAGGGGCTTACCCGGTCTGAATACTGCGGCGCTGACTGCCGATTTGCCGCGTTATATTAAGGAAACGCTGACGAAGGCTGAGACACCGTGTCGTGATTTGGCAGAACAATTGCACGCTGTTGAAGATCTCTATTGCCTCGGCTATGGCCTTTGCCATCCAATTGCCATGGAGGCGGCGCTTAAAATTAAGGAGGTCGTCTACAGCCATTGCGAAGGCATGTATTCTTCCGAATTTAAACATGGGCCGTTGTCGATTGTAACTGAGGGTTACCCGATCCTCTTCCTCGGTACCCGGGAAGACTCCGGCATGCTGATTTCGCACATTAACGAAGTCACTTGCCGCAACGGCAAAGCGATTGCCATCAGCCCGGCCAGCCCGGAGATTCGCAAGAATGCTTCTCAAATGCTCGAGTTGCCGGAAGTACCCTATTACATGGTACCGATGGCAGCTACGGTAGTCATTCAGTTGCTGGCTTACTTTATGAGCGTACGCCGCGGCATCGATCCGGATTTCCCGCGCAATATCAGCAAGACGCTGACGGTCGACTAATAAAACGCTGACGCTGTCACCAGCGCTGCCTCTGTCACCAGCGCTGGCGCTGCCACGGACAGTCGGCTAAGGACAAAGTTATGTATGCCTGCTGGGGCAGGTTTTATCTAAAAATGATATCTGGGGGTAGATTAAGTTGAGGCATCCATTCAGACAGGCGGTACAAGCCAAAAAGATACACGTGAACCCTGCGCCGGAGCAGATGCGTGAATGGGCGCTGCCCGGAGAAATGACCACTGCTTTTGGCAGTGCCAACTACGTCACCAAGGTTAGAAACCGCAGCGCAAAGATGACCTACATTGTTCCTGACGGCGTCAAGCTTGGTGTGATGCAGCAGCCTATAGAACTCAGCAAAGCTGAAGAGCTGCGCAATAAAGTTCATGAGTACCTGAAGGGCAAAGAAATGATCGCCCTCGACCGTGATATGTGCCAGAATCCCGAGATGCGTCTGCATTGCCGGCTTTACATCTCGAAGCATGTTGCCCGCATTCCGCTGCAATGGTATAACACGCTTTTCGAGGCCTCCAACCCGGAAGGCGAACCCGATATCATTAGCATCTATGTGCCGGAATGGCCAGAGAGAATTATCTTCGCGCACCCGGAAGCCGGCGTAACCTACATATTGGGCACCGACTATTTCGGCGAGTGCAAGAAATCCTTCCTGCGCATGGCGATGTATATTATCAAAAAACGCGGTGGACTTGGCCTGCATGCCGGCAGCAAGGTCTTGAAAGTAAAACGCGGTGGCAAACTTCAGGAAGTTGGCTTTATTATGTTCGGGCTTTCCGGAACCGGCAAAACCACTTTAACACTACATGATCATGGTTTGCAGGGCGAAGAAGGCGTGATTATCCGGCAGGACGACGTCGTTTTGATGAATGAGAAAGGTTTCTGCTATGGTACGGAACGTGGATTCTTCATCAAGACAGAAGGCCTGGAGCCGTCCCAAGCGGTGCTATATTCGGCAGCCACCAAACCAACGGCACTGTACGAAAACGTCTGGATTAAACCGGACGGGCAGATCGATTTTATGAACAGCGTAATCACTGGTAACGGCCGCGGCGTAATCCTGCGCAGCGACGTCGCCAATACTGACGACACAATTGACTTGCAGAAGGCTAATAAAATTCTCTTTATCACCAGAAGAGACACGATCGTTCCGATTGTAGCCAAGCTCACTCATGAACAGGCGGCCGCCTACTTTATGCTGGGTGAGTCGATTGAAACCTCCGCTGGCGATCCGACCAAAGCCGGACAGTCCAAGCGTGAAGTTGGAACCAATCCGTTTATCGTAGGATCTGAGGCTGAGGAAGGCAATCGCCTGCTCGATATTCTCAAATCCAACAAAGATATGGAGTGCTACCTGATCAATACCGGTAATGTTGGCAAGAATGGTGACAAAGCTGGCACGAAGATCTCCATCAAAGTGACGACATCGGTTATGAAACACATCGCTCTGGATGACATTGAATGGGTGCAGGATCCGGACTGGGGTTATCTGGTTCCGTCTAAAATTGAAAGCGTTGACATGGAAGCCTATGATCCCAAACACTATTACTCCAAGGAAGAATATCAAAAGCTGACCGAAGAATTACGGTCTGAGAGAAAACAGTGGTTGGCCAAATTCCCGGGATTGCGTCCTGAAATTGCCAAAGCAGTTGAGAAGTAAAGAAAAATAAGCTTCCAATACGGACAAGCCGCTCTTTTCCCTTGGGAATCGGCGGCTTGTCGCTGTAAGGTGGCAGGATTAGCGGCGCCGATGTCGAAATGACGCGCATTGACGTTGTTCGTTAGCAAAACATTGATCTTTGACACAACATTGACCTTTGGGAAAGGATGAAATCTGTGGCTGATAAACACTACCTGGATTGGTCCACTGTGACAGAACTGGTGGACAAGCTTGTTGAACAGATTCGCGGCCGAAAATATGACGCATTGCTGGCGATTACCCGCGGTGGCATGATCCCGGCTTGTCTCATCAGCGAAAAACTGGACATGCGAAATATTCTGGTCGCTTCCGTGATGTTCTATTCCGGTGTTGAAAAAACACTTGAAAGGCCAATTTTTTTGCAGTTTCCGGCAGACCCTTATCTGAAGGGCAGTAAGCTTTTGGTGGTCGATGATATCTGGGATTCCGGCAAGACAGCTATGGCTGTGCGAGAGCGGATTATCGAAGTGAATGGCCTGCCCGAAGTGGCTGTGTTGCATTACAAGCCGTCCAAATCGCGCTTTCTTGAGGTGCGGCCTGATTTTGCCGCCGCTGAAACAGATGAGTGGATTGTTTATCCCTGGGAGCCTGAGGAGCGCTAACAGACTCTGGCTTTTGGGAGCCTTATGTATATGCGCAAAAATTATACATATGACCACAGGTTTTATCCACAGTGTGGATTAGTGTCAGTTCCGCATTGTAGATGGCTGGATCTTGCGCAACTGGCAGCCCATTAACATTATAGTTAGGAGGCGGGTGCATCTTGACCATGATCTTTGATAAAAGAGCTTTTCGTGGCAGAACCAGTCGGATGTGGCTGTCGCTGTTGCTCTTGGCTGGTGTACTTTTAAGCAGCGGTTGTGGGATTAATAAAGGCGTTTTGGCCTTTGCCGCTGAGAATCATTTCATCATTAATTCGACTGATGACTTAGATGACTTTTCCGATCTTGATTTTCTGTTGCCAGTTGCGGAAGCTAACAGGGTCATTATGTATGGCGAGAGCCCCCATGGCACCAGAGAACACCTGGAAATGATCTTCCGCATGCTGGTCTTTCTGAACCAGAAGGCCGGATACCGCTACTTCGCTCCAGAGACCGATTTTGCCTATTCAGAGTTGTTGAATCGCTACCTGGAATGCGGCGACGCGGCCCTGCTTGATGAAATGGACATTTGGAGTTATTACAATTCTGCCCATACCAAGGACCAGCGTCAGTTCTGGGAGAAACTGTACCTTTACAACCAGAAAATCTCGCATGAGCGGCGTATTGTGATCATTGCCACTGATATTTCTCATGGTGTCAGCTATGCTGTCCGAAAGACTACCAACATGATTAAGAGCCTGCCGGAAGGACCACAGCGCGAGGAATTAGCAGCAATCGCAAGCATCATCCAGGAATTTAGGAGCCTGGAGCAATTATATCAGACGTTAGTACTGCTTGAGGAAGCCTTTGTCAAAATGGCTCCGGCGCTACGCGAAATCATGGCCGACTATGAGCAGGCCGCCTTTGATGTCTATAGCACCAGACGCAGTGTCGAACTGGCTTTTCGTCAGGATCAACGCGGTTTTGATTGGAGTGCTGAACGTGAAGCCATGATAAAGGAGTACTTTCGCTGGCATGTTGACAATCTAGACTGCGCGCCGGAAAAATTGCGCATTTTCGCTTGGAATGGAGCCGCCCACGTAACTAAAGTTCCAGAACCGCACTTTAGTTATGATCATGTCGGCGTCTGGCTAGACAAAGAATTTGAATGGAGTCGGGGCAGAGTCTTTTCTATCTATGCCGGTGCCAGCGGCGGTGAACACACCTATGGCAGCGTTTCCGGAATGAAAACGGCCTCGATTGGCAGGCAACTGTTAGACGATTTCATGAAAGGTTTGCCAGGAAGCCCTGCGATTGCCGCGATGTTTACCCGTGAACCCGGGAAAGACGGCCACAAGAACCCCATTCAGAACGTCAAATATTACGGGGCTCTGTTGGGAGACCGGTATGATTTGCTGCTTGGCATGCGCAATGTCACGGCGGCTGAGCCGCTTCCCTGAAGATATCAAGGCTACAAGCACGCATGGCGTGCTTGTAGCATGTAATCCCAAAATTAGGGCAGTCTTTCGATGTCAGATGCTATTGTCCGCTTTTTTGGGCGGTTGTCTCTCCCAGGGCGGTAGCGATCGCGCGCATAAAGGCAACACTTTCTAATTCCATCGCTTCACCGTCTTGTTCATACCCTCGGTAGGCGGAAGTCTTGGCAATCACAATATTATGGCGGGGATTAATATAAATCACTTGTCCATAAATGCCAATCGCCAGAAAATCGCCTTCGTCCCCACCAGGCACCCACCACTGATAGCCATATCCGAGCGAATGCTCGCTTGGCAATAGATGAGCTTCATCGGTAGTCACTGAAGCGCTTACCCAATCCTGCGGGATAATTTGCTTGCCATTCCAGAATCCATTATGGAGATAAACATTACCGAAACGAGCCAAATCGCGCAGTGTGGCATTAAAGCCTCCGAAAGCCGATTCCACACCGGAGCTGTCTGTAAGCCAGTAGGCATCAGATTCCATGCCAGCCGGTTGCCATAACCTTGTCGCGGTATAGGAAGCAAGGTCCATGCCTGTTGCGGCTCTGATTACCATACCTAAGACTTGGGCGTCGCTACTGGCATACTCGCGCACTGTTCCGGGCTCATGTTCGCGTTCTAAGGTGAGCAGGACATCCTCCAGTGGACCTCCAAGTCCTACAGAACTTGGTGCCATTTTGTTGAAGTCTGAGGAAGCGTCAAAATAATCCTCGTTAAAGCTGATGCCAGAGGACATCTGCAAGACATCTTCGATAGCGACGCCATTATACCCACTAGCCGCCAGACTTGGCACGTAGTTTGTAACGGGGTCAGAGACGTCCTTGATGTATCCGTCTGCTATGGCAATGCCCATTAGCGCTGACACCACAGATTTGGATACAGACCACACGATGGATCTGGACATGGCAGCGTTTCCTTGAAAATACTCCTCATATAAAATCACGTCACCGCTGGTCACAATTAAACCAGTGGTGTCGGTATGCTCCACGAACTGCGTGATGCTCTTAGTCTCACCAGCATATTGGTAATGTTCAGGAAGCCCCTGCAGATCATACGTGAATGCAGATACATCACCACCTGCGGCAACTAATCTTGAACGAAAGCGCTGATCGGCACGGCAAAAGTTCTCCGCCAGTTTTTCCGGTTCAAAAAGAGTCATTCCATGATAGATGCCAATGATCAACTTATAGTTAAGGGCGGACAATGCTATGACGAGAATGACGAAAACCAAGAGTATTCTAACAAACAGTTTTCCTGTTTTTGATTTCCTGCTGTGCATCGTGTTTTCCTCCTATTTGTGGACTCAAGTGAGTCAGCTTCCTCCATAATACTATCAGACCGCCTTCCAAATGTACATGTCATAGAGACAGAAAATGCGTGATTGTATCCTGTTTAAGGCTTGATTAGTTTCCACAAGCCCCTGCCTGTCATATGATGGTAGAGAGTAATCCGGCAAAAGCCGGAAAGGGGCTTAGATATAATGAGCTATAATTTCGCAACACAGTCGTGCTGCATGAGGTTCCAGCTGCGCTGGCATCAACTGCGCTCGGGAGATACTTTCTTCAATCTGGCGCAGCAATTCAATACAACGGTGGAATGCCTGCAGCGCTTGAATTCCTGGGCGGTACCGACCAATCTGCCGGTCGGATGCTGGATTGTTGTTGGCGTTATGTCACCGACAACGTCTGACTGTCGAAATTTCCAATTGACATGGCATCAGGTACGCTCGGGCGATACTTTCTTTGGATTGGCACAAATGTTTGGCACAACAGCAGAATGTCTTGCTTTCTGGAACTCGTGGGCTAATCCGAATGCTTTACCGGTTGGATGCTGGGTGGTTGTAGGGGTAAGCGAAATGGGTCCCACCACGACCCCGACAACAACGCCGACAACCACACCAACGGCGACACCGCAGCCGTGCATGAGGTTCCAGTTGCGCTGGCATCAACTGCGCTCGGGAGATACCTTCTTTAATCTGGCGCAGCAATTCAACACAACGGTAGAATGCCTGCAGCGCTTGAATTCCTGGGCAGTACCGACCAATCTGCCAGTCGGATGCTGGATTGTTGTTGGCGTTATGTCACCAACAACGTCTGACTGTCGAAATTTCCAATTGACCTGGCATCAGATACGCCCAGGCGATACTTTCTTTGGATTGGCACAAATGTTCGGCACAACAGCGGAATGCCTGGCTTTCTGGAATTCGTGGGCTAATCCGAATAGCTTACCGGTAGGATGCTGGGTGGTTGTAGGGGTAAGCGAAATGGGTCCCACAACGACGCCAACAACAACGCCGACAACCACACCTACGGCGACACCGCAGCCGTGCATGAGGTTCCAGTTGCGCTGGCATCAACTGCGCCCGGGAGATACTTTCTTCAATCTGGCGCAGCAATTCAACACAACGGTAGAATGCCTGCAGCATCTGAATCCCTGGGCGGTACCGACCAACCTGCCGGTAGGATGCTGGATTGTGGTCGGCGCCCAATTCGTGTAAATAACTAAACAGCTCCTCATAAAATGGCCCCTCCCGACGGTCCTCCGGAATCCGTCGGGAGGGTTTTCTCTTTTTATGCGGTATTTAGTTATCAGATAATAACCTAAGAGTATAGCACTGGAGTATAGCACTGGAGTATAGCGCTGTCGGCGGTACAGGATTGCGGAAGGGAGAAGGAAGAAGGGGGAAAGGGGTCGTAGCCCGAGTCGGGCATACGCCAGCATCCGGCAGCAGAAGCTTTGCAGTATAGCAGAGACAGCCCAAGGTGAGCAAATGGGAGAGAATCAACCATGAAAAAAGAACTGCTCCTGGGCAATGAAGCCATTGCCTGGGGCGCGGTATTGGCCGGGGTGAATGTCGTTACCGGCTATCCGGGAACGCCTTCTTCAGAAATAGTGGCGACCTTGGCGGACCTGGCCTCCGATTACGGTTTTTATGTCGAATGGTCGGTAAATGAAAAAGCGGCCTTGGAGGTTGCTGCCGGCGCTTCTTATTCAGGAGCCAGATCTATTGTGACTATGAAGCAGGTTGGTCTGAACGTTGCGGCTGATGCGATGATGACTTTGGCGTATATCGGGGTTAAGGGCGGGCTGGTAATCGTTTCGGCTGATGATCCCGGCCCGCATAGTTCTCAGAATGAGCAGGACACTCGCGCATATGCGCGTATGGCTAAACTGCCAGTCTTGGAGCCTTCCGATCCCGAAGAGGCGTTGCGTTTGACAGTGGAAGCGTTTGAGCTCTCCGAAAAGTTCTCCGTTCCGGTCATTTTGAGGCCAACCACCAGACTTTGCCATGGCTCAGGCTCGGTCAGTATTGATCGGGAAAAAGCGCGCTCCAATTACAGTGTTCCGCGCAAGATGAGCTTCGAGAGAGATAGTAAGTGGGTTATTTTTCCAGCATTATCGCGGCGCCGGCATCAAGGGCTTTGGGATATGAATCAGGAATTCCAATCACATTTTAGTGCGCCGCCTTTTCTCTTGACCAACATTCCTGAAGAGGCAGGAATTAGCGCGGGCGCAGGCTCAACAGCAGGCAAAGGCCCAGCCCCAGGCCCAGGCGCGCAGCTTCGGTATGAACTGGGAATTGTCTGCTGTGGCGTCAGTCGCAGATATGTCAAGGAAGTGTTAGCGGCGGCGACGGGGGTGGCGGCGATCGACAATGATACCGCCTATCCAATGTTTGAAGTGGCAGCTTTCCCAATCAATGCTGAAGCGGCGGCCGCCTTTATGAAGCGCTGCAGGAGGGTGCTGGTGGTTGAGGAAGGCGATCCGCTGCTAGAGGAAGAACTGGCCTTAATCGCGCAAAAGTATCAACTGGATACGGTTATCAGTGGCAGAAAGGACGGCAAATTCTCGCCAGTTGGTGAACTGAATGCCGATTTAGTCTCTCTGGCGCTCTCAGGTTCAGAAATGCGCTCGACAACAACGACAGCTCAGAGCATTCCTATCTCTGATACCATGCAACAGCGACCACAGCCGGATTTGCCTGTACGGCCGCCAGTTCTGTGTGCTGGCTGCCCGCACCGCGCCTCTTTTTACATCTGGGGACAGGCCGCCAGAAAGCACCAGGCGATCTTTACAGGAGATATCGGATGTTATACGCTGGGCAATGCGCAACCGTTGGACGCTGTAGATACCTGTCTGTGCATGGGGGCGTCATTTACATTGGCGCAAGGTCTCAAACTAGCGGAACCGAAGCGGCCCGTCGTGGCATTTCTGGGAGATTCGACATTTTTCCATAGCGGGATACCCGGCATGATTAACGCAGTTTTTAATAATACCCCGATCAAGATGGTCGTATTGGATAACAGGACTACTGCGATGACTGGTAATCAGACCAATCCAGGGGTGGGGCAGAATCTGATGGGCAAACAAACCGTTACGGTTGATCCGTTGGCGGTAGCTAAGGCCTGCGGAGTACAATTTGTGCGTGAAGTCGATCCCTTTGATTTAAGCGCCAGCATCGCCACGGCTTCGGAGGCACTGCAGTACCCCGGGCCAGCACTCATCGTGATGCGTCAGCCCTGTGCGACCCTGCTAAAGCACACTGGAAGCAGAATGCGCTTTGCGGTTAACAGTGCTACTTGCACCAATTGCGGAATCTGTATCGGGAAACTCGGCTGCCCGGCATTGGTACGCAAGGAAGGTAAGGTCCACATTAATGATTCTTGCACCGGATGCGGCATTTGTGCGCAAGTTTGTCCTTCCGGAAGCATAGCGGAGGTGCAGGCACATGAAAACTGATTTGCTGATTGCCGGGGTGGGAGGACAAGGTACGGTATTGGCCTCCCGCGTGATCGCCACCGCCGCCATTAATGCAGGTTTGCCAGCCTTTACTTCGGAGACAATCGGAATGGCTCAGCGTGAAGGATGTGTCTTGAGCCATGTTCGGATCGGGGACAGTAACGTGGGACCTTTGATCCCCAAACGGTACGCCAAAGGACTCATTGCCTTTGAACCTGCTGAAGCTGTGCGGGCAATGGGTTTTCTTGATAAAAATGTCCGGGCGCTCATCAATACCCGTCCGATTGCTCCAGTGACAGCCACGCTTGGGCAAGCACCTTATCATTTTCGGGAAGTGTTGGATTACCTGAGAGAGGCGCTACCAGAGGCAGTTTTAGTCGACGCTGGCGCAATCGCCTTGGAGGCCGGCGGGTTGAAGTTTACTAACACAGTAATGCTGGGAGCTGCAGCGGCAACGCGGATCATTGATCTGCCGCGCACCAGTCTGCTGCAAGCTATTGAGCAATTAGTTCCAGGCAAGTATCTGGAAGCCAACATCAAAGCCTTTGAAATGGGTGCGCAGTTGAGCTAAGACAGAAGACAAGGGGACGACAAGGGGACGACAAGGGGACGGATCATGCATCTTGGCGTAATCACAAGACGCATGATCCGTCCCCTTGTCTCGTTTTTGATTAATCCATATCCGGCATGCCGGGGTTCGCGGGGGCAACTTTCTTTTCGGGTTTGTCAACTACCAAAGCTTCAGTGGTCAACAGCATCGCTGCAATCGAAGCAGCGTTTTGCAGAGCACTGCGGGTGACTTTGGTTGGGTCAACAATTCCGGCCTGCATCATATTTTCGTACTTGTTGATTAAGGCATTGTAGCCAACGCCTTTTTCAAGCGTGCGTACTTTTTCCACGACCACCGAGCCCTCGGCGCCAGCATTCATCGCGATTTGACGTACCGGCTCTTCCAGGGCGCGCTTTACGATGGCAGCGCCAACCGCCTCTTCTCCACTGAGTGACAGGTTGTCAATGATCGGAGCAGCCTGTAGCAGCGCTGTGCCTCCGCCAGCCAGAATGCCTTCCTCAACAGCCGCGCGGGTGGCTTTCAAGGCGTCCTCAATGCGATGTTTCTTCTCTTTCAGCTCGGTTTCCGTCACGGCTCCGACTTGAATTACGGCCACACCGCCAGACAGCTTGGCAAGGCGTTCCTGTAGCTTCTCACGGTCGTAGTCGCTTTTGGTATCCTCGATTTCTACCCTAATCTGGTTAATGCGGTTCTTAATCTCCTGGGCGTTGCCTTTGCCACCGACAATGGTGGTGTCATCCTTGGTAACTTTGACTTGATGTGCCTGACCAAGCATATCAAGAGTGACATTCTCCAGCTTTAGCCCGAGGTCTTCACTGATGACTTGTCCGCCAGTGAGAATCGCCATGTCACTGAGCATTGCCTTGCGGCGATCGCCGAAACCAGGGGCTTTCACAGCTACAACTTTCAGGGTGCCGCGCATTTTATTCAGTACCAGTGTGGCTAAGGCTTCACCTTCAATGTCTTCTGCAACAATCAGGATCGGGCGGCCCTGTTGCACAATCTTTTCAAGCAGGGGCACCAGGTCACTAATGAGGTTAATCTTTTTGTCGGTCATCAAGATGTACGGCTCATCGAGGATCGCTTCCATATGCTCGGAATCGGTGACCATGTACATATTGACATAACCGCGGTCAAATTGCATGCCCTCCACAACTTCAAGCGTTGTGCCCATGGTCTGGCTTTCTTCGACAGTGATAACACCGTCTTTGCCGACCTTTTCCATGGCATCGGCGATAATTTCGCCAACACTCACATCACCAGAGGAAATGGCGGCGACATGGGCGATTTGATCGCGACTATCCACGCTCTTGCTGTTTTGGCGCAATTCATCCACTATTGCGGCGACCGCTTTTTCGATACCGCCCTTTAGAATCATGGGGTTAGTTCCAGCAGCTACGTTTTTCAGGCCTTCGCGAATCATGGCCTGCGCCAGAACAGTAGCGGTTGTAGTGCCATCACCAGCGACATCATCTGTTTTGCTGGCCACTTCTTTCAGAAGGTTAGCACCCAGATTTTCATAAGGATCATCCAATTCGATTTCTTTGGCAATACTGACACCGTCATTGGTAATAGTCGGTGATCCGTATTTCTTTTCCAGAACGACATTTCTACCTTTAGGGCCGAGTGTAATCTTAACAGCTTCTGCCAGAGTATTTACGCCACGTTCCAGAGAACGCCGGGCGTCTTCGTCAAAAGCAAGCATTTTTGCCATTGGCAGTTACCTCCTTTCGTTATTCGAGAATAGCCAGGATATCACTTTCTTTGAGGATCAGCAGTTTGGCGCCGTCGTTTTTGAACTCGGTGCCGGCGTAACTGGCATAAATGACTTTCTCTCCGACTTTGACTTCCGGGACAACGCGCTGTCCCTTATCGTCAATGCGTCCAGCGCCAACGGCAATTACCATGCCAATTTGCGGTTTTTCTTTGGCTGTATCGGGGAGCACGATGCCACCTTTGGTTTTCTCCTCCGCTGCCAGCGGCTCTACAACAATACGGTCGTAAAGCGGTTTCAAATTCATATAATGTTCCTCCTTTCGCAATCTCGAATCTGTTAGCACTCAACAACAACGAGTGCTAATCACATATTTATAATATCCATTAATGCCATTTCCTATCAAGGCGAAAAATCCGCGTTAAACGCCGACTATTTGAGAATAGCAGCGATTACGGGGTGTTAAATTAATAATGCTTATTTTGTCTCCGGATTTTGATTTAATGCAATTTCAGTTTGTTTACAGGAAAAGCCGCTTCGGATGCGAAACTTTAATGCAAAGGCGCTAGTCATATGGTTATCCGGAACAGATTGCTCTTTGACGAGGTGAAACATTTGCCACTTATAGAAACCGAAACGGAGCTGATAAAAAGAGCATCAGAAGGCAATCCGGAAGCATTCGAGGTGCTGGTTCAAAGGTATCAAAAGTATGTTTACAACCTGGCACTATCGGTGATTGGCAACCGTGACGAGGCATTTGATGCGGCACAGGAGACATTCATCAGGGCTTGGCGTTCGCTAAAGGACTTCCGGGGCGACGCCCGGTTTTCAACTTGGATTTATCGCATTGCTTACCGCGTGTCTTTGACAGTTGTAGCCCGCAAACGTCCTCTGCCGATCGACGATTTGCCGGAACCGATCTGCGAAGACGCCAGTGCCAACCCTGAAGAGGCTGCTGAAAACGATTATCGCCAGGCTCTGCTGCGCCGGGCTATTATGAATCTTGCTCCGGCGTACAGAACGGCCTTAATCTTATATCATCTTGAAGACTTATCATATGAAGAAATTGCTTCTATTACCGGCGTACCGATCGGGACGGTTAGAACCCATTTGCATCGTGGTCGGAATTATCTGAAGCGAGAGATCGTCAGACTGTCTGGAGGCGATGAAAATGAAATGTGAACAGGCGAGGGGCATGATGCATGCAATTCTTGACGGCTCGCACTCAGATGCGGAGATCAACGCTTACCGCCATCACTTGTGCGAATGCGAGCAGTGCCGCTGCGAAGATCAGCGCTGGCGCAGCCTGATCACCGAAATCGAAGCCCTGCCGCTTTGGAAGGAACCTGCCAGTCTGCTTCCGGCCGTCATGAACTCACTTAGTACGGAAACGCAGGAAGAGGAATCCAAGATTGGGCCGGTGCTGTTGTTTGGCTTCTTCGCTTTCCTGGTCTATCATTTGCTGAGTTCCCTGAAGACGCTGTCGGCAAATGCCGGCGGAGATATAGAGTTATTCCACAATCCAGTTTTTATGTATCTGGCATGGATCATTGTTGGTTTGGCGTTCTCCGCCGGTCTGATTTATTTTCTGATGCGTAAAAAGGCACATGTCAAATTTCTATAGAGGGGGCTGCGGCCGCGATGCCAATATCACCGATTTATTATGAATTAGTGATGCCGATTGTCGTACTATTGATTCTCATGGTCTTCATTCTGATTATGCGCTATTTTTCCTATCGTGAACGGATCACTCTCATTAAGCAGGGTTTCGTGCCGCCGGATCTCTTTAACGCGCCAAAATCCAAAGTAGCGGTCGGATTAATGCGCGCCGGCCTGATCACAACCATGGTATCATTGTTCCTCTTAATCGGGTTGTGGGTTGGTCTTGGTCAGGGTGCCTGGCTGATCGGGGGCTTTATACCCGTCGGCGTCGGCATCGGATTAATTTTTAGCTCTTGGTTTTCGCACCACAGTGAGCCGCAGAGTGGAATCGATCAGCCGGCGCAGGTGAAAAACGAACAAGAATTGGACGAAGAAACCGTTCATTGATTCAGGCTTAAGATTCTCCGCATGATCTGCTCTCTCAAGTCACTAATGGCTTTGAAATCCATGTTGGGAATGTAATAGTTTTCCAGCAAGTCATGGTTTTGTTTGGCTCTGGCAATAAAGGTTATGGCAGCTGCGAAGGCGTCCTCATAGCGTTGCCACGCATCTGCGGCTTCTGCGCCGAAAGCAGCCAGCTTGTGGCGGTTAAGGAATCGTTCGGTGCTTATGACAATATCATCCTTTTCCGGAGTATAAGTATGCGGGATAGACCCATTGATCACGGCAGTACCTAAATCCGGAATAACGACATGGTCGATTTTGGCGGGTTCGAGAGCACAGTGGAATACTTCTGTCGCCAAACCTAGGAGAGCGGCCCGATTAGCAACCTGGCGCAGGATGGTTGTTTTCCCGGTGCCGGACTCGCCGGAAATTACGTAGCGTTTCCTGATACCGCCGACGATACTGTCAAGATGACTTTGGGGGCCATCGGGAGTAATCGCGGTGGCAAACAGGTGCCTCTGTACTGATTGAAGGCCGCTATGGCTGCTTGAACTGAAAATGTCCCCCAGTATTTCGAGCGTCTCCCGGTCAACAGCTTTCCAGTCCATTACCCCGGGTTCACTGAAAGCGCTTTCATATTCGTCATGGAAGATCTTGGCAACGGCGAGGTGGCTGTAGGCACGTCGGAAGAGACGGCCGTTTTCGCTAATCGCCGCTGCAATTTGTACACGGTCTTTTTGCAGGCCGGCGGCATTCCAAAAGTCACCGAGGTTGATGATTTCTTCCACTGCGCCAGGGATTTTCGGATCAATTGAATGAGGAGCGGTCCCATCCACGAAAGCCACGCCAAGGAAGGGTATCACCACGCCGTCCAGTGAAGCGTTATCTGACGAGCAGTGGTGCAATTCGACATCATGGCCCATATTGAGAATTGTTTCCGCAATAGCCTTCATAAAAGTGGATTTGCCCACCCCGGGACCACCTTTAATGATGAAGTAGCGCTTCAGATTCTCCAGTGGTGGCGGCATGTATTGATAAAGTGAAAAAAAACCGATCGATGTGTTGTTGCCTGGGAACAGATGCCGGATCTTTCCTCTAGTCATGCAAATCCCCCTTTGATCATCGTTAATGCTTATCATTTTACGACCAGGTGCTGAGAAAAGTGCTTGTATCGATCGGGAGCAAACGGTAAATGCATGGCCGCCGCCCAAAATAAAGAATGCTCCTTTCTGCTATGAAAAGGAGCATTGATAGTATCGTGGGCGGGCCCTTTGCATGCAGACCGGCCTGCAACCGGGTCTAGATTGAAACCGACAATGAACCGGCACCGAGATGCAGATAGAGTAGATTGCCGCCCTCCAAAATGACGATTTGCTCTGTTCCTAGTTGTTCGCGTGCCTTGGCTGCCAATTGTGCGGCTGCTGCCGGTGATTCAAAGTGGCCAATACACAAAACCTCACCCGGCGCCATACCTCTAGCCTTGATAAAATCAATGAGTGCGTCTATTCCTTGGGCAAGCGTACGTGTCAGCCTGATTAGCTGCGGAGCGCCATCCGGCGTCAGTGTCAGTACTGGATGAATACTAATCACTGACGCGAAGCGCTTCAATAATTCGTTGGCTCTCCCGTTATTCACAATGGCTGACATATCGCTGGACCAAAGAGCGGAAACCATGCGCTGTCGCAGCAGATCCAGCTGACTGATTATGAAATCCGGCGTTCTGCCGCTGTCAGCCAGCTGTGAGGCGGCCATGGCCAGTTTGCCAAGGTTGATCCCGATGCATTTGCCGTCATAGATAAAGATCTGTTCGGGACGAGAACACATCTGACGTGCTATCTGGGCATTTTGCAGTGTGCAGCTGAATCTGGGCGGCAGCCCGACAAAAATAACGGAGCGATCCTGCCGCAAAATGCTTTCAAATGTTTCCGCCAGTAATCTCGGATTTACCGCAGAGGTCGTCACCTTTCCGGTATTGGCATGCAGCAGCTTTCGCAGGTCTGCATCCGTAATATTAATGCCTTCAACGTATTCCTGTCCATTGATATTGACGCTATGGGGTACTACCCGGATATGGAATTGATCTTGCAGCGATTCTGGAAGTGAACAGGACGATTCGGAAACAATGGCCGGGTAATTCAAAAGTGATCTTCTCCTATCCGTCCTTATTAAGCTGCGTAATCTTCCGGATATCAAGAACGGGCCTTGTTCAGGCCCGTCTGGTTAAAGCCTACTATTTGTTCAATCCGGCAATGGCGTTCGACAAATTGTCGGCCAGCTTGGCGATTTCGGGTGAAGCTTCCTCCAGTTGGGGT
>DHDG01000042.1:28528-41365 GCA_002399265.1 Firmicutes bacterium UBA4882 | reverse complement strand
CGCATGCATGATCACCATGACATGCCTAAATTAGAGTCCACTGCCGTCAAATTCCGGATTATTTTCCGTCCAGGGCGTTATTCACAGCCTCACGAATACTAGCGACGGCATCGCCGCCCAAATCTTCCTGTTTGTTAACATTAACGTTGACATTGACATTCAGTAATTTGGTCGGCCAGTTCGACCAGGTTGGCGGGCTGGTCGGACACGGCGTGCAGCACGGGACGCAGACCGTCTGCTGTATCGGATTGCGCATGATGGTGTTGAGTCTTTCAAGAGATAATCTGCTTGGGCATGGACATGGACATGAGCATGAGCATGACATTATCCTGTTCACCTCTGTCTATCAGCTTATGGTAAATTATGAATGTACCATACATTTTGTTACGGGCTGTCCGTACAATTCATCTAGCCAGAGACCTATTTCCATTAAAATCCCAGTGGGGCAACGGCCGGAAGGGAAAATTGCGTTGGCATCGGAGGGAACATCTCTTAAGGAAAACCGTTTAATAGTATGACACCCATTAAGTGCCTGAGGAGGTTCTTTTATGAAACGCAGAACGGTGCGCCGCCTGATGCCGTTGTTCTTGACAATACTGCTCGTTTTGATTACGGGACTCACGGCTGCTGCCAGCTCAGTGGCACCGGCTTTCAGCATTGACATCCAGAACTCCGCAAAGCGCATAATCCCACTGATCGAAGATATTACTGGAGCGGATTTTCCAACACAGCTGCAAGTACTGGAGGTTACCGGCGATCAGCTCGTCGACGTGTTGATGCAGGAATGGGATTCTGCCACGCAGCAGGCAGGCGAGGGGATGGATCCGCTCGCCAGATTGATGGCCGAATACCGGGCGCTGAAAAACTCCCGGCGCATTTTGGGAAAATACAGTTTCATCGACAAAAAGGTATACATAGTTACGGAAAACATGCTGGAATTGCTGCCCAAAATGAAGCTGACCGGAAATTGGCAGACTGAAACGGTGGATGCTATTCTGGCGCATGAACTGACACATGCCAACGATGACTTTCGTTTCGGGACTGGGAAGTATTATGCCGCCCTGCAGGATAACGAACAGGCGCTGGCCTATCGGGCGGTTACAGAGGGGAACGCGGTATACACCGCCAGCGAAATCTGCCGGCGGTTAGGATATCAGGATCGCTCGCTGCAATTGGCAGCGACTCATGAACCGGAGGATCCCAATGGCCTGCTGGCATCAGGGAACTACCCGGAAGAGCTGCTTATGTACTTTCAATACAGCTACGGGGAGCGTTTTATGAGGCGTCTATATGAGGAGGGCGGCGTAGAGCTTGCCGCCAAAGCGTTTTTGCAAGCACCGCAGTATACCTCACAGATCTACCGGCCCGAGCAATATCTGAGCCCAGTACCAGTTCTGCCGGATATGGATACACTGCTGCTGCAAACGGATAACTTCTTACCGGAAGGGACTTGGGAGCGGGAGACATTCTCAGCTTCCGAACTAATGATCCGCCTGGGATTTTCGCGCTTGGGGAATGAATCGACAGAACGTTATCTGCAGAGTTATCTGACAGGCCGCACCAGACTCTTTAGCAGTAGTACTGATGATGGCTCCGATCCGCGCAGAATGCTGGTGACCGCGTTTTATTATCTGGATCCGGTCAACGCCGCCGACTTTCTGGATGGCGAGGAGCAGTTAATGCTCGCTCAATGGAGCGATATCGCCGTACGGGAAAACAGTGCTTTTCAGAAAGTGCGGCGGCTCGAACCAGCAATAGGCACGCGCTGCATCTGGTCTGAGGCCAATTATCACGATGATGCAGGCGTGGTAACTAATGATCAGCAGATTTTTCTACAATGCGGCAACCTGGTGTTTGAAGTGGCAATGTTCAACATGAATTTGACTGATAATGATATTATCAGCTTGCTGAAGCTATTGGCTGCCTGAGGCCGTTGTGGCTGCCAGATTGCCTGGCTGCCTGAGGCCCGTGCCGCTCTGTGCGCGCACTACTTAATACGCAGACGATCCGTTTCTTTCGGCGTCAGCGCCATCACATCCGGAATAAGCAGATGCTTTCGGCCATTGGTGAGTCCTTTTGCTGACACGCGGTCTCCTTCAGCGACATGGGCGTATCTGGCGGTAATAGCGGCTGCCCTGCGCAGCATGTCCAGATCGGCCGGGCCAGTCAGCAAAGTCAGCGGGCCTTTCAGCTCTTTAATTGTCAGCAGAGTTTTGCCAGCTGGGCGGGCCTTATAAATCCACATGAGGGCGAGGTTTTCCAGGCGGTCGCGTCCAACGACCGCCTTGCAGTCATCGCTCAACCGGAAATGGCGACCAAAACGCAGCAGCCTTACGTTTTCCATGTCCAGGCGGGACTGCGTTTTTAGCAACTCGCTTAAGCGGCGGGAATAATCTTGCATGGTCAACAGGCAGCCACCCCCCGGACCAGGGTATGTTAGGCCCCAGTGTTGCGCCAGTTCAATCTGAGTGTTACGCCCGCGTCCGACAATGCCAAGCAGTTTTTCGCGCGCAATCCAGCCCTGTTCTTCGGGAATCGTCGGCGGTAACCGATGTGCTGACAGGGGACGCAGAATTAAGCCCTTCAGTCCGGATTCCCGTTCCGCAATGTTAAATGCCGCCTCGTGCTGGGACTTGGGCCTCTGTCCGAGTACTTCCCCAGTGACCAGAAAAGAAGCACCGATGTGGTGCATTAATTTGGCAGCTTCCTTCAACAGGAAGATGCGGCAGTCAATGCAAGGATTCATGTTTTTGCCGTAGCCGAAAGATGGATTTTCAATGATGCGCAGATAGTCTTCGCCCAGTTCGACAAGATGCAGCTTAACCTGCAATTGGCGCGCCGATTCGATCACCCGGGCGTTATGTTCCGGCAGACGGTGGTAATCGGACAATACGGGAATCAAAAAATGGACCGCTTCGACCGTGATTCCAGCCTCCTGGACAATGCGTACCGCGAGGATACTATCCAGGCCACCGGAAAAGAGCGCCAGCGCTTTCATGCGGATCACCTTTCATGATTGTAATCGTGCAACCGTTGTTAATTCGACGCCCGGCAGCGCAAATTCCTTCATACAGCGGCGGAACTTTGGGGACGGTTCTAAAAGTTCCGTTTGCCATCATTTGGGATTTGGAACTTTTAGAACCGTCCCCAAAGTTCCGCCGTCCCCAAAGTTCCAATCCGGTCATATTTTAAAGAATCGCCGTGGATCCGTAGCCAGCTCACTGAAAGGCTCAGTGTAGCGATACTTTTCGGCATAATGTTGCGGATCCTTTGCTAATTCGGCGATCGCAGCGGCAGCTTTTTCAATATCGTTCACATTATTATATAGTCCTATACTAATGCGTACCATGCCAGGCACCGCGGCGAGCTTCCCCTGACCGGCCAAGTTAGCGTAGTGATCGATATCAGGTGGTGACATGTTCAGCAGGCGGTGCACGTAAGGGTGAGCGCAAAAGCAGCCGTTCCTTACGCTGATGCCAGCTTCACCTGCCAATGCGCGGGCCGCCAGAAAGTGATGCAGTCCCTGGATGTTGAACGCCACTACACCAAGGCGGGTGGGGTCTGCGAAGGCGCTGCCATACAAAGTCAGATTCGGGATACGCCTTAATCGGACGAGCAGCGTGTCAAGCAGCCCTTGTTCGTGGAGCATAACTTGCCGCATGCCGGTCTGGGAGAGCACTTCCGCCGCTATGCCCATGGCAACTGCTCCGACTACGTTTGGCGATCCGGCTTCTTCTTTTTCTGGCGGAGGCGCCCAAATTACCGAGTCATTAGTCACGGAACGCACTGTACCGCCGCCGCTATAATCCGGATCTCCCGCCTGGAAAAACTGTCTGGGCCCGATTAAGACTCCACTGCCAAAAGGGGCATACATTTTATGTCCGGAAAAAACTATAAAATCCAAATGTTCCGGATGACCATGGGGCATCATATGAATTCGCCGGTGCGGGGCTAACTGGGCGGCGTCTACCAGTAGCGGGGCGCCATAAGTATGCGCCAGACGGGCGATGGTTCTCAGATCATTAATATACCCGGTTACATTCGACGCCCCCGTAATCGAGACCAGTTTTAGGCGGGCAGCGTGTTTTCTTATTTTAGAGCATAGATCATCAAGGTCGAGCGCGCCACTAATATCAACTCTGGCTTTGACCACCCGGGCCTTTTTGCGCCAGGGCAAATCATTGGAGTGGTGTTCCATTTCAGAAATGATCACGACATCATCCGGCTGCAGGTTCAGCCGGTTAGCCAATTTATTGATGGCTTCCGTAGTGTTCTTGACAAAAATCGCCGTATCCAATTCAAAGGAAGCGCCGACGAAGTAGAGCAGCCTTCGACGGGCTTCCTCAAATGCTCTGGTGGATAGTCGTGATAAAAAGCCGCTACCCCGGTGCACACTTGCATAACAAGACAAAAATTCAGCAGTCTTCTGCGTGACAATGTCCAAGGACTGGGTACTGGCGGCGTTATCGAGATTAATGAACGGCAGCATGCTGCCATCGGGGAGCTGGATTTGGCGTGGATAAGAAAAAAGCATGAGAATACCTCCTTTACGGCATTCACATCATACGTTGTGACGATCCAGTTTGCGACCGGACAAGGCACACTTATCAGCGCTGCGCCTGGCAGGCGGGAACTTACGGCTGGCGGTGCCGCGCCTAAAGGGGAAGAGGTTGACATTTTCCGGTTGTCATGCAAAAATAAGCTCATAATACTAAAGCGGGGTGTTAATATGAAGAAGCACATCCTCTTGATTGGGTTCATGATATTGACATTAGTAGTGGTTGCGGGGTGCCAGCGCAAACCCGGCAATAATAGCAGTAATGGAAATGAAAATGACGGTTTTATCGACCCCTCCGTTACACTGGAGTCGCTGCGCGGCAAACCCGTCTTCCTTAACTTCTGGGCAACCTGGTGTGGGCCTTGTCGGGAGGAACTGCCGGATCTGCAGCAAATGTACCTGAAATATGGCGACCGGATTCAGTTCTTTACCATCAGTGCAGAATCAGCTAACACAGTCCGCAAATTCATGGGAAAAAACGCGTATACGTTTCCGGTCTTTCTTGACGTCAACGAGAAGCTCAACAACGAGCATAAAATTCGTGCTATTCCTACGACGATGATCCTGGATACTGAAGGAAGAGTACGAGAGAGTCATATTGGCACAATGAGTGCTGAACAGATGGAAGCTTTTATTCTGGCAGTGTTAGAATAATCAGTAATAGAGGGAAATGCATATTGGAATATCAGGACTATCAAGATAACAAACAATCGCCACCAGCGACGGAGCAACGCGTCGTGACTTATCGCGAGTTTACCCTAGATCCCTTTCAGGTGGAAGCCATCGATGAGCTGATGGCCGGTAATTCGGTTTTGGTTTCTGCACCCACCGGGGTTGGCAAAACGCTGATCGCCGATTATCTGATTGATCAAGTGATCCGCCGGCAGGATCAGGTGATCTATACCGCCCCGATTAAAGCCTTAAGTAATCAGAAATATAAAGAATTTAAGGCCCTCTATGGCGCGGAACGCGTTGGAATTATCACCGGTGATGTCGTGATTAATCCGGATGCCCCCGTAACTTTGATGACCACGGAAATCTTCCGTAACATCCTGCATCAGGATCCGCAGCGTGTAGAGGGTATCACCCATATTATTTTCGATGAGATTCACTATTTATCGGATGAGGACCGCGGGACGGTCTGGGAGGAATCCATTATTTTTATGCCTCCCGGCATGCGCCTACTCGGACTATCAGCCACGATTCCCAATGCGGAAGAACTGGCCGCTTGGATTAGTGAGATCAAAGACCATAAAGTGGCGGTGATTCGCAAGTTTAAGCGTTCCGTGCCGCTGAAGCATGCCCTCTTTGAAAAGTCAAAGGGCTCAGTTGGCAGGGAGGAGCTGGTCGAGTACCGTCGTGAGTTACTGGAAAAGTCGGAACGCGCCGGCGGTCCTCCACGCTTCAAAGAAACCCGGCATTATGATTTGATTCGCTACATCAGCAAATTTGGCTTGCCTTGCCTCTACTTTGTATTCAGCCGGCGCGGCTGTGAAGAAATGGCCTACGAACTAATGCAGGGCTCCAATTTTCTGACGCCCAATGAACGCGACCGGGTGGAAGCGGTAGTCGATCAAATGGCTAAAGAATATGGAATTGAGAATCTGCGCAGTTTGATCAGACTGCGTCAGCTTTTAACCAAGGGAATTGGTTATCACCATGCGGGTATTCTGCCAGCCCAAAAAGAGATTATCGAAGCGCTGTTTGGCATGGGCCTAGTCAAGGTGATGTACGCCACGGAGACATTTGCCGTCGGCATCAATTACCCGGTTAAGACAGTCTGTTTTGACAGCCCCGCTAAGTGGGACGGAATCTCTTTCCGCAAGATGACTACCATGGAGTATTTTCAGATGGCTGGCCGCGCAGGACGGCGGGGCATTGATCGCGAGGGTCGGGTGTTTATCCTGGCGGATTTGAGTCGTTTTCGCGGTGAAGATTTCCCCAGCATCAAAGAGCGTGATATTGAGGAACTCGTCAGCCAGTTCAACTTGTCCTATAATTCGGTGCTGAACTTGTATCGTAATTATAATGAAGATGATATCCGTATTATTCTGAACCGCAATTTTGCCACTTATCAGGCACGCTCAGTTAAAACGCGACTGGAAAAAGAGTTGCTGGAAAAAGAGGCTGAACTACCGCCGATCGTGGCGCGCATGTGCGAAGCCAGGGACGGTCTGGGGTGTCCGCTCGTGTATTTCCGCGAAAAAGAGAAGTGGCGTAAAAAAACGCGTCGCAACCGCACACGCGCCAGTGGTCCGGATTTGGCAACAACCGAGCGGTTGCAGGAGCAGGGCGATCAGTTGATGGAAACGCCCCGGAAGAACTGCCCTCGGGAACGGCAGAAAGCATGCAAAAAGGTGGCGCACCGCTATCGCGCCTTGGGCGAAAAAATCGCTGTTTTGCGGCGCTCCGTAAGCCATATCAAGACAGCTGGCCGTTTCGAAGAGGACCTGGCGCTAAAACGCTCGGTATTGCAGCAGCTAGGCTATATTGAAGGGGCAGAATTGCTGCCGCGTGGTCAATTTGCGTCCAGCATTTATGCTCAGGAGTTACTGGTCACCGAATTGTTTTTTGACGGTGTTTTCCACGAATGGAGCGAGGACGAAATCAACAGCATGATTGTGGCGATTGATTATGAGCCACGTAAAGGTGAGAATGCTCCCCGCGATGTGCCGTTTGATATCGATCGTGTCCGCCAGACAATCCGGCGGCTACATCGGCATGGCGTCGAAGACAGCGATTCCCGCTTCCACACCAGTCTTTCCATTCAGGCTTTTAAATGGAGCTGTGGCTGCGAATTCCAGGAATTACTGCGCGGCGAGGCTGGGTTCCAGGAAGGCGACATCGTGGCGGGATTCCGGCGTGGCATTGATCTGTTGCGCCAGATTAGAGCAGCTTGTGAAGGTAACGATCCGGCGATGGCCGCCAAGATCAGGCGCTGCATGGATAAGATGGATCGCGATCTGGTGGAAGTGACGCTGTAGCGCAAAACAGATGCCCGATCGTCCTAAAGAACAAGATCGCAGTTTAAGAATCGCCCGTAACAATAGGCCGGCTGGGGACTTTCCCCAGCCGGCCTGTGCGCATGGGAAGGACGATTGTGATAACGGCGCTGAAAAGCCAACGGAAGACCAACGTGAGCCGGACACATGAGCTTACCGCCGAAACAAACCACCTTCAGACGCCGTTATCATTACATCCTATGACGTGCCCTGCCCGCATATGATACGAAAAAAAGTGACACTTTTATCCGGCTGACCCGTATACAACCAGTGAAAACAACTGGAGGTGGTCAAAAAGATGATTGCTATTTTCGGTTTGCTGTTTCTCGCGGCGATCGTGGCGATGGTCGTTGGCGAAGTCATGTCGCGCAACTCCCAACAGCATTTTCAGGGAGTCAAGGTGCGTCGCTTTGGCAGAATCGCAACAGTGGTATTTGCAGTCTTGTGGCTGCTCTCGATGAGTTTGCGGGTAGTCCCGGCCGGTCATCGCGGGGTAGTATTCAGCCGTATCTCTGGTGTTCAGGAGCACGCCTTGCCGGAAGGCCTAAACTTTGTATTTCCTTTCGTATCCCATGTAGAGAACATCAATGTACGGACCAACAAGCTTTCTGATGATCTGGAAGCGGTGACCAGTGATCTGCAGCAGATGAAATTCTCCGTAGTGGTGAATTACCGGCCGATTGCTTCCGAGGTACATAAGCTCTATAAAGAAATTGGCACCAGTTATGTTGATATTGTACTAATCCCGGCGCTAAACGAGATTACCAAAATGAATACCTCCAAGTACAATGCGGATGAGATTCTGGAGCGCCGTCAGGAAGTTAAGGATGTAATCACGCGGGATCTGGCAGAACGCATGAAGGACCATTATATTGCCATCGACGAAGTAGCCCTTTCCAACATCAGGTTTTCTGCCGAGTTTGAACAGGCGATTGAGGAGAAACAAGTCGCCGAACAACAATCCAAGAAGAAAGAATATGAGCTGGAAATGGCGCGGCAGGATGCTGAGATTGCTCAAACCAGAGCCAGGGGTGAGGCCAAAGCGCTGAAGATTAAAATGTTGGCAGAGGCCGAGGCGAACCAAGCCTTAGATAAGTCGCTGACCGAAAGAATCCTGCAATACCGCGTTCAAATGGCCTATATTGAACGGATTTCCGATAAGATTGAGATCATGGTTGTACCAAACGAATCCATACCGCTCCTAAACATGCAGGACTTTATCAACAAGAAATAACAGGTCCAGGCAAAAATCAGACTATTGATCGACAATGAAGCTAGAAACGGAAAAGGCTGCCCGTATGCGACATGCGCGACGGGCAGCCTTTTTAAGAGTCGTCAGCTGATCAACTGATCAACTGATCCTTATACTGCAGCCGGTACAAATCGTAATAGAGTCCCCTGCGGACTAACAGTTCCTGATGGGTGCCCATTTCGCGGATCTTTCCTTTGTGGAGCACAATAATCTTATCGGAGTGCTGAATCGTTGACAGCCGATGCGCCACCACAATGGTGGTGCGGTCTTTAATCAGGCGGTAGAGGGCGTCTTGAATCAGCACCTCAGTCTCTGTATCAATATTGGCGGTCGCTTCATCCAGCACCAGGATGGAAGGGTCAAAGGCCAGCGCCCTGGCAAAAGCAAGCAGCTGACGTTGTCCGGCGGAAAGCGTTGTGCCGCGTTCGACAACGGGTTCATCATATTGCGCAGGCATTTGTTCAATAAACTTGTCAGCATTGACATAGCGAGCGACTTCTCTGACTTTTTCATCGCTGATGTCATTATTGTTGAGCCTGATATTGGTTTTAATATCTCCGGTGAACATAAAGACATCCTGCAGAACCACTCCGATGTTGCGGCGTAGCTGCGCGAGGTTGTAATCCTTAATGTTCACACCGTCGATCAGAATTTCACCCTTTTGAATTTCATACAGGCGGGACATCAGACTGATAATCGAAGTTTTGCCTGCGCCGGTAGCTCCAACGAAAGCGGCCGTTTCCCCGGGTCTGATTTCAAAAGAGACATCCCGCAGTACCCAGTCTTCATTGTTGTAGGCAAACCACACATTTTTAAATTCGATATGACCTTTAAATTTGGGCTGCCCGACGGCTTCCACCTGCGCATGGATGCTTTCTTCGGCACCCGGCTCCGTATCGAGCAGCATGAAAATGCGCTCCGAAGAAGCCATTGCCGATTGCAGGATATTATACTTTTCAGTTAGCTCCATAATGGGATGGAAGAACTGATTCATATAGTTGATAAAAGCCATGACCAGTCCGAAAGAAACTACGCCGGCTAAGATCTGACGGCCGCCGAACCAGATTAGCAGCGCCACTGCCAAAGAAAACATCAGGTCCATCAAAGGCCGGAAGATGGCAAATACTTTGAGCTCCTGCATGCTGGCGTCATAATAGAGTTTATTAATCCCGTCAAATTCGCGGTGCTTTTTGCCTTCTTGTCTAAAAATCTGGACAATGCGCATCCCCATAATGTTTTCGGACATTGCGGAGTTAATGCGGGCCAGGGCGGTGCGCACATTGCGATAAGCTTCGCGGGCATAGCGCCGGAAGATCGCCGCCGCCAGAATAATCAAAGGTAACGTCGACAGGCTGATGAGTGCCAACTTGAAGTCGAGTCGGAACATAATCACGATTACTCCAAAAATCGTGAAAAGATCACGGAACAAATTTACCAGTACAGACCCGTACATTTCATTAAGCGTGTCAGTATCGTTGGTGACGCGGGTGACAAGCCGTCCGACCGGATTTTTATCGAAAAATGATAAGGACATGCCTTGCAGATGAGTAAAAATCTGGCGACGCATGTTATGGATAATTTTCTGACTGGTGTATTGCAGTAGATACACCTGCGCATAGTTGAACACAAAGGCGATGAGCGCAATCACAAAGAATATGACCGCCAACCGGACCAGTGACCGATTATCATCGGCCCGGAATTGAGCCACTTCGGAAGGTTCCATCAAGCGGGCAGGATAAGTAACGTCATTGTGCTTGAGACGATCGCCCTGTTCCGTTTGGATGATTTCGAACTCTTCCGTGTCCGGATTGATGGCAATATTATTGACCAGGTAGAAGCGCTTCTCATACTGCAGCATCTGGTAAAGCGGTACTCCGGAAATGGGGTCTTCATTAAACTCTCTTCTGACAAAAACACGGTCTTCAAACAAGATCCCTTCCTCGGGCTCGCTGCCCGGCTCGAAGGCCTGCATTGGCTTGGTGATGCCCAACATGTGATCATCAATCGCAATCTTCGTTATATACGGACGGGCCAGTTCGGCACCAGTTATTACGGCCAGCATCAGGACGGCCAGCAGCATATTCTTCCAGTAGGGGCGGGCATAGGTTAGCAGCCGTTTCATCAGCCGGGAATCATAAGCCTTACCGATTACTTCTTCTTCATGATATTGATTAGCCATTTTATCACTCCTGCAGCGCTCATTGTCGGGATCTTAATCGACGTTCGCTATTTCTTCTTCCAAAAGTTGCTTTTGATATAGATCATGATATAGGCCGCGATTGTCCAATAAGGACTCGTGGTTACCACGCTCGACGACTTTACCGCCATCAAGCACAATAATCTCATCAGCGTTACGGATTGAAGAAATGCGGTGGCTGACGATAATATTGGTACGTCCGGTATTGAAAGATTTCAGTCCTTTTAGGATCGCTTCTTCCGTCTGAGTGTCAACCGCCGACAAGGAGTCATCCAGGATCAGTATCTTAGGATTCTTGATCAAAGCTCTGGCAATACTAATCCGCTGTTTTTGTCCTCCGGAAAGTGTTACGCCGCGTTCGCCCACCATAGTCTGAAAACCATCCGGAAATTCAACGATATTATCATAAACCTGAGCAATCCGGGCGGCGTTTTCAATCTCGCGATCACTGTAGTCTGTCCCTGCAAAGCCGATGTTTTCGCGGATCGTGGCTGAAAAAAGGAAGTTTTCCTGCGGTACATAGCCGATCTCCTCACGCAACGTTTTGAGTGGCAGGAGGTTGACATCATAACCATCCACGAACATGCTGTCAGCGGGCGGATTGTGCATGCGCAACAACAAATTGATCAAGGTTGTCTTACCTGAACCGGTGCGGCCAATAATGGCCAGAGTCTTGCCCTTGGGCAGTTCGATATTGATATCCTGCAGTGCGGGAACATTGGCTCCCGGGTAGGTGAAAGAGAGGCTCCTGATCGAAACAGCGCCATCGATATGCTCAATCGGCAGCGTGTTTTCATGATCAGCCACATCGGGGATTTCTGCAAAAATCGCATTCAGGCGTTCCAGGGAGGCCGTGCCTCTCTGAATCATGTTAATGACCCATCCGATGGCCATGATAGGCCAGGTTAATAAGCCGAGGTAGCTGATGAAGGCCACAAAACCTCCCAGGGATATCTGGGAATTGACGACCAGCATGCCGCCATAGCCAATGACCGCGATAAAGCTCAACGCGGAAATGAACTGAATCAGTGGGAAGAACAAGCCCCAAATGCGCACCAGCTTCATGTTCATATCGACATTATGCATATTATGTTCTTCAAAGGACTTGATTTCCGGCCTTTCTTGGACAAAAGACTTTACGACTCTGATGCCGGACAAGCTTTCCTGTGTCTTGTCGGTCAGTTTCGAGAAAGACTCCTGCACGGCACGAAAGCGGTGGTGGATTTGCCTGCCAAAGAACACGCTGACGAAGACGAGGAAAGGGAGTGGCAGCAGAGCCACGAGCGTCAGTTTCCAACTGATTGTCTGGGACATAATAATAATGGTCATGACGGAGAGAAAAATCGAATCAGTAATCATCATGATGCCCTGGCCAAAAGCCATGCGAACGGCCTGAATGTCGTTTGTGGAGTGTGCCATGAGATCGCCGGTTTTATGCTTACTAAAAAACCCGACCGATAGTGACTGCAGTTTGACAAACAGCTTGTTGCGCAGATAATAATCTATGCGCCTGGCCGAACCCATGACGTATATGCGCCAACTATAGCGACCCAGCGCGGTCAAAATCGCCAGCCCCACAATGATGCCGGCATATTTAAGCAACACCGCGTTATTCAAGTTACCTTCTTGCAGCAAATCGGCAATCGTACCAGTAATTTTAGGAGTGACCAACTGCATGCTGTCAACAAAAATCAGACAAAGGATGCCAATGACATAACGCCATTTGTTAGCACGGAAAAAATCGCGAAGGATGCCCAACTGCTTCATAAAATATGTCGCTCCTTTACTTGACCCAAGGCTGGACAAAGGGGACGGTTCTTCTGTGTCG
>DHDG01000042.1:14926-28373 GCA_002399265.1 Firmicutes bacterium UBA4882 | reverse complement strand
AAGAACCGTCCCCTTGTGTCCCCAGTTGCAACCCACATGTATTAATTATAGCCCCACTGACAGGCTGACGCAACCGATTATAATTCGAAATACGAACAAATTTGAGGCCAATCAAAATCATAAACGAAAACATGAAAAACGCAGCTGACAGAAGGTACAAACGGCTCGCTTGTTGAATCTCGTTTCATATGGCCAACGGCCGACTATTTTCTGGGAGGAGTATGAATGAACGAAGTAGTCATTGCCAGTGCGGTACGGACCGCAATCGGAAGCTTTATGGGAACCCTTGCTAATACGCCGGCGGTTGATTTGGGAACGGTCGTTATTAAGGAAGCGCTGCAGCGCGCCAACGCCGCCCCGGGAGAAGTCAATGAAGTAATCATGGGTCAGATTTTGCAGGCCGGATTAGGCCAGAATCCAACCAGGCAGGCCTCACTCAAAGCGGGTATTCCCTTTGAAGTACCGTCGATGACGGTAAACAAGGTTTGCGGTTCAGGCTTGAAAGCGATTGCCTTGGCGGCGCAGGCTGTGGCGATCGGCGATGCCGAGTTAGTAGTGGCAGGTGGAATGGAAAACATGTCCCTGGCCCCGTATTTGCTGCCAAAAGCGCGTGCCGGTTATCGGATGGGCCATGATCAAATTGTGGACTCAATGATTCAGGACGGTCTCACCTGCGCGACAGGCAATTGTCATATGGGTATTACAGCGGAGAACGTCGCAGAAAAATATGGTATCACCCGCGAAGAACAAGATCAATTTGCACTGGCCAGTCAGCATAAGGCTGAAGCGGCTATCAAAGGCGGACATTTCAAAGAAGAAATAACACCGGTTATGATCCCGCAGCGTAAAGGGGACCCGGTCGTTTTCGATACGGATGAGTTTCCGCGTGCCGGTTCGACCTTGGAGCAGCTGGCGAAGCTGCGCCCGGCCTTCAAAAAGGACGGGGGCACGGTTACGGCTGGCAACGCTTCTGGAATTAATGACGGAGCTGCTGCTGTCGTAGTTTGTTCCGCCAAGAAAGCTCAGCAGCTTGGTGTTACTCCTCTGGCAGTCATTCGTTCCTACGCTTCAGCTGGTGTTGACCCGGCGTATATGGGTCTGGGCCCTGTACCGGCCACAAAGAAAGCTCTGGCAAAAGCAGGGCTGAGTATTAAGGACCTGCAGCTGATTGAGGCTAACGAAGCGTTCGCCGCTCAATCGCTCGGAGTTACCCGTGAGTTGGGCTGGGATCCGGCACTTGTCAACGTCAACGGCGGTGCCATCGCGCTCGGTCATCCCGTGGGAGCATCCGGTGCGCGTATCCTGGTGACCCTGCTCTATGCCATGAAGGCTCGCAATGCACAGAAAGGCTTGGCCACTTTGTGTATTGGTGGTGGCCAGGGTATCGCCGTCATCGTCGAGCGGTAAAGGAAGTGCTCATATGACGGCAACTACATATTTATTCCTTGCCTGCGCCGGTTTTTTTGCGGGTCTGGTTGATTCACTGGCGGGGGGTGGCGGGCTAATATCGCTGCCAGCATTGCTGGCAGCCGGGGTCCCCCCGCATATTGCCCTGGGCACCAATAAAGTACAGAGCTGCCTGGGGACGTCAGTGGGGGTGGCCCGCTATCTGAAACGCCGGTTAATCACGCCCTCAATCGCGGTGCCGGCCGCGATCGCGGCCTTGGTGGGATCAGTAGGGGGCGCACGGGTTGCTCTGCTGATCCCTTCCGATAAACTCATGATGCTGATTCCGCCGTTGATCATAGTGGTCGCCGTCATAACCTTTTTTAGGCGCCAATTTGGTGCAGAAGATCATTTCACGAAGGCCTCGCGGCGCGACCGGGTCATGGCGGTCATCGTAGGAGGCGTAATCGGTTTTTATGACGGATTCTTCGGTCCGGGTACCGGGACATTTTTAGTGTTTTTGTTTGTGCTGATATTTAAATTCGGCTTCTTGCGCGCGAACGCCAATGCCAAACTGGTCAATTTCGGGAGCAATATTTCGGCCCTGATTTCGTTTGCGCTGGCAGGCAAAGTAATGGTTCTGCCAGCTCTGATTATGGCTTGCTGCAATATAGCTGGGAATTATCTCGGCTCCGGTTTGGCCATCAAGAAAGGCGCAGCACTCATTAAGCCGGTTTTCGGGCTGGTCTTAGCTGGACTGATGATCAAAATTCTGTTCTTTAGCTGATGGGCGGTGAGTTGAGCAGCCACAATCGCTTGCGTAGGCAGCGGCAGACGGGGATTCATAAAATAGTATATCCGACATATATCACATTTTTACAGCGCCAAAACTGACCGCCTACGCCGGGACGCGAGCGGTTTATTCTGTGTCAGGATCCTTACCACGGCGAAAATTAGGCGCATGACCATAATAATTGAGCATCGAGACTTGCATCGTTCTGTGCACGGCTCTATGGGCGGCGTTTTGCCCGTAACAAGGCGCAAAAAGCGATGGAGGTTATCGAATATGCTAATAAACCGTGCTTACCGATATGAGTTGGATCCCAACACCCATGAGCGCATTTTGCTTGCGAAGCATGCCGGGACAGCCCGATTTGCCTATAACTGGGGCCTTGCGCGCCGCATTGCTTTGTGGGAAAGTGAAAAGAAAAGCACTAATGCCATCGAACAACACCGAGAACTGAACGTTTTGAAGAAAGTCGATCTTCCGTGGATGTATGAGGTGTCCAAATGCGCTCCGCAAGAAGCTTTACGTGATCTGGACCGGGCGTTCCAAAATTTCTTTCGTGGACTGAAAACCGGGCGCAAAGTTGGATTTCCAAAGTTTAAGAAGAAAGGTCGTCATGATTCTTTCCGGTTAACGGGCGCGATTCACGTTTTTGAACGTCATATCCAGATGCCGCGGTTTGGGAAAATACGTGTTAAAGAGGCTACGGAGGTTCAAGGCCGAATTCTTTCGGCTACTGTAAGACGCGAAGCAGATCGTTGGTTCGTAAGTCTGGCCGTTGAGATGGAAATTTGCGATCCGATCCAGGTGCAAGGTCCGGCCGCTGGTATCGATGTCGGCTTGAGCCATTTCGCGACCATCGTCAGCGGTAGTGAGAGCGTCAAAATCGCGGATCCAAAACCGCTGAATCGCTATTTTAAGCTGCTTCGCCGCAGACAACGGCGGCACAGCCGTAAACAAAAGGGCTCCCGGAATCGCAAGAAATCTGCGTTACAGCTTGCTCGGCTTCATCGACGTGTCCGCAATATTCGGCAAGACTTCCTGCACAAGCTCACTACGGAACTGGCAAAAACCAAGTCAGTGATCGTGGTGGAAGATCTGAACGTCAGCGGAATGCTGCAGAATGCGTGTCTGGCCCGGCATATCGCCGATGTTGGCTGGGGAGAATTCCGTCGGCAGCTTGAGTACAAAACCAAGTGGTACGGTTCTCGGCTGGTGGTAGCAAATCGATTCTACCCCAGCAGCAAAACGTGTTCAGCATGCGGTGCCGTACAGGAAAAAATGCCGCTTTCCATCCGCGAATGGACATGTCCAGCTTGCGGAACGCATCATGATCGGGATATTAACGCGGCGAAAAACCTCTTGACACTGGCTGGTTAAGTGTCACTACCGGGAGTTCCCCGGGAAGTCACGCCTGTAGACATCGGAGGTTCAGCCTTATGGCGGTGCCGATGGACGAAGCAGGAATCTCTAAGACAAATGTCTATGAAGAGAGAACGGCAACAATTCCAAAAGCAAAGCCAAGCTAATTACCAATAGCCGACATCTCTTGCTTACGGCCGCTCATCCAAGCCCCTTATCGGTGAGCGGCTTTTATGGCTGTCGCCATTTTTCAAAAGCAAATGCTTTTCTGCAAAAAAACAGCCAGTCGGCGATCGACTGGCAAATACCTGATCTATAAAAGTCCGTCAGCGCCTGCGCGACTGTGGTGCCTGCGCCTCAGGCCACCAGAATTCCATGAAACAGGATTTCACGAATTTGGCTGGAAACCTTCATTTTATCAAAATGTTCGCCGTGAAATATCTGAGTCATGGCAATGGTGCTGATTGTGCCTAAAATGGCTTGTAAGGCTGTCTGTGGACTGATATTCCTGATGATACCCTGCTCCTGACCTTCCCGGATCAGCTCGATTACAGGGAGCAGGTATTTCTGCCTGTCCGGCTTGAAGATCTCCTCCCAACGCGTAGGGGCGGCAGCCGGGCCTAAAATCTCCGAAAAGATCATCCGGCAGAATTCCTGATAATCCTGGAAAAAGGATAACAGCTCATTGATGACCGCTTCGAGGCGTTCCACCACTGTACCGCCTTTTTGCAGGGCGGTCATAGTATTGTCCATAAGGATATGAGTACCCTGCTGCAGCAGAAACTCAAACAATTCGGATTTACTCTTAAAATGATAGTAAAATGTACCCTTTGCAATACCGGCCTGATCGGCGATTTCTTCGATAGTAGCCCTTTCAAAGCCCTTTTCGGAGAAGATGCGCAGAGCCTGCTCAAAAATTACTTCTTTGGTATTAACCTTTTCGTCCCCGTCCTTGACTCTTTCATCCCTGCGGGGGGCATTTACGGAATAGTGCATGGAGTGTTACCCTCCTTCCGAAACCTTTCAGGGTTTGGGCTTAGTCGCTGGAATACGGAACATAAACCGCACTTCGCCCAGCGCCTCCTGCGGTTTGCCAGCAAATGTATCATAACTTTCCATCTTGCGCGCCATAATTCCCATAGCAGCGTTTTGACGGGTCAACTCTTCAACGCCTTCCTTGACTGCCGTTCTAATTGGCACAATGCCTTCGGCCCGGATTCTTCCGAAACCTTCTGATAACTGCAACTGGCCTTTGCTGAGCTGTTTGGAACCATCCAGTACTGCGGCAACCCCGGCCTGTGCGGCCTTTAAACCTGTTATCATCGTGTTAAAGTCGGGGATGGTCTGGCCCTGAATCTCGTCACCATTAAGCATGGCTGAGATAGCGTCCCGCAGAATGCCGAGTCCCATAATTTCTCCAACTTGTCCCATAAAGGAGTTCACAGACGTTTTCATCGTATTCAGGCCTTCCGCCAGACTTTGCAGCCCGGTACCGGCGGTATCAAGCCCGGGCACGGCGCGGCCTTTAATTTCTCCGCCCTGGGCCAAGATGTCAACTGCGGTTTGCATATCTGAGAGACTGGTAAGCATTCCATCCATGTTCAGATTCAGCGCGTGGACTGAGCCGCGCGCCCCCTGCACTTCATCGGCCATCAATAATGCGCCGGCAGCAGTTTCCTTGAGTCCGGGGATGCGTTGATTCTGCAATTCACCGCCATCAATCAGCGCCTTGAGTACTTCAATCTGGAGTTCAACTGAAGCCTTCATTTCCTTGTATTCCTTCGAGTTTTTCAGTATCCAGTGCTTTTTCTCGAAGGCTTTCAGACCTTCAACTGCTTGTAGATTGGCCTCATATAGTTTTTGGATCACCGTGGCTTGGCCTTCATTGGCCTGCGCCAGCAGACGTAATCCGTCTTCCAGTTTCTTAAGACCATCCTCCAGTTCGTCCACAGCGGTCGGCAACTGCGCTAGCTGTTCAGTATCCAGGTCGGCAAGTCCATTTTTGAGCTCGCCAACAATCATCTGATGGACGGCATTTAATTGCTGGAGCTGCCCGGTACCATCGTAAGCCTGAGAGAGCCCTTGCGCCAATAAGTCAAAGCTTGATGAAACCTGTGTAAGCTTATCTTTGGAGAAGGGGCTGAGTTGATTGTTAATGGCGTGCAAAATTTCATAATGCGCTGTGGACAGGATCAGCAGATCGGCCAGCCCTTTTTCAAGCGTCACAAGGCCGCCGCTTAACTCGCTCTGTCCTTTATATATTTGGTGACTGCCTGCCAAAGTTTCTCCCATTGCAATATCCAATTGTTCCAGAGCACTCTGGAGCGGAATCAGCTGCGCGGAAAAATCCAGCTGCGCAATGGTGGGCATTTGCGGGACTAACACAATATCAAAGGCTGACAGATGAATTTCTTCGCTTTCGAACGAAAAACGCATTTCTGCCACTGGATCCGGAAAAGCGAGCCATTGATAGCGCATTTTGCTGCCGATGAGTGTGGACATTGTCGAATCGGAAGTAATGTTCGAACAGGTATCCATGCCAATTTCCACGGAAGAAATGACTGTCATTGGCATATAAACAGCCGGTGCGCCGTTTTCCTGCGTATAAGGTCCGAGCTTGTTTGTTATTTTAACGACTATCTCTACATGACCGGAACGACCGATGATATCTTCTGCCTTGGCCGCTTTGCCATTCAGTTTGTATGACAGTCCCACAACTAATGGCAAGGGCAGATCCGACTTACCGCTGTATTGGATATCAGTTACTCCCGATGAGTTGACATTCCAGACATATCCTTTGGCAGTGGAGGTCGGCTGTTCGGGTCCTCTCAAATTCTGAATTCCGGTCAGTTTGGTAGGATCTAATATTTCGAAGCGGCCGGTACCGTATATTCGGAGCCAGTCCACTACGGTTATGTCCGCAACGGCACCACTACTATTGAGTGTGGCATAGACCGTTTCATACTTATAAATGGTCGGTTTGGCCTGAGTTTGAGCTTGAGCCTGAGTTTGAGCAAGAGTCGTAAATTGAGCCTGTACGGAACCAGCCAATGCAGTCAGAAATGAAACGCTGATCAAGATCAACAGTCTTTTGCCATGCCGTGAATTGTGCATCATAATATCCTCCTGGCAGTTTGTAAAAAATAGCGGGCTTCAGGCCTTCGGGTTTTTGCGAGAAGGCCATTTGAGCGATGTTATGGAGAAAACCGGATCCAAAAGTAACAACGCCGCCGGTAACAGTATTGAAACCGCCAGCATGCTGATGATCGAACCGCGGGCTAGTAACATAGCCAGTTCTTTCACGAGCGTCAGGCTGTTCATTAGACCGATCCCAATCATGGCCGCACATAGCGTTAAGGCACTTGTGAAAATGGAACTGGCGCATTCATTGGTAGCTCGAGTAATAGCCACCCGCGGCGGATAGTTAAGACGTTCTTCCTGAAATCTGGTGGTCATCAGAATGGCGTAGTCCACTGTTGAGCCAAGCTGAATGGTACCAAGAGCAATCACAGAAAAGTAGTACATATTATTCCCGGCATAAAAGGCGAAGCTCTTATTAATCCAAATGGCAACCTGAATGATAAAAACCAGCAAAACAGGGATGCTTAGCGAACGGAAAGCGAGTGCGATAATCAGGCCGACAGCCAGTACTGAAATCCAGTCAATAAAGGTCAGATCTTTCTTGCAGAGCTGCCGCATGTCGTAGTCAATAATAGCTTGCCCGGTTAGATACATTTCTTGATCCGGTTTAATAACGGATTGGCGGATCTCTTCATAAGCCGCCTCGCTAACGGGAGAATTGGATTTCTCCTGTAAAGTGATACTCATATTGTAATAATCATTGGAGTAAAATCGATCACTGACAGCGGATGGCACAAATATGTCGGGAATACCAGATCCGACCAGGCTGAAAAAGGATGAAGTGCTGCGGATCCCCGGAATACTTCTGATCTGCTGATCCAGTGCGAGTGTTTCCCAAGGTTCCAGCCCTTTGGTGATCAGGTTGGCCGAGTCGGCGAGGTCATATTTTTCCCGGAATCTGCTCAGCGCCTGCATCGAAGGGAGCGATTGCGGAAAGCTGCGCTCCATGTCATAGGACACTTCCAGATTGCTTTGGCCGTACCATGCCGGAATGGCAATCATGATCAGGAGGATAAAAATTGGTATGCGAAAGCGCGAAACCATCCGGCCCAGTCGTGAAAACGCTGGAAGCAGGGGACGATGCCGCAGCTTTTTGATCAGAGGGGCACAGACAATCAGGAGGGAAGGCAACACAAAAATGGTGGTGATGACAGAAATGAAAACTCCCCGGGCCATGGTGAAACCCAGGTCTGCACCGATTTCTACTTTCATAAGACCCAGGGCAATAAACCCGGCGACGGTCGTCAGCGAGCTGGATATGATGGCAGTGATTGTGCGACTTAAGGCTTTCACCATAGCATCTTCGAGATTCAAGCCGCGGCTGGTTTCCTCTTCAAAGCGATGCAACAGGAAGATGCAGTAATCCATCGTAACTCCCAACTGTAGCGCTGCAACTACGGAACTGGTGATATAGGACATGCGTCCGCCCATAAAATATACTAACCCCATGTTGTAGAGAATGCTCAGACCGAGTGTCAAGAGGAAAAGAAACGGGGTAATCACAGAAGGCATGGTAATCAGGAGTACTCCGATTACTAAGGCCACCGCGACTAGCAACATAGGAATCTTCTCTTTTTCGGATACTTCCTGAACCTCCAAAGTGGTAACCATGGTTCCGATTATATCCTGATTTTCGGTAAGGACCCCTTTAATCTCATTAACGGCCTTACGAGTCTCCGGGGAAGAACTGCCGGTGGGAAAGGCTACCTGCAGAATGGTGGCGTCACCGCGATAAAACTGATCAACCATGTCTTGCTGATACTCTTTGGGAATCGTGTAATCGGAAATATCAGAAAGCCAGAAAACGCCGCTGACGCCCTCGACTTGTTCCAAACATTGCTTTAACTCCTGGACTTGCCACTCCGGGCAATCGCGTACAACGACATTAGCGGTGGAAGAAAATCCGAACTCCCGATTCAGGATATTGAGGCCTTGTATGGAATTGAGTGAATTGGGAAGATAAGTGAGTAGGTCATATTCGATGGCTACATTGGCGACGCCATATGCTGCTGGAATGCAAAGCAGGAGAGCTAATGCTAAGAATAGAATGCGATTGCGTACAACGAATGTTGCAAATTTTTGCATCATAAATAATACCTCCGTCAGAATATGACCAACGGTTATTGTACCGACCAGTCAGTCAAAATTATATGCTGAAATAGATACCATGTCAAGGAGTACAATCCAATCATAGCAAAGGCTGGCGCGTTTTGAGAGGTGTCAGCGCCTTCATGCGCAGACTTGAATTTCTGGCCACTTTAAGAGATAATAACTGCGTATAATTGTTTGCGGTCAGAAGAAGAAGGGAGTGCGGCGTGATGCTGACAATTGATCGGTATAACGGTACCCCGGCAGTCAAACGTCTGGGCCGGCTATTAGCTGAGCAGACCATCAAAGCTCTCCAATCCAGAAACATGAACGGCCTTTATTTTGATACCAAAGGGGAAGCGGCGCAGGCTGTGATGGACATGATTCCAGAAGGATCCAGCGTGGGATTTGGCGGCTCAGTAACACTGCATGAACTCGGACTATACGAGCGGATTCTCAAAGGCCCGTATCAGAGCTTTAACCGCTTTGACTCAACGCTTACCGGACCGCAGAGGCTGGAAGTACAGCGTCATGCTTTACTGGCAGATGTCTTCTTGAGCGGAACGAATGCCATTACTTCCGATGGGCGCTTGATTAATATTGATGGTACTGGCAACAGGGTTGCCGCGCTGTTATTCGGGCCGCGCAGAGTCATTGTCGCCTGCGGTGTGAATAAAATTGTCCACGGCCTCGAAAGTGCGATTAGCCGTGTTAAAGAGCGTGCTTGTCCCTTGAACGGCGATCGGCTGGGGCTCAAAACGCCATGTTCCATAACAGGCAGTTGTCATGAATGTCATCATGAGCAACGGATGTGCAATTTGCTGACCATTATTGAGGGTCAGAAGGATCCCGGACGGTTCACTGTCGTATTTGTCGGGGAGAACCTGGGGTTTTAGGGCCTTAATAGGCATAGAACATAGTGGAACAATGCCGAAAACCGGGGTGATCGCATGAAACTTAGTGAACTGGTTTATTATCTTGATAATTACCTTGAAATTGATCAGGTCGCTGACGTCTGTGTGAACGGTCTGGAAGTGGAATGCGGGCAAGAAATCACCAAGATTGCGCTGGCTGTTGATCCTGCAGAGCAGGTTTTCCGCAAGGCCGATCAGGAAGGTGCCCAGTTGGTGTTGCTGCATCACGGGCTCTTTTGGAAGGAAGCCGTGCCCATTACCGGGCCACTCTATCGACGCTTGCGTTTCTTATTGCGCCGAGATATGGCGGTCTATGCCGCCCACTTGCCGCTCGATATCCATGAAGAAGTTGGGCACAACGCGATTCTGGCCGGTATGATTGGCTTGGCCAATCAGGAGCCTTTTGTGTTACATAAAGGCAAACCGTTGGGCTATATCGGCCAGCTCCCCGGCATTCACCGCAGCGACTTGGCGGATCGGTTAGGGGCGCAGTTGGGGGTAGAACCAGCTTTGTGGGCTTTCGGCCGCGAAAATGTTTCTCGAGTAGCTGTGTGCAGCGGTAAGGCTGATTCCGAGCTAGCCGAGGCACACCGGCGGGGCTGTGAGCTCTATATTACCGGAGAAACCGCGCACAGCGCTTTTACGATGGCGCAGGACATGGGGATCAACGTGCTTTTCCTCGGCCACTATGGCACTGAGACGGTCGGTCTCAAAGCGCTTGGGGAACATTTGCACACCAGGTTTGGATTGGAAACCGTCTTTATTGATCATCCGACAGGACTCTAGTATGCTTGGCGGCCAGCGCGCACAGGCCGATAATCTGATAATCGCAAAGAGAGGAATGGATGACTGCCGTTGTATGTGTTATCCTGCTTAGTTACTGTATGCGTATTAGGATCCGAGTCGTTGAAGGATAAAAGAAAAGTGGTTAAGAGCATTATTGAGCGTTTGAAAGCGAAGTTCAACCTTTCTGTAGCTGAGATTGGCCTGCAGGAATCGCGATGCGACGCTGAAATTGGCTGCGCGGTAGTCAGCAACGATCCCGGCTTTGCACATAACGTAATCGAAGCGGCCGTGCGATTCATAGAGTCCGATTGCCGGGTGGAAGTGCTCAAGATTGACAGAATTTAGCAAGAAAACATTATGAAAACATTGCGCGATCGCCACCAATAATGTAAAATATAATCAAAAATGGTGGTGATTACCAAATGGAACTGAACCGTCCTGACAAGGTCCTGCTCATCTTAATTACATTGGCCTTGGGTGTCGGATCCGGGTGGCGTCTATGGCGGATACTGCGCCCGCCCGGTCTGCAGCTCGTGAGCGAAGCGGTCACAGAGGCTGCGGCTGTTGATGATGATGATGATAATGATAATGATGATGGAGCGCCGCTTGCCGCGCCCCCGCGCACAGTTCTCTACTCTGCTCCGGCGACTGCCGCTGCTGCTTCTGCGAATGTTTCCTCTGTTTCTCCCAGCCCCGATTTGGTCTCCTCAAAAACTGAACCCACAAATCCGAAACTGATTAATCTGAATAACGCTCCACAGGAAGAATTGATTTCATTGCCGGGAATCGGGCCGGCACTGGCTGATCGCATTATTGCCTATCGCATTGCCAATGGGCCATTTCAATCCGTAGATCAGTTAATGGCTGTCTCAGGAATCGGCCCCAAAAAGCTGGCTGCCATCGTTGAAATTGTTTGTGTGCAATGAAAAATGTGCCGCTAATCTATTGGGCTGCATTGGCGCTGATCGTGGGAATTGCGGGTGGGACGGCATTTCCCTGGCCATCCGCAGTAGTCATGGGCGCTTGTCTCCTGGCGATCATGCTGGCAGTCTTCATGCTCTGGAAACGCAATCCCAACCGGGGTGCCAAATCGTTGTTGGCGGTCTTTTTCTTGTTTGGGCTGGCTCACAGCAGTGCGCAGCTTTCAGACGCAGGCCCTGCCTGGATTTTGCAGAAAAGCTACAATCCCGTGACGGCACGTGGCCAAATCGTCAGTATTCCCGAAAAGGTTGCCGGTCAATGGGGCAGGTTTATCCTCAATATTATAGAGATAGACGGTCAGGCTGTTCCGCAGGCGCAAGCGGAAGTATACTGTCAATGGCCGGAAACAGTGATGAATGGTAGCTGGGAGGTAGACACGGACGCAGGTACGGGTACAGACACGGAGGCAGGCATAAATCTGGAAGAGGGCTCTTTGATTTACATAACAGGCAAGATCCGCACGGCGCAGGCACCCGCTAACCCGGGAGAAACCGATGAGCGGCTTAGACATCGTATCGCCGGAATCGAGTTGCGCTTAGAAGCTTGGGACTCTGTCCCGCAGTTGCAGGGAAGAGGGCGCGTCAGCAGGCTACGCCAGATAGCCATTAATCTGCGGACACGCCTCAAGAAAGTAGCTGCTGATACGATGCCGCCTTTAGAAGCGGCATTGCTGAGCGGGATTATGCTTGGTAGCAAAGATATTCCTACAGCTATCAAAGAAGCGTTCGAAAAAATCGGAGCGGTTCATATTTTATCTGTCAGCGGCTTGCATGTGAGCCTGGTGGCCGCCGCAGCCGGCTGGCTCCTGAAAAAAATGCGTGCCCCCAACATGTTAGTGCTCCTGGCTGTGGCAGGCTGTATTTGGTTGTACATCCTGATGTGCGGGCTGCAACCGCCGGCGTTGCGTTCCGGAATTATGACTGTTGCCGGTTTGACGGGCAGTGTCTGCGGGCAGAGCGGCACTCCGGGCCAGGGCGGCGCTTCGGGTCAAGGCGGCATTATAATCCCCGGTGCCCGCCGCTTGGTGTTTGCTGCTATTACCTTGCTCTTGGTTAACCCGCTATTGTTGTGGGACGTTGGCTTTCAGCTTTCGTTCTTCGCCACGGCTGGAATTTTCATAGTGGGCCCGGTACTGTTGGCGGCGCTGCGGATTGCGGCGCAAAAACTTAGCACGCTGCGCAGAGGGATTAGCGCAAAATCGGCAATCCCGCCCAGACTTCCGGGCACTGGCGCGATCGCTTGTTCGCTGGGCGTTTTTCTGACAGTCTTGCCTTTGAATGCGCGCTATTTTAACTGCGTGGCCCCGATTGCCCTAATCAGCAATATTATCGTGGTACCCTTAGCTTCGGCAGCGCTCTATCTCGGATTAATCGCCGCATTGGCAGGTATATTGTTTTTGCCGGCGGGGCTATGGCTGAATTCCGGTACCATGGTGCTACTGAAAGCGCTGGAAAGTTCCGCAGGAGCTTTGGCACGGATTCCGGGCGGTATGATGGTCTTGGCTGCGCCGGATTTCCTGATGACAGTGTCTTATTATGCGATTTTGGTTTGCGGGCTTTATGCCCTTTACCGCAAAATCAAACCCCTTCCGGCGGAGGTCGTTTGGCGCAAGCATACTCCTAAGCGGCTGCTAATGGCGGCCTTGGCCGTTAGCGCGGTTCTGGTGGTGCGTCCTGTCCTGGCAATCTCGAAAACAAAAGTTGTCGTTGTTGACGTAGGGCAGGGCTGTGCGGCTCTGATCCAGTGCTCTTCCGGAGTAACAGGGCTAATTGACTGCGGCCCTGTCAAAAGTAATGGCGCATCAATCATAGCCAATTTATTGCGCCATTATGGGGTGCGCAATCTGGATTTTATCATGATTAGTCACGGACACGCCGATCATTGCGGCGCAATGCCTGCTTTGATGGAGGAGTTCGGCATCCAAAAAATCATTCTGCCGTCTGATTACAGGCAGCGTCCAGTTCTGAAGCAACTGGCCAATGACGCTGCTGCGCTTGGTATA
>DHDG01000042.1:749-14800 GCA_002399265.1 Firmicutes bacterium UBA4882 | reverse complement strand
GCGCTTGGTATATCAGTATTGGGGGCTGAATCTGGCAGTGTATTTGGAAGCGGTAAGGCACGTATCGAAGTGCTTTGGCCAGCGAAGACGCAATATTCAGGCGCGGCGGGTGACGAAAACAGCGGATCTTTGACATTGCGGATCAGCGATCAAGGCCGCACACTATTGTTGCCAGGCGATCTGGGAAGTAAAGAATTGAATGCGCTGGTAGAAGCATCTTTGCCTAATTCACTATCGTGCAACTCACTTTCGCACAGCTCGCCTCATTCCGGCTTAAAAAGCGACGCTTGGGTGGTGGCACATCATGGCAGCGCAGGTTCCTATTGTCCCGAGTTTTATCAAGCGTCGGATCCTGATCTTAGTATTGTCTCGGTTGGTAACAACGCCTATGGTCATCCGTCTGGCGCGGTTTTAGAGGGATTAACGGCAGGAGAAAGCCGCATATTGCTCACCAGCAATTCCGGTGCGGTTACACTGACTTTCAACCGGGACGCGCTGACCCATCATGCTTGGCGCGCGAGAGGGTTATTTGGATTATGGCGCTGGAGGAATAAAGGCGCTAATTGACGAAGAATGCTCATTGAGGATGAAACAAAAAGCGGGGCGATTGCAGCGTGAGTATCGCGAATATCGGACAATTCGACAACGCCGTTCAAAAGAAAAAAGACACAAATCAAAAGGACAGTCTGAAAGGCGTCTATATCTTTGTGGGGCCAGAGCTTTTCTCAGCCGCAAAGTCGATCGCCGCTGCCGTGCAAGGATTGCTTTCCGAGAACAGCCGGGACTTTAACTTTGTTAAGCTCCATGGCGGTGATGTTGATCCAGATACGCTGTCAAGTTTTGTCAGTTGTCCGCCATTCATGTCCGAATTACGAATCGCACATTTGCCAGCCTTCGAGGAACTGCCGCCAAAAATGGAAGAGGGCGTACTGGCTGCTTTGCAGAACTGTGCCCCAAGCGCGTTAGTCTTCATTGAAATCCTCAAGGAAAAGGCTCAAGTCGACAAACGCACAAAGTTGGGTAAATGGTTTGACCAAAGTCCCAATGCGCAAGTAATACCATGCCCGGCTTTGTGGCCTAGAGAAGCCGCCAGTTGGGTTCAGCAAGAGTTGCGTGCGCGGGGAATTAAGTATGAGAATGGAGTACCGCAAGATCTGATTCGTCTCCTGGGAACTGACCAGCGTACCCTGGCAGGCGAAATTGAGAAACTCTCATTATATATGAATCCGGAAGACAGTTATGTTTCCAAAGCGGACTGCGCGCAGGTTTGTTCATCGACTCTGGAAGATAATAGCTATGCCTTATTAGATTCTGTGGCTGCCCGTGATTTGGAGGGCAGTTTGACTTTATTGCGTTCTCTACGCCTGGCCGGGCATCCGGAGCAGCGGTTCTTATACAATCTGGCCCAGCAGTTCCGACGGGTATACTTGGCTGCGTTCCTCCGGGAACAGGGCAAAAACTCTGCGGAAATTGCTAAGGAACTCGATCTAAAAACCCAATATTATGAGAATATAGTGCAACGTTATTTAAAGCAGGCTCAGGCATATAACCAGGACGAGTTGCGCCTGGCTTTGCGTCGGATTCGCGATGGCGATGCTGCAGTAAAAGCAGGCCTGCGAGCAGCCAAAATCGAAACGGAAATGATCCTATTCGACCTTTGTACACCGGGACGACTGGCCAAACAGCAATGGACGGGCCTGTAATAAACAGTAGCCAGCAGTCGCAAAAAAGCGCCACAATAAAACCCGGCTCCGCGTGATTGCGGAACCGGGTATTTATTTGTGCGATCGGGCATTAGGCTTTAGGCCTGTGCTTCATTATTGAGACGCTTGGCCAGACGGGACTTTTTGCGAGCGGCTTTATTCGGATGAATAGTTCCCTTGGCGGCCGCTTTGTCGAGAATACTGGAGACTACAGATAATTCTACAGCAGTATGTTTCTCGTCCTTTTCGAAATTCTTGACGGCAGTACGGAGCGCCGATTTAGCGGAGGCGTTGTTTGCCCGGCGAACTTTTTCGATTTGAACGCGTTTTTCGGCTGACTTGATTCTGGGCACGGTTTTCACCTCCTCGGTAATTTGAAATACGAGCACTCTTTGATTATTTTACCACGCACGCTTTCCTAAATCAACAAAAATCAGCGACATCGGTTTTTTTCAGTTCGGACACTATTATTTTGCTGAGAATACCAATAATAACACGGGGCAGAATATTAAAAAGACAAGCTAATGGAGGGATGAAAGTTGCTACGTGCTATAGTGAGATTTATCGTGTCTGCCATAGTACTGCTCCTGGTCGGATACCTGATTCCCGGTTTCTCAATGTCCGGCTTTGGCACAGCACTATTGGCAGCCCTGGTCATTGCCGGTCTGGGCTGGGTGGCAGAGAAGCTTTTTGGGGATCGTTATTCACCTCAGGCGCGGGGTGTTGTCGGCTTTTTGGTAGCCGCTGTGGTGATCTATCTAGCGCAGTTTTTGGTTCCAGGAATGCAAGCTTCCATTCTTGGCGCGCTGCTGGCAGCACTGGTAATCGGATTCGTTGACGCCATAGTTCCTACCCAGCTACGTTAGGAGTGTTGAACCATGGACGGCTGGAATGAGCAGGAACATTCAATCCGGACCGATTTGGCAATTGAGGCAAACGAGCTGGCTATGGCCCGTCAGGGCCAAAACTTGCCTGGGGTAGAGGTGTTCACAGAACAGACACCGGCGGCCCTAAAGACCAGAATTCTGGTGCAGGATCCGCATTCTGGACAAATGATGGGAAAAGTCCCCGGCCGCTATGTAACTTTGGAGGCCCCCAGTTTACGGGATCGCGATCGCACTGCGCAGGAACAGGTAGGCCTGGAACTGGCCAAAGAACTGGAAAACATGCTGAACCTGAATACCAATGCGGGCGATGAACGCACCTGTTTTGTAGTAGGATTGGGGAATTGGAATGCTACGCCGGACGCCGTCGGCCCTAAAGTGGTTAATCAGATATTGGTTACCAGACATATGTTTCGGAATGCGCGTCCGGATTTAAAGGGAACTTTGCGCTCCGTGAGCGCTTTAGCCCCGGGAGTACTAGGCATTACCGGCATCGAAACTGCAGAAATCATCCAAGCGGTGGTTCAGAAGATTCGGCCGGATTTTGTTATTGTCGTGGACGCATTAGCTGCCAGAAACACAGCGCGCCTGGGAGTGAGTATCCAAGTGGCCGATGTTGGAATTCATCCAGGTTCCGGTATCGGGAACCGTCGCTTTGGAATCACCCGTGAGACGCTGGGAGTGCCGGTAATCGCGATTGGAGTACCGACCGTAGTTGAGGCAATTACAATTGCGGCTGATGCGATGGATGCCTTTGAAACTAGTCAGGGACGGGCCGCAGTTTCGACTAATCCCGCCTTCCTAAATACCCTGAAAAGGGGGTTAGGTGAGCAATTCGGCTCTTTAATCGTGACTCCTAAAGAAGTGGATGTTTTGATCGACGATATTGCCAAAGTAATTGCCGGAGCATTGAATGTAGCGCTGCATCCCGGGGTCGGGCCGGAAGATGCTTGGAAATACTTACACTGAACCTGTTAATCATAAGCCGTCCCGCCACCGGGCGGGGCGGCTTTTTAGCGACTGTGGAGGTGACACCTGAGTTGCGCGAAAAGGGGCGAACTAGCCGGGCGTGCCGGACATCTTTAAAAATCTTGGTAATCGGTATTGCTTTCGCTGCGTTTCTGATTTGGGGTCTGACGATTACTGAAGAAAGCGTTAACCATCTCATGGGACGGGCGGCTGATACGGCGGTGTTCCACATTGTAAAGTCTCCTGATGGGCAGCTGGAACTGATTCTATTAGGTGAGCGTCATTTGGGGCCGTCCTTCACTGAAACAATACAGACTTGGAAAAGCAAAGTTACGGAGCTACTTCGCCTCCGTCCGACGACACCGGCAGGAGAAGGGGAAGAGGTGTTGAAATAAATACATTTGTAACACTAGAGAGAATCCAGGAGAGCGGGGGTGCCTGATGGCACAAAGCAAGAATCCGGCTCGCGCCGCCGGGATGATTATGATCTTGATTTTATTAAGCCGGGTATTGGGTTTCGTAAGAGAAACCCTAATGGGACGGCTTTTTTCGCGGATGGAGACCGATGCCTTTTTTGCAGCATTTGTCATACCGGACCTGATGTATTATCTTCTGGTCGGCGGCGCCCTAAGTGCGGCCTTTATCCCTGTTTTCTCAGGGTATTTATCCAAAGGCGAAGAAAAAGAAGCTTGGGAAGCCGGTTCCACGTTTATTAACACCACAGTCAGTGCCCTGATTATCCTGACTATTCTGGGAATGATATTCTCACCACTGCTGCCGGCAATCGTTGCTCCGGGTTTTGAAGGCGAAAAGCTATCGCTGCTGATCCGGCTGACCCGTATGATGTTTCCGGCGGTTTGTTTTACAGCAATGGCCGGTTTGTTAATGGGCGTACTCCATTCATACCAGCACTTTTTTGCTCCGGCGCTCGGGCCTAATATTTATAACATTTTTATCATTGCCGGAGCAGCCCTGCTTGGCAGACAATATGGCGTCGGCGGTATGGCGGTTGGTGTGGTAGTTGGCGCAGTTAGCAACTTCTTGACGCAGCTTATCTTTCTGAAAAAGAAACGGCAATTTTATCGTCCGATTTTTAATTGGTCGCATCCTGGTTTTCGGCGCATGCTCGCCCTGATGCTGCCGGCTGTAATAGGTTTGTCGGTTACTCAGATCAATCTGGCAGTCAATAACGCGCTCGCTTCCGAACTGGCGGAAGGCAGCATTACCGCCTTGCGCTTTGCCAACAGACTGATTCAGCTGCCGCTGGGCATTTTCGCGACGGCCATTTCGACCGCCTTTTTTCCAACGATGACCCGGCAAGCAGCTTCCGGAGATATGACCAGCTTCAAAGATACATTTGCGCGCAGCCTACGCTTCATTTTCTTTATCACCTTACCGTCGGCAGTGGGGTTGATTGTGTTGCGCCAGCCAATAGTGGCCCTACTCTTTGAAGGTGGCGCTTTTACAGCCGAGCACACCGCCGCAACTGCCTACGCCTTAGTCTTTTACTCGGTTGGTCTGGCGGCGCATGCTGCCATCCAGATCATACCCAGAGCTTTCTATGCTTTACAGGATACAATCACGCCCATGTTCGTCGGCATTGGGGCGGTAGTGATCAATATTGTTCTTAACTTCGCCTTCCTTAAGTTCAGCAATCTGGCCCATGGTGGGTTGGCACTCGCCTTTTCGATTAGCGGTATTTTGAATATGCTGGTTGCCATGTGGCTACTACGCCGGAAACTGAACGGTATTAACGGGCGTGGCATCGTGATCAGTTTTATGAAGTCATTGATAGCCTCTGTCATCATGGGCTTTGGCACTTATCTGGCCTACCGCTTCAGCCGGCAGATTCTCCAGCCATTTTTCACTGGCCGTATGCTGGATCTAATTGTCGTAGGTTTAGGAGTCGTAACTGGCATTCTGCTATTCCTGGTGGCAGCATACCTGCTGAAAATGCAAGAGCTGAAGCTAGTCGCCTCGATGGTGAAACGCAGAGGGAAAGGCTCCAAACAGGCATAATTTTCGCAACTGGTCATACAATGACAACAAAAAGACGTAGCTGCGACGACACGCTGACGTAATTGCCGAAGGGGTGTTTTGCATGTATTATACGACACACTTACTGGCAGGAGCAGCAGTCGGACACCTGACTGGCAATCCGATCATGGCTGGGGTCTTGGGATTGGTTTCGCACGCCTGTCTGGATGCGGTTCCCCATCATGATTATCATAATCTTAAACCTGGACTCGTAGACTGCACTCTTGGTACGGCGCTATGGTTTGGCGTACTGCTTCCGGTCGGGCTGCCGGCTGCTGTAGGCGCGATCGCCGGGGCCATTCCTGATTTGGAGGTAGTGCTGAAACAGGTATTCCGTAACTGGCCACAAATATTCCCCAGTCACAGCGGACTATCGCCGCATAGGCGTCTGAAACTGCCTTGGGGTATTTTGGTGCAGGCGTTTACGTCCGTGATTTCCCTGGCGCTGATTTTGCTGTGACCTGACGTTCGTTATGCCTGCCTGTCTTTATGCTTGTCTGGCATTATTTGGACAGGTTTTGTTGAATTTCCATGAAAAAGCAAAAGCGCCTGCCGGGCGTTTTTGCCATTTTTCGGGCAGTCCGACCGCTAATTGCGCTTTGGCTTGCCCGTGCTTCTAATTTGACCGCTAAGCGTGTTATTGTTATAATTATAACAATCCGTTTTTTTCGCAAAGCCACCTCATTTAGCCACCCCACCCATTCAGAACAGGACACGCATTTCTGCATCTATGTGAGATATTCTCATAAATAGTAGGGAACCTAAGACAATGTGATTTTTTAAGAAAGGGGGTTACCAGATGAATGATCCTGGTAATTTGCCGCGTTTTTGCGTATTAGGCGCAGGTCATGGGGGGATGGCCATGGCCGGACACTTAGGTCTGATGGGCGTGAGTGTCAAATTATACAATCGCAGTGAACCACGGCTCGAGCCGATTCGCCTGACTGGCGGTATTGAAGTTACTGGAGAAATTGAAGGGTTTAGTCCGATTGGGGTGGCCACTTCGGACATTGCCGAAGCTATTGATGAAACAGATGTACTCATGGTGGTTGTGCCAGCCAACGGTCATAAATTTATGGCTGAAAAAGTGGCCCCGCACCTCAAGGATGGCCAAATAGTAGTACTCAATCCCGGTCGAACCGGAGGCGCGTTTGAGTTTAGAAATATTCTTAAGCAGTGTCATGTTGAGGCGGATGTCATTGTTGCTGAAGCTCAGACTTTGATTTATGCCTCCCGGGCCATGAATCCTGCCCAGGTTAAGATTTTTGGCATTAAGAACACCATTCCGGTGGCGGCCTTGCCTGGCCAGCGTACCGTAGAAGTATTGCAGACACTCCGAAAAGTCTATCCTCAGTTTGTTCCGGGAGATAATGTACTCAAGACGAGTCTCGATAATATTGGTGCCATTTTTCACCCCGCCCTGACCGTGTTGAATGCCGGTCGCATTGAATCCACCAGGGGCGAGTTCCAGTTTTATATGGATGGTATCACACCTTCACTGGCCAGAATTCTGGAAACGCTGGATGCGGAGCGTGTCGCGGTGGCCGCGGCGATTGGCATCCGGGCTATGCCTGCACGCGAGTGGCTCTACGTGGCCTATGACGCTGCCGGAAAGACGCTCTACGAAGCCATTCAGAATAACCCGGGTTATGAGGGCATCGGAGCGCCAGCATTTGTTGATCACCGCTATATCTGGGAGGATGTCCCCATGAGTCTGGTGCCGATTGCCTCGATCGGCGATGTGCTGGGCGTTGAGACTACGACTATGGATGCCATGATTCATTTGGCTTCGCTGCTTAATGATACTGATTATTGGGCGGTGGGGCGCACTGCCGAAAGAATGGGACTGGCGGGACTGACGGTCAAAGAAATCAGACATCTGGCTCTGGAGGGAGAGATCTGACTTGGGCAAAAGAATCCTGGGAGCCGCCATCGGTCAATGCGTCCACGTTGCCGGCGTGCTGAATTTTCTGGGATTGGCGCGGGAATGCGGCCATGAAACTGAATTTTTGGGAGCGGCCGTCTCAATTGATGAACTGATTGGCGCTGCCCGTGAATATGCTCCGGACTTGTTGGCCGTCAGCTATCGCTTGACGCCGGCCACCGCGGCCGAGTTATTCGACGAATTGCGTCAGGCCCTAAAAAACAGTGGCTTAGAGCATAGCAAAGCTGTCTTCGGGGGAACGCCGCCGGTTGTCGAAGTGGCTGTCAAGAGCGGGCTTTTTGAAGCTGCTTTTTCCGGCGAAGAGAACGTGCAGGATGTGGTAGCCTATTTGCGCGGGGTACCGGCGGACGCAGAAACAATTAAGAATCCTGGTACTTTGACTGAAAGGGTTGCTGCCCGGTCACCTTATCCAATTCTACGGCATCATTTTGGGTTGCCCTCTTTGGAGGAAACCATTCAGGGGGCCACCCGGATCGCAGAATCCGGCATGCTGGATGTATTGTCAATCGGGCCGGATCAGAATACGCAATTCAGCTTTTTTAGGCCGGATGAGATGGATCCGCGGCAAGATGGTGCCGGCGGTGCACCTTTGCGCCAAGCGGAGGATTTGGAAGCGCTCTACCAGGCAACCCGCTGCGGCAATTACCCATTATTACGGATTTATGCCGGTACCCGCGACCTGATCCAGTGGGCGAAATTAGTACAGGACGCCATTAAGAACGCCTGGGCCGCGATTCCTTTGTTTTGGTATAGTAAATTGGACGGACGTTCAAATAGAAGCCTCGTGGATGCTATTCGCGAAAATCAGCAGGCCATCAAGTGGCACGCCGATCGTAACATTCCGGTGGAAGTTAATGACCCGCACCATTGGAGCCTGCGGGATGCTTCCGATGCGGTCGCGGTGGCGGATGCCTACCTTTCAGCGTACAACGCCAAAGCTTTAGGAGTGACAACCTTTGTCGCGCAGTTGATGTGGAACACGCCGCCGGCCATTACGCCAGCCATGGATTTGGCCAAAATGCTGGCTAAGATGGACTTAATAAAGACTTTGACCGATCCATCGTTCCGTGTGCTTACGGAATGCCGCGCCGGATTGGCCAGTTTTTCGCCCAAGACGGATTTGGCTAAAGGGCAGCTGGCGGCTTCGACCATGCTCAGCCTGGCGCTCAAACCGGATATCATCCATGTGGTTGCCTTTTGCGAAGCCAATCATGCAGCCACTCCGGATGATATTATTGAGAGCTGCGGCATTGTACATGGCGTACTCAAAAATGTACGGGTTGGCATGCCGGACTATACCCTGGATGAGACAGTGCAGGCGCGGCGTGACGAGTTGGTGCGCGAAGCCCAGACAATTGTGGATGCGATCGGGGCCTTAGGACAAGCAGACAGCGCCGATCCGCTGGCGGATCCGGCGGTTTTGGCCAGGGCGGTTCAGACAGGCATTCTGGACGCTCCGCATTTGGTAGGAAACTCGGAGGCACGCGGCCTGATGGCGACTAGAATTATCGACGGAGCCTGTCGCTCCGTTGATAGTAGCGGTCGGTCGATATCAGAGCAAGAGCGGTTGAAAGGAAGCGGCGCAAAATGAAGTATGATTTTGATCAGCCTCTGAATCGTTACCATACGGATTCTGTAAAATGGGACGGGGCGGCGTCAGTTTTTGGCAGCGACGATCTCCTGCCGATGTGGGTGGCCGATATGGATTTTCCGGTGGCCGCACCCATTTTAAAGGCTCTGCATCAGCGCATTGATCACGGAGTATTCGGCTATACGATTGCCGGTGCCGGTGTGCGTCAGGCGGTAATCGATCGCATGCAAAACAAATACGGATGGAAAGTGCAGCCCGAATGGTTGGTCTTTACTCCCGGTGTGGTATCGGGGCTGTCCTTCGCAGTGAAAGCCTATACTAAAGTAGGCGATCACGTGGTAATTCAAAGCCCGGTATATTTTCCGTTCATGGACGTGGCGGTCAATAATGGCTGCCAAATTGCGAACAGCCCGTTGCGTCTGAATGGTGCCAGATATGAGATGGATTTCGACAGTCTGCAGCAGGCATTTGAACCTCAGGACGGGAAAACGGCCCGCAGTAGTCTCTATATTTTGTGTAGTCCGCATAACCCGGTTGGTCGGGTCTGGAGTAAGGATGAACTGATGCGGGCCGGCCGGATTGCCATTGACCATGGGGCGATCATCATCGCGGATGAAATCCACGGCGAACTGATCTTTGAAGGAAGGCAACACGTTCCGTTTGCTGGCATATCGGAAGAATTCGAGCAAAACTCGGTCGTTTTTATCGCACCGAGTAAGACATTTAATCTAGCCGGTCTGGCTGCTTCTGTGGCAATTATCGCTAATGAGAAACTGCGGCAGCAATTTCAGCTGGCCGCTTCCGGGTTTATGGGCGGCGTAAACACCTTGGGTTTGACTGCCTTAGAGGCCGCTTTCCGTGAAGGCGATGAATGGCTGACCCAGTTGTTGGATTACCTTCATGGCAACGTACGTTTTACACTGGATTTTCTGGCACAGCGCATTCCGGAAGTGAAAGCGGTTGAACCAGAAGGCACTTATTTGATGTGGCTTGACTGCACTGGACTGGGTATGGATATTCGCAGCCTGCGCGACTGGATGCGGCATCAGGTAAAGCTTGGCCTGAACGACGGATATATGTTCGGACCCGGTGGCGAGGGCCATCAGCGCCTGAATATTGCCTGCCCGCGTGCGTTACTGCGCGAAGCGCTGGGGCGGCTGGAGCAAGCCGTCAGCTGTCTGCGCTGAAACGGCCCTTGGCCTTTCGGCGCTGAGCCTGCTCGCGCTATGGCTGTTAATGATCAGCGCGGGCCGTAATCAGGCATAGTTCGCCGCCGCTGTACGGCTGGCCGTGATAGTCGCCAGCCATTTTTGTTACCGAAAATCCGGCCTGAGCAAGCAGTTCCTGCATATGCGGAGCGGAGATCGAAGATTCTTCCTCGCATGAAACGACGATCTTGCCTTGGTTTTCAGTATTAAGCCAGGTGATCTGCGCAATACAGCGGAGGTTGGGGCTGATGCCATGCATCTGAGCAATGCGCAAAATAGAGCGGCCTTGATCTTTGTCGATTGCCTGAAGACTGATCCATGGCTTGCTGATGCCAATTTCATTCTGCCCGGCGTCGAAATCAAACGCTAAGATACCACCGTGTTCGAGTAGGTTGTACACTCCCCGGAACACTGCCAGGCGATCGCTGTCTTCCAGCATATAAATCATCGAGGCGTAGGGAATTATCACAAGATGGTATTTGACAGTAAGCCCGAGGCTGTCCAATGTCCGCATGTCACCCTGGTACAAGGCGGTTTCCAAGTTGGCAGCCTGCAATTTCGCCTTTGTCAGGGAAAGCATCTGCGCGGAAATGTCAAGGCCATCAGCCTGATAACCATTGCGCAGCAGTTGTAGCAAAATCCGCCCGGTTCCGCAGCCGATATCCAGGATGCGTCCACCCGTACCGCAGTGCTGTCGCGCCAATGAGAGATAAAACGGAATATCGTCCGTTTCAGTAATCGTGGTATCATATAATTCGCTCATAGCGCCATAGAAAGTATCGGTCACTGCCAGGCCTTGGCGCACCAAATCCTCGGCCATGCCAAAAAGTTTCACGCAAATTCCCTCTTTCTTACAGAATGGCTCTATTCAATTGTACAGCAGCAGACTGACGTCTGAAAAGGCCCAGTTTGCTCGGAACTATGTTTTCCGGCTGATCGCACAGGAACTATGCCTGAAATGCGGAACTATTGCATAGGGAAGATTAGTAATTGATAAAAGAAGTTAAGGGCGGAGGGGAGAATCGTGGCGAGAGCAGATTCGGCAGCTAATTTACTAATGGAAAGAGTGCGATAGGCTGATTTGCCTTGAGCGGATAACGGATCACCGGAAAACGGAGGTAGAAGGAGATCATGAAAGAAGAACAGCGGTTCTATTCGAACATCGTGGAAGTAGAGAGTAATTTGTTCGACTTTATCTTGCACTTTGGTAACCGGGATCGGGAACAGGCTCAAAAAGGAGAGTTTGATTCGCTTGCCACTGTGTTTATGAGCCCCCAACACGCCAAATTACTAGCCTCTATCCTGCAAAATCATGTTCAAATGTATGAAAAGAATTTCGGGGCCTTACCTGCCATCGAACTGCATGCCCAGAAAGTAACGGGTAACCCAAAGCAATAAGTCAGTCAAGCCCATAAAATGACTTTGGACTGTGCCGTTCTTGTACCACCGGGCGTATATTGAAACGATCCCATTGCAGGGGGTGATTAATACGCCAGTATTAAGCGGTAGCTTTGTATCTTCGGTAAATGTAACGCTTTCCGCGGCGGCCAGTGCCATTGTAAGTAAAAATATGGTTGTTGCCAATTTACAGTGCGTTGCTATTGAAAATGCTATTATTTTCAGCCTGACTTTTCAGGAGCAGATCACCTATATGAGGACCAGCGATGCGGTAATTGTGACAGAGGCGTTTGCTATCCCGTATGCTAATGTACTCTCGCTGCCAGGCACTGTGGCCGGAATGCGCTGTGAAATCGCCGCGATTATAACAGCGTTGACCGTTTCGCTTACTCCGCCGTCTACTGTGACTAATAATGTCACTTTTACGATTACGGCTTCGACAGATTTCCCGCCGCCTGCGGCGCAGGATGTCGATAGCAATACATTTACCAATTTCACGCTGACCTAAGGCGTGCCTATACAGTGTCATTCTGATTACGATGTGCGCTGAAAAAACAGCCGCTCATTTTCATATAGAATTCAGGGGGTGATTAGGACGCCTCTTGCAACAGGTAGCTTTACCTCAACATTTAATACGACGTTGTCGGCAGTGCCGACAACCACCCCGGCCATCGGCGCAACGGCCACGATTAAAAATTTACAGTGTGCCACGTTGACTGACCAGGTTATCTTTAGTATGACTTTTGAACTGGCGATATCATACCAATCCGGTGCTACAGTGACCAATACATTTTCGGTGCCTTATGCCAACGTGTTGGCGGTTCCGGGAACTGTGGCCGGGATGGCTTGTGATATAGCCGCTACAATCACAGGCGGCACTGTTAACATTAATGTCGGTTCCACGCTTGCTTCCTGGAGTATTGCTTTTACTATTACGGCGAACACTTTCTTCCCGCCGCCACAGGCGATTGATGTAGACAGCAATGTAGCCCAGAAAGTCTAGCCGCCACAGGCAGGCGACAGGCAGGCCACAAGGGCCACCAGAAGACTAAAAATAAGCGTTTGGGCGCTTGACATAGAGGCTGTTCCGGCCAATTACCGGGCAGCCTCTTTCTTTGGCGCACTGCTTTCTGCGCTGCTTTTCTGCACGTCTTTTTGCGCATGTCTTGTCGGAGACGCAGTGGGAATGATATAATAAAAAATGGCGTAAAACTATTGTTATGTTGTAATGGAGGTTCCACGGTGAAGCAGTCCCACATCCGCAATTTTTGCATCATAGCCCATATTGATCATGGAAAGTCCACACTGGCTGACCGGTTGCTGGAGCATACCGGGACGGTCTCTTCGCGTGATATGGTCGAACAGGTTCTGGATAGCATGGATTTGGAACGTGAGCGCGGTATTACCATTAAAGCGCAAGCGGTCAGACTGGATTATAAAGCCAAGGATGGTGAAGTCTATCATCTCCATCTGATTGATACACCTGGTCATGTCGACTTTACTTATGAAGTTTCCCGTGCTTTGGCTGCCTGTGATGGGGCGCTCTTGATCGTTGACGCCACGCAGGGTGTAGAAGCTCAAACCATCGCCAACTTTTATCTGGCTCTCGAACATGACTTGGAGATTATTCCGATTATTAATAAAATGGATCTGCCTTCTGCCGAACCGGAGCGCGTTAAGAAGGAGATTTTCGACATTCTGGACTTGTCACCGGAGAGCGCCGTGCTGGCTAGTGCCAAAACCGGGCTGGGGACAGAGGATATTCTGGAGGCCATTGTGGAGCGCATACCGGCACCGCAAGGTTCTCCGGACGAGCCGCTGCGAGCGCTCATTTTTGATTCACTCTACGATCCTTACCGCGGAGCAATTGCCTATGTGCGTGTTATGGAAGGCACGATGCGGCAGGGTATGAAAATCCGTATGATGGCGGGTCAAAACGATTATGAAGTTGTCGAAGTCGGCACATTCCGCCCCAGAGCGGTAGCAGTGGAAGAACTAAGCGCCGGGGAAGTCGGGTATGTCATGGCCAGCATTAAGGAAGTCAGTGAGACTAAGGTTGGCGATACGATTACTGAAGCCGAGCGACCGGCTGAGAAACCGCTTCCCGGATACCGACCGGCGCTGCCAATGGTGTTTTGCGGTCTTTATCCGGTTGAAAATGAAGATTATGGGGATCTGCGCGATGCGCTGGATAAACTGAAGCTGAATGACGCCTCTTTGGTCTATGAACCGGAAACATCTGTAGCGCTCGGGTTCGGCTTCAGGCTGGGTTTCTTAGGGTTACTGCATCTCGAGATTATTCAGGAGCGCCTGGAG
>DHDG01000042.1:0-608 GCA_002399265.1 Firmicutes bacterium UBA4882 | reverse complement strand
AGATTATTCAGGAGCGCCTGGAGCGCGAGTATAACCTGAACCTGATTGCAACCACCCCGTCAGTTGTTTTTTATGTTTATCTGTCGAATGGAGAGATGACCAAAATCAGCAACCCGGCTGACATGCCGGATCCAGGCACGATCGCTTATATTGAGGAGCCCTACGTCAGGGGTTCTGTCCTTGTGCCAACTGAATTTGTCGGATCGGTCATGGACCTTTCCAAAGAAAAACGGGCCGAATTTGTCGATATGAAGTATCTCACGCCCACCCGGGTGGAGCTAATCTTTTATCTGCCACTTTCCGAAATATTGCTCGACTACTTTGACAAGCTCAAGTCCCGTACCAAGGGACATGCTTCGTTCGATTACGAGTTCAAGGAGTATCGACGGTCGGATTTGGTCAAGATGGATATTCTCCTGAATACTAAAGCAGTGGACGCCCTTTCAGTAGTAGTGCATCGTGAGAAGGCCTATAACAGAGGCCGTCAGATCTGCGAAATTCTGAAAGAAGCGATCCCGCGTCAAATGTTTGAGATCCCTATTCAGGCGGTTATTGGCGGAAAGATCATCGCACGCGAAACCATCAAGGCATTGCGTAAAGATGTTTTG
>DHDG01000020.1:30018-54724 GCA_002399265.1 Firmicutes bacterium UBA4882 | reverse complement strand
CCATGAGTCTTCTGAGACGGCTTTACATTGGTATTTCCATTGCTGAGCCGCTTTAATAGATTATCACATCTTGTCGCCGCCGTCAAGCAGAAGTCTGTTCCATTCCGCCAAATATCTGCCATATCTGGTACGGCGCTGTTGAACATGATTCGGAATGCCTTCCGAGGTTCACATTACCTGTCCGCGCCGAGGCGACTTTGCTATCTTAACACATGTTCGCACAGCCAAGCAACCGGTGCATTATGGAAAATGATCCGATTAAGTCGATTAAGTCTTCCCCATTCGGATCACCCATCCCACTATTGAACGTCTACGTCAAAATAGATGTAGTCTTCGACGCCTGCGAAAGTGTGCGTATCGCTCTTAATTAGTATGCCATTATGCAAGACATCCACCTTGGCGCTAATCGAACTGCCATTGTATGAGCTACAATATACATTGAAAGCATAGCGTCCAACCTCATGGCTCGCCTCATACAATGTATAAGTCTCCGAAACTGTTGTGCTGCCATCAGGGGAGGAGGCATTCGCAGAAAAGGTACCGTTGGGCGAGATCGGATCATAATAGCCGCGCCTGGATGCATACCTGCCACCGTGCGGTTCAAAGGAATAGAGATCCAAATCTCCATTCGCCCAGGACACCTTGACGGTTAATTTGTCCTGCGCTATTGTCTTCGATGGCATAAGATTATGAATCGCATCCCACCAGCTGGTGTTGGCGATTTTCAACTTCCCATACTGATCGGCACCATTGTAGTAGCGCCAGTCGTAAATTCCCCGGGGCATCATAATCGCCAAACCGCGAGCCGCTTCGTAGCTGCCGTGGCCATAATCACTTATACCGGTTTCACCCCTGTTGTTAATTACGACTCGATTACCATCCAATAGAGTCAGCAGATCTGCAGCTGCGTCCTGCAGGCTAGGCAAAGCACTCGCGTTCGCACTGTTCAGGATTAAATCCGCCAACACACCCAAGTCAGCATTTTCCCGATACTCAAAACGCAAGACCGGTGAAACATCGAAATTCTCCACGCGGCCTCCATCCGAGAAAACGTAAACTCCGGCGAGTCTGTCACGGAAAGCCTGCAGTTCATTGCCAGTCAGTCCAGCCAGCGCCGTTCCGAAATTGCTCACCGCTGCCTTGAAATTCGCCCAGTCTGTATCGCCATCGGTCATTTTAATGGCCGACTGGGTCAGACCGTCAAATAACATGCCTGCCGGGACCGGATAATACGCGAAAAATTCATCAACAATCGCGCTGGCGTAAGCTTCCGCCGTCATGTCAGGATCGGCTGCCAGTAATCCGAGAATCGCATCATACGGGTTGCCCGGTCCAGGAGTAACTTCTTCCGAACCGACAATATAATCCGTCAGACCGTCGAGTTCCAGGCAGACTTCATACATTTGCATCAGACAAGCGTCAAAGTCAATGATGTTAATCTTCTTCCCAGGCACAGCCTCATAAGCACCTTCCAAAGCAATCCGCAGTTCATCTGTAGTCAGACAGTCCCAGGTACCGCCCCCGCCCGGTACGCCACCATCATCCCAGCCGATCCCTTGCGGCAGTAGCGCACCACCACTATCCTTTCCGCCAACCTTAGCCGCCTGAGCCTGAGCCTGCGCCTGCGCCTGCGCCCCGCCACTGACACTGCGCGGCCAGACACCGCCGCCATGATTCCACAATACCAGCATGGTATGCTCAGCCGGAAAATTAGTCAGGCCCCACTTAACAAATTCTTCCAGAGTGGAGCCGAGCGACATGTCAACCTCACCAAGATGTTCCAGCGCTACCGATTTGCCAGGTTTGATGTATAAACGCTCACTATCACCATAGCTCCAGCCGTCGTATTGTACGACAATATTGAGATCGTTATTAGAGCCTACTGCTTCCATCTCTTTAAGGTCATTAACATCGAAACCGTTTTGCGCAAGATCATTATCGGAGGCCAGGTACACCAAAACGGTCCACTTTTTCGGATCGAGCGGCTTGGTGTCGGCCAGATTCACTAAAGTGGTCTGGTCTCTGACAATCGTCACCGCTCTTGACAAGGAAAATGAGTTGTAAACAGCTGTGAGCGTCTGCTTGCCCACTCTGACGTTATCAATGCGAAAAAAGCCACTGGCATTGGTCCGCGCACTGGTTTTTGCTCCAGTACAGGCGACGCTGGCCCCGCTGATCGGCACATAATCCGAGCCGAGGCGTTCCCCTGACAAAACAATTCTTGTCATACCGCTGTTACTGTCACCAGCTCCATAAACATAACCTTCCACTGAACCTGCCGCGCCGCAGCCGGACATAGATATAAGAAATGCTGTCAATAAAACGAGCAACAAGGACATTCTGGTACTTTTCATAAACACACCCCTTACTTATAAAGGTTGCTTTAGAATATCGTACCATTCAAGATCAGAATAGTAAATCAAAAGAGCCGGGTGCCCCGCAAGGCACCCGGCAAATTCGCTCGTAAGCCACCCTTTAACAGATTCCAACCAACAGATGCCATTATTTGTCATTTGGAACTTTTAGAACCGTCCCCAAAGTTCCGCGTACTAGAATAGTTCCTCCTGAACATCATCTTCATCATCCTTGATCGCTACCAAGGCCAGTGTGGTCACAAAGTCCTCATCGTCGAGTTTCATGATCTTGACGCCTTGTGTATCGCGGCCATATCGTGAGATGTCTTTGACTTTCATGCGAATCAGTACACCGAGCGCGGTAACAAACATCATTTCGTCGGAGTCCGAGACGACCCGCATGCCGACAATCAATCCGTTTTTCTCTGCGATGCGCAGTGTTTTAATGCCTTTGCCGCCGCGGCTCTGCAGACGGTATTCATCTACCGCGGTACGCTTGCCATACCCTTTTTCTGTAACTACCAGCAAGTCGGTACCTAATTTGACCACGTCCATGCCGATCACAAAATCATTCTCGTCCAGCGTGATCCCCTTGACCCCGCGTGCGTTACGTCCCATGGCGCGCACTTGGTCTTCGTGGAAGCGGATTGACTGACCGCGGCGCGTGGCCATCATGACTTCAAACTCGCCATCCGTAATTTCTGCCCCAATCAACTCATCGCCGTCATCCAGTCCAATGGCGATCAATCCGGTTTTACGGTTCGTGCTAAACTCGGACAACAATGTCTTTTTAACGACACCGAATCTGGTCCCCATAAAGATCGTATGCTGGTCATCAAAATCGCGGATCGTTAAGATGGCCGTAACACGTTCGCCAGGCTCCACATTGATGAGATTGATGATCGCGGTTCCTCGAGCTTGGCGTCCGGTCTCCGGTATCTCATGCCCCTTCAACTGATAGACCCGGCCCTGATTAGTAAAGAAGAGTACATAATCGTGGGTGGTCGTAACAAAGAGATGGATCACGAAATCTTCTTCCCGGGTACTGATCCCCGAAATACCCCGCCCGCCACGTTTCTGGTTGCGGTAAAGACCGACCGGCGTGCGTTTAATATAGCCGTTATACGTCGCCGTAATCACAATATCTTCCTCGGCGATCAGGTCTTCAATTTCCAGCTCGCCCTCTCCGATTGTGATTTCAGTGCGGCGTCCCTCGCTATATTTGTCGCGGATTTCAAGCATCTCTTGTTTGACGATCCCCATGAGTTTATGGACGTCAGAGAGCAAATCCTTGTAATAGGCGATTTTAGCAATCAGCTCCTGATATTCGGCTTCGATTTTATCGCGTTCGAGACCAGTCAGCCTTTGCAGACGCATGTCCAGAATCGCCTGGGCCTGCTTATCGCTAAGCCCGAAATTCTCCATCAAACCGTCACGGGCTTCATCAACAGTACGCGAAGCACGAATCAGTTTAATAATGGCGTCTATATGGTCGAGCGCAATACGCAGTCCTTCCAGGATGTGAGCGCGTTCTTCCGCTTTGCGCAAATCATAGCGCGTTCTGCGCGTAACAACTTCTTGCTGATGCTCCAGATATACATTCAAGCATTCGCGCAAGGTCAGGACGCGCGGCTGGCCATTCACCAGCGCCAGCATGATCACGCCAAAGGAATCCTGCATGGAGGTATGCTTGTATAGCAAGTTTAGGATAATATTGGGATTAACATCGCGGCGCAGTTCGATCACGATGCGCATACCGGTACGGTCAGACTCATCACGCAGATCGGTGATGCCATCAATCACCTTATCCCGCACCAATTCAGCGATGCGCTCTACCAATTTGGCTTTATTAACCTGATAGGGAATTTCCGTGACCAAAATGCGGTGCTTATTGCCGCTCATCGGTTCAATTTTCGCTCTGGCGCGTACTTTGATCGAACCGCGCCCAGTCAGGTAGGCATCCCGAATACCCTCCCGGCCCAGTATAATGCCTGCCGTCGGAAAGTCGGGGCCTTTGACGATCTTGAGCAGCTCTTCGTCTTCAGCTTCAGGGTTATCAATCAACAAAACGGCACCGTCGATTACTTCTCCGAGATTATGGGGCGGTATATTCGTCGCCATACCTACGGCAATACCAGCGGAACCGTTCACCAGCAGATTTGGGAAGCGCGACGGCAACACCGTCGGCTCCTGCATGCTTTCATCGTAGTTCGGAATAAAGTCGACCGTTTCTTTTTCGATCTCGGCCAGTAGATGCAGGGCTACTTTGGAAAGCCGCGCTTCCGTATAACGGGACGCTGCCGGCGGATCACCGTCCACCGAGCCAAAGTTACCGTGACCATCGACCAGGGGATAACGGTACGAAAAATCCTGCGCCATACGCACCATAGAATCGTAAATCGCTGCATCACCATGTGGATGGTAACGACCCATAACATCACCGGCGATACGGGCTGATTTCTTATAGGGCTTATCCGGCGTGGTGCCGGTCTCATACATACCATAGAGAATGCGGCGGTGTACCGGTTTCAAGCCATCACGCGCATCGGGAATCGCCCGCCCGATGATCGTCGTCATGGCGTACGTCAGGTACGAATGCCTCATTTCCCTGTCTATGTCAACTGTAATGATTTTTCCTTCGTCAAGACTCATTGCGGCGCCTCCACTTCCGGGTTAAACCTCAAGGTTACGAACTTCGTGGGCATGTTCCATGATAAATTCCCTACGCGGCTCAACTTTGTCACCCATCAGCATGGTGAAAGTCAAGTCCGCTTCCACCGCATCCTGCAGGCGCACTTGCAGCAGCGTACGATTAGCCGGATCCATGGTCGTATCCCAGAGCTGATCCGCGTTCATTTCTCCAAGACCTTTGTAGCGCTGTACTGTGTAGTTTGAACGTCCGATGCGTTCCATGATGGCGTCCAGCTCTTTCTGGCTATAGGCGTAATGTTCTTCCTTACCCTTTTTGACCATAAACAGCGGCGGCTGTGCAATGTATACGTGGCCACGCTCAAGCAATTCCTGCATATAGCGGAAGAAGAACGTTAGCAGCAGCGTCCGGATATGGGAGCCGTCATCGTCAGCATCGGTCATGATAATGATCTTGCCATAGCGTAATCTGGTGATGTCAAAATCATCGCTAATCCCGGTACCGAGGGCCGTGATCATCGACTTGATTTCTTCGTTGTTGAGGATGCGATCCAGTTGAGCTTTTTCCACGTTGAGAATTTTCCCGCGCAGCGGCAGGATAGCCTGAAAGCGGCGATCGCGTCCCTGCTTGGCCGAACCTCCCGCCGAGTCGCCCTCCACAATGTAGAGTTCGCAAAGATCCGCTTCTTTAAAGGAGCAGTCCGCCAGTTTGCCAGGCAGTGAAGTGGTTTCCAGTGCACTTTTGCGACGCGTCAGTTCACGGGCTTTTCGGGCGGCATCCCTGGCCCTGGAAGCCATTAGGCATTTTTCGATAATCTTCTTACTGGGGCTGGGATTCTGCTCAAAAAAGTAGTCCAAACCTTCGTTCACTACTGACTCAACAATCCCGCGCACTTCGCTGTTGCCGAGTTTCATTTTGGTCTGGCCCTCAAATTGAGGGTTAGGGAGCTTCACACTGATTACAGCGGTGAGCCCCTCACGGACATCTTCGCCTGCTAAATTCTGATCATTTTCTTTAAGCTGACCCGACTTGCGGGCATAGTCATTAATCGAACGCGTCAGCGCGGAACGGAATCCGGATAAGTGCGTCCCGCCCTCGTGGGTGTTAATATCATTGGCAAATGAAAAAACGCTTTCCACATAACTGTCGTTATATTGAATGGCGATTTCAACCCCAACATCGCCAACCTGTTTATTGATGCTGATGACTTCTTTGTGCAGTTCGTTCTTGTTCTTGTTGAGGTGTTCGACAAAGGCGATCAAGCCGCCATCATACTTATACTCGGCTTTCTTTTCCGCTTTGACATCGGTCAGCGTGATACGCAGCCCGCTGTTCAAAAAAGCAAGCTCGCGCAAACGATGGGATAAGGTATCCCAATCAAACTCGGTGGTTTCAAAAATGAGCGGGTCCGGTTTAAAAGTCGTTTTAGTACCGGACTTATCAGTCGTGCCGATGACTTTAACAGGCGCGACCGCCTTGCCGCGCTCGTAACGCTGAAAATAGACTTTGCCGTCTTTCCAGTAAACTTCCACTTCCAGCCACTCAGAAAGGGCGTTAACAACCGATACACCAACTCCATGCAAACCGCCGGAGACGCTGTAACCGCCGCCGCCAAACTTTCCACCGGCGTGCAAGACCGTGTGAACAACTTCTAGTGCCGATTTGCCGGTCTTCTCATGCATTTCTACAGGAATACCGCGTCCGTTGTCGATGTTAGTCACTGAATTGTCATCATTGATGATCACGTCAATCTGATCACAATTGCCGTTCATGGCCTCGTCGATACTGTTATCGACTACTTCGTAGACCAGATGGTGCAACCCGCGTGTATCGGTGCTGCCGATATACATGGCGGGGCGCTTTTTAACAGCTTCCAGTCCTTCCAGAACCTGAATCTGTTCTGCACCATATTGTTGCGTACTATTTCCATTTCTACCGTTTAGCTGATCCAATTAGTTATTCCCTCCCGGGAGTTAAGTTATCTCGCCTAATGCGCTGAATGCGCGGATCGGGCCGATCGCACCGAGCGTGCCTTCCTGGGCCGCTTTTTTTTAATACTGATTTTTTCTACAAACCCGGCTCTATTTTTCAACGTAACGGATGAGATCGGTGACATATAGACATCGCGGTCGGTTATGACGCAGGACTTGGGATCTTTTTCTGCCAAACTAGTTACAAAACCCTCTTCTTCTGCCACTTTCATGAACTCTTTCGTGCTGGGCGCGATCACCGGGCTCTCCAAATTGATAATGGCAATGAGTTCTCTCGTGAGTACTACTTTATCTCCGCCAAGGTGTAAAAACAAAAATCTCACCTCCGTAATACTATCACAAAAACTGGTCCATTTGTTAAGAAAATAGACAGTTAGCAGTATTCTTTCCCAAAACTGCGCTCACCTTTTCACAGGTCAAATCTTGATAGATGCGTGCATCATAAACCATGACATATTCCAGCACCAAGGTGCGTAATTTACTGAGTTCACGGCTCGCCGTATGCGCGGCCTGAAAATGGGCATAAGTCAGCGTGTTGGTAATGCGGTTAATCTCACGGCTGAGCTGTTGCAGTTTGTCCCGGCGCGCCAGTTGGTATTCTAATTGCGTCAGCGCGGGATGATCCTGCCGTAGTTCCTGATATGATTTCCAAGGAGTAAGCCGCAGCTGTTCCGCTACTTCCTCAACATGTTTGCGCGAATCGGTCTGTTCGCAAACTGAGCACAATGAGGTCCCGCCGCTGTCCTGCTCTAAAAGGGCACCGCATCTTTGACAGGGCTGACAGCCTTCCTTCATGCGCGTTTTGCGCACGCGTTTGGCAGCTGTGACAGCTTTTAAAAAAGCACTCTCCAATGCCGGATCAGTCTCGGCCTCGATCAGTTCCTGGCGCAATAAATCCAAGTGTGCGGTTTCTTCGGCGTTTAACTCCTCCAGCTTTTGGGGCGCACGATCCTTTGCACCCGGATGGATCTTGCCGCCAGCACGACTTAAATCTATTTCCCCCGCTTGAAACCGGATATCCCGGATTACGCCGGCACCGACTTGAACCGCAATTTTCTTCAGCAATTCGCGCTTCATAAAAGAAAGTTGATGCGCCAGCGGCGGAGAAACACAGGTGACATATAAAACGCCGTTTTTAACAGCCTGAGCTTCTGTTTTGCCCTCCAATGCGCTCCCGATCACCTGCGGCCAGATATCCAGAATCAGATAGGATTTGATCTTATTCCTGGTACCAGCGCCACTCAAAAATCCGTCTATAATGGAACCGAGTCTATGCAATCCGCTCATTCCTGAATTGCCCCGCCTTCAACTCGAAACATTTTGCAATCCGGATTGTCCGAAAAACGCTCCGGATCTGTAGTGGTAATAAACGTTTGGGTGATCCCCATGACAGTTTCCAGAAGAGCGGACTTTCTTTCATTATCAAATTCTGATAAGACGTCATCCAACAGCAGCAGCGGATAATCGCCTGTCATTTCTTTAATTAGCTCAACCAGCGCCATTTTCAATGCCAGCGCCGCCGTCCGGGATTGCCCTTGCGAAGCATAAACACGCAGTTCCCCCTGATCGGGAATGGTCAGCATCAGATCATCGCGGTGCGGCCCGGCTAACGTCAGACCGCGCGCCAATTCGGCGTATTCCAATTCATGCAGTTTGGCAGCCAGTGCATGGCCATAAGTTTCAGCGGCTGGTTCTAAACTTGATTTTGACGCCGGATTTAATGCGGATTTATACGACACATGCAACTCTTCGCGCTGATTACTGACCATGGCGTGGTATCTGGACGCGATCGGTGCCAGAATCGCCAATCCATGGTAACGCCCGGCCGCAACCCGATTGGCATATTTGATTAGCTGGTCATTCCAGGCAGCTAACTCATTGCGGTCGACTCTTTTACCGATCTGGTCTTTTAGAAATCGGTTGCGCTGCGTCAGCACGGCGGTGTAGCGGTAAAGATCATCCCGATAAATACTGCTGCATTGCGCCAAACCGATATCCAGAAACTGACGGCGAAAAGATGGTGCACTTTTCACAATCTGGAGGTCTTCCGGAGCAAACAACACCACTTTGGCCATCCCGACGAGATCAGTCTGCTTGCGCAGCGGGGTACCATTCAAGAAGATCTTTTTACGAGAACCGTCACTATTGATCGTGATTGTGGATGGCTGTACCGGAAAGACATCGCCAGTCAGCATCCCTTGCACGCTGAAAGCTTGACAGTCATGCCGGACTAGCTCGCGATCATGGCCAGCGCGAAATGATTTGCCCAGCGCCAGCAGATAAATAGCTTCCAGCAAATTCGTTTTCCCCTGGGCATTGGCACCGGAAAAAATATTAACCCGTTCCGAAAATTCACTGCTTTGGCGGACGTAATTGCGGAAATTACGAAGCTCTATTTTTTTCAGAATCAATGAATGACACTCCCGGAATTGTGTGGCAATGCCATCTGCCTGGACTCATTCACTCAATAACAGCGGCATCACGACGTACAGATAATTTTCATCGTCCTGAGTATCCATTAACACCGGGGTCCTGGCGCCGTTAAAACTCATCCGGACAGTTTCGCTATCGGTAACTTTCAAAAAGTCAATCAAGAATTTGCCATTAAAACCGATCTCAAGATCTGGTCCTTCAATAGCAGCCTCGATTTCTTCATAAGCATCACCGACATCCGGCCCATTCGCATTCAACTGTATGCGGCCCTGGGACACGATCATCCGCACGGAAGAGACGAACAAAGAAACCCTGTCCAAAGCTGCCGCCAGATCATTTTTGTTAATCGTCGCAATCGTAGCGGAGCTCTTCGGAATGACTTGCTCGTATTGCGGAAACTGGCCCGTGATTAACCTGCTAAACAAGCTGGCTTCCCGACACCGGAACATGATCTGCCGTTCGGAAACAGCTACTTCCACCCGTTCTTCTTCGGCGCCGCTTAATAGCTTAAAAACCTCTTGCATCGCACGCACCGGTACCATCATCGATATTTTGCTTTCCGCCGCAGTTTCCAATAAACCTTCCTGAACCGCCAGACGACTTACATCAGTAGCCACAGCACGGAAACGATTGCCTTCCAGTTCGAGCAGAATACTGGATAGAAACGGCCGACTGTCATTGGGCAGCGTAGCGAAATTGGTGCGTCGAATCGCGTCTCTTAGGAACACGTCTGTTAATGTCCAGATGGTCTCTTCTTTCCGGGACGGATTGGAGGGGTAGTCTGAAACAGACATCAAATTCAAGTGAAAAACGGATTTGCCAGCTTTGACAATGGCTTGATTAGCAGTTTCAGAGATCTCCATTTTGACGATCTCTGTACTTAATTTGCGCACCAAATCAGCAATTGTTTTACCAGGCAAAACAAAATTACCATTTCCTTCGACTGCTGTTACCGGAATTGAAGTTTCAATGCCAATCTCCAGATCTGTGCCTAAGCATCTTAGCCGGGCGCTGTCCAGCTCAAAATAGATGCCACTTAGCACAGGCAGCGTGCTTCTTGTAGCCACAGCACGGGACACAACTTGTAGTGCGCGCGAAAAATCTTCCTGCATACATTGAAATTTCATAAAACACCCTCCTGTATCCACCGGTGTAATTACTATTAGTTATTTAAGAGATCTATAAAGATCTTAACCGTAGTAGTAGTACCTGTGTATGACGTGGAAAAGCGGATGAACAGCGATTGCGAAAAGAAAAAGCGCCTTGCAACAGATGTGGATTAGACGGTGGAAAAATGACGGCTTGTCCACTTTTGCACATAATCAACCACCGGTGGAAAAATAATCTCCACAAAGAATCAACGCCGCGTCCAAAAATTATCCTTTGATGCGTCTGGTTAATTCACGGATGGTTCTTTCAAAAGAGGAATCTTCTTTGATCATTTCAGTGATCCGATTGCAGGCATGCATGACGGTAGTATGATCGCGGCCGCCAAATTCGTCACCAATGCGCGGCAAAGACATATCTGTCAGTGTTCTTGACAGATACATGGCGACTTGCCTGGGCAGTGTGATATCTCTGGTGCGCTTCTTAGCCTTCATGTCAGCCAGATCAAGCTGATAATAAGCTGCCACCACCTGTTGAATGGAGGCAATACTGATTTGCCTTGCTTTGGAGGAACTGAGGAGTTCTTTTAAAGCCTCATTGGCGAGATCAAGTGTAACTTCCTCTCCTTGCAGTGAGGAATATGCGATTACCCGAATTAAGGCACCTTCCAGTTCGCGGATGTTGGATTGAATCTGATTGGCAATATGGACAATCACTTCATTCGGAATACGCCAGTTTTCGGCACCGGCTTTTTTACGCAAAATAGCAATTCTGGTTTCGAGATCAGGAGCCTGAATATCAGTAATTAAGCCCCATTCAAAACGTGAACGGAGACGATCTTCCAGAGTCGGAATTTCTTTGGGCGGACGATCACTGGAAATAATGATCTGTTTGCCAGATTCATAAAGCGTATTGAATGTATGAAAGAATTCCTCTTGGGTGCTTTGTTTACCTGCAAGAAATTGAATATCATCCACCAGCAATAAATCAACGTTGCGATAGCGTTCACGGAAAGTACCGGTGCGTTTAAACTGAATGGCGTCGATAATTTCGTTCGCAAATTTTTCAGTCGTAATATAGACTACTCTCATGAAAGGATGATGTTGTTTGACATAATGACCAACCGCGTGCATCAGGTGTGTTTTGCCCAGACCGACGCCGCCATAGACAAATAGCGGATTATAAGCCTTTCCAGGCGCTTCCGATACTGCCAGTGAAGCCGCATGGGCAAATCGATTGCCCTCGCCGACCACAAAGGAATCAAAGGTATACTTAGGGTTCAAGGCAGAAATTGCCGGATCCTCCTGGGGAGGAATCTCAGAGGGGGCTTCGGCAGTAGCCACCGGCTCCAATGTAGCGGCAGCCGGAATCACAAAACTGAGCTCGACCTCCTCATTGAGCAGCTGTTTAATAGCATCTTTGATCATAAGGGCATACTTTGTTTCCAGCCAATCCCGGAAAAAATCGTTGGGAGCTTCGATAAAAAGGGTATTATCTTTGAAAGATGCAGCTGACGTCGGCTTAAGCCACGTCTCAAAGCTCGGTTTGGGTACATTCGGTTCAATCATCTTTAAAATGGTGTTCCAAAGATTTTGCAGTTGTTCGCTCATAATTCCCGCTTAAAAGCGGCACACCTCACTTCAAAGAAAAATCGCCATCTTATACACAAAGTTATCCACAGCTGTTAAGAATTAGGGACGAAAGGGTCCGTTTCTGGAATATGCGATTTGGATAGCTCTTTTTATGCACAGAGAAAAACTGTAAAAATAGAAAAAAAAACAAGGTGAAACCGAGTTGATTTGCCAAAACAAGTTAATTTTGGTGACAGAAACCTAAGAAGGGATGTTGGAAAAAACAGAAATGCGCAGATAACAAAGACTGTCCACATGCTTTTCCACAAACAGTGGATAATTTTTTTGGAACCGGCTATATCATACCAGATGTGGATAACTTTTGGCAAAGTTCTTCTCAGACGTTTATGAGCTACTAGCATATCTGTGAGGCAGGTAATGGAATAAAATCGCCTTTTTAGGCGCAAGAATAACTTGGGCAGAATGAGTGAAAATCAGCCGATAACGCTGTTGCTTGACAGATCGCAACCCCCTGTTTATAATATAATTTGATGTCTATATGGTTAATGTTGATAACCTTATACTTTTAAGGGTCATGTTTAGAGGCGGGGGTGAGATCTATGAAAATGACTTTTCAGCCCAATCAAAGAAAACGTAAAAAGGATCATGGCTTTTTGGTGCGTATGAGCACAAAAAGTGGCCGTAGAGTAATTGGTCGGCGTCGCGCTAAAGGCCGCAGAGTATTGTCTGCCTGATTTTTGGCACAGGGAGCATTCATTTTGATCCCCAGGCTGTCTTTTGACAGGAAGTATCGTTTTCAGGCGTGATTGAACTTGAGATTTTCTTTACGTAAAGGGGACGAGTTTCAGCAGGTTTTGCAAGAAGGTCGTTCCCTTTCGAACAAAATGCTTGTTTTGTATTATCTGCCTTCCACGGAAGGCGATCGTCGCATTGGTTTCGCCGTTGGAAAGAAAATCGGACATGCTGTGATGCGTAATAGGATCAAAAGGTTAATGCGTGAGGCTTTTTTGCGTTTGCGGGCATGCACGCCGGACCAGATGCATATGGTTGTTTTGGCCAGGCGTCCCGTGGCCGGGCTGGGACTGGAAGAAATGTTCTTATATATGAAAGACCTTTGGAAGCGTGCCGGATTTTGGCACGAAAACGCCGAAGGTGGCGTGGAAGGTTTTAAGGGAAGGGGTTCCCCATGAAGGGTGCAATCCTTCTTTTATTACGTTTTTATCGCAAATTCATTTCCCCGCTTCTGGGACCGAAATGCCGTTTTCAGCCAACCTGTTCGATGTATGCCATGACTGCCGTTGAGAAATACGGAGTGCTTAAGGGAGGCTGGCTGGCTGTCCGACGAATTTTGAGATGTCATCCATGGAATCCAGGAGGATATGATCCGGTTCCTTGATAGCTTAATTTCAGATTGGAATCCGAGAGGAGCGTGAATCAGATAGGTGCTATTGCGAAAGTCATGGCCGTTATATTAGAGTTTATTAATGGGTTGGTTCAAAATTACGGCATATCGATTATCTTGGTTACTTTACTACTGAAGGTCGTATTGCTGCCCACCGGAATTAAACAGCACCGCTACATGAAAAAGAACCGGGTTCTGCAGCCCAAGCTCAAGGCGCTGCAGGAAAAGTATAAAGGGAATCCGGAAGAATTGCAGAAACAACAAATGGAGCTCATGAAAAGGGAAAACATGAATCCATTCAGCGGATGTCTGCCTCTTTTGCTGCAAATGCCAATTTTCTTTGGATGGTTTACTTTGCTGCGCAACCCGGAGACTTATGGAGTAGCGATGGCTGGCACAAAGTTTTTGGGTCTGGAATTGAGTACCATCGTATCGCAACAGGGTACTCTGGCTTTAGTCGTTATTGTAGTGATTACGGCGTTGTCCACCTACTGGCAGCAGGCCCAGGTTTCCGCGGATGCTTCGCAAAAGGGAATGCTCTATATCATGCCTCTTTTCATGGCATGGATTACGGCGACGCTACCATTTGGTCTGGCAGTCTACTGGATGTCAAATACCATTTTTGGTATTGCACAACATTACGGATTGGAACTCTTTCTTAAGGATCCGCCAAGGGGGAATGAACCCGCTAATGAAAATTCTGGAAAAAACAAGTAAATCAGTCGAAGACGCTATTGAAGAAGCTTTACAGGAATTAGGCGCAGACCGTTCTATGGTCCGGATTGAGGTACTCGACGAGGGCAGTAAGGGTTTACTTGGCTTTTTGGGTGCCCGTACTGCCAGGGTACGCGTTACGTATTTGCAGCAGCCGCTCGAAGAAGGACGCGCTTTTCTGCAAAAACTGCTGGACGCTGCCGGCCTCAAGTCAGAAATTTCTGCAACCATGCAAGATGAAAACGCAGTTTTGGAGATTTTTGGCGATGATGTAGCTGCGTTGATCGGTCGGCGCGGACAAACTCTCGATTCACTGCAATACTTGGTCAATATCGTGGCCAATCGGAATGCGGAAGAGAAGCAGAGGCTGATCGTGGATGTGGAAGGCTACCGGAAGCGCCGCGAAGAATCGCTGCGTCGACTGGCGTTGCGTATGGCCGACAAAGTTAGCAAAGATAAGAAAAAGATGATTCTTGAGCCGATGACACCGCAAGAGCGACGGATTATTCACACCACACTGCAGAATGTCAGCAATGTGTCTACGTATAGTGAAGGAGAAGATCCTTACCGCCGGGTGATCATCTCCCCTGAAAACCGCGATTAATGGTTTACCGCAGCGTGCCTCTTATCCGGGGCACGCTTTTTCTTTTTCTCTTTTTTGCAGCGATTTACAGCGGTTCGAAGCGATTTTTGGTGAGGTTGATGTAGGCTTTGGAGCGACTCTTTGGAGGGGAAAATAGATGGATGATGTGATTGCCGCAATCATGACGCCCCCCGGAGAAGGCGGGATCGGAGGGATCCGTATCAGCGGCCGCGATGCCTGGGTTGTGGCAGCGCAGGTTTTGCGTTCCCTGAGTGGAAAAGAGGCCCGGGCTAGCCGCGTGCGCCATCTCTATACGGGCCAGGCTGTTGATCCAATCAATGGAGTGCTATTAGATCAAGTGACTTATGTGCGGATGGAAGCGCCCCATTCCTTCACTGGAGAAAACACGGTGGAAGTCTTTGGACACGGTGGGCCGCTCAACATGAAGCGCCTGATGGCGGCATTTATGGTGGCCGGTGCAAGGCCGGCAGAAGCCGGCGAGTTTTCCAAGCGCGCTTTTCTCAACGGACGCCTTGATCTGACGCAGGCGGAGGCGATCGTTGATCTGATCTCAGCCAAATCCGAGCGTGGGCTACAGCAGGCCATCCATCAACTGCAGGGCGGTTTGACTGAAGCGGTCGGCACGATTGAGAGTGCCCTACTGCTGTACACAGCTGCTTTAGAAGCGCAGATCGACTTTCCGGAAGACGAGGTGACCAGCGAGGACCTGGCCGGGCTAAGGAAGGAACTTGTGGGCTGGCGCCGGGATCTGAAGGAACTGGAGCGTTCGGCGGACGCGGGCCGACTGATCCGCGAAGGGATCCTCGTGGCAATCATCGGACCGCCGAATGTCGGTAAATCAAGTCTATTAAATGCTTTAATGCGTTATGAACGTGCTATTGTGACCGAGATTCCCGGTACGACCCGGGATCCATTGGAGGAATATGTCAACTTACAGGGCTTTGTCTTTCGGTTGACTGACACGGCTGGCATTCATGAAACTGATAATCCGGTGGAGCGGATTGGCATTCAGCGATCGATGGAATATTTGCGACAGGCGGATGCGGTGCTGCTGATTCTGGACGCGGGTGATGATGGTGCGACACGCCAGCTCAGCCCGGGTCTGGGGGAGGCCATCGCCGCCAAGGAGCATGTGATCATTGTTTTAAATAAGGCCGATCTGCCAGCCCGGATTGCTGAGGAAGAGATCGCCGTACTTTTTCCGGGGCGGCCAGTGGTGAAGACTTCCATATTGAGGGGCGAAGGACTGGGGCCTTTGCAGGATACCTTAATTAATGAGGTCTTCAATGGTCGTGTTCCGGCATCAGAAGGCTATTTAGCAGTGAACGAAAGACATAAAGCGGCACTGGGAGATGCTGTGCGTAACCTTGAGCAGGCAGAGCAGGCGATTGCGGGTGGCTTGGAGCCAGATCTGATCGTTACAGATTTGCGTGCGGCATTAAACGCTCTGGGGCGCATCAGCGGCAAATCAGCAGATGAATCGATCGTCGAGGCCATTTTTAGTCATTTTTGCGTTGGGAAATAGGTGATTACTGTGGAGCAGTACTTTGATGTCATTGTTGTCGGAGCAGGGCATGCCGGATGTGAGGCTGCTCTGGCTTCGGCGCGCATGGGCTGCGAAACAATGGTGTTAACAGTTAGTCTGGATAATGTGGCGTTGATGGCCTGCAACCCCTCGATTGGGGGACCAGGCAAGGGACATCTGGTACGGGAAGTTGATGCTTTGGGCGGCCAAATGGGACGCGTTGTCGATCAGACCTATTTGCAGATGCGGATGTTGAATACAGCTAAAGGACGTGCAGTCAGAGCTTTGCGCGCACAGTCCGACAAGAAGTTGTATCATCAGACCATGAAAACGCTGCTTGAAAGAGAACCGCGCCTTTATTTACGAGAGGGCACCGTGATCGAGGTGCTGACCAATAACGGCCGCATCAGCGGAGTGCGGTTGCGGGGCGACGAAACCTTTGCATGTCAGGCGCTCATTTTGGCAACCGGTACTTTTCTGGGCGGGATGATCCATATAGGGGACCTGAATTACCGCTCTGGTCCGTCTGGTTTTCCAGCTACGGTGGAATTATCAGAGTCACTGCGCGATTTGGGATTCGTCTTGCGTCGCTTTAAGACCGGCACTTCGCCGCGCGTGAACCGGCGCGCGATTGATGGGCGTAACCTCGCCGCAGTTGTGGGAGAGCCGGAGGCGGGCGGTTTTTCATTCTGGGAAGATCCACCAGCGCGGCCGCAGATGCCTTGTCTGACAACATATACCACTGCTGAAACAGCTGAGATTATTAAAAACAATTTGGGTCGCTCGCCCCTGTTTGCGGGCGCTATCAAGGGGGCTGGCCCACGCTATTGCCCTTCTATTGAAAGCAAGATTGTTGAATTTCCAAAGCGTTTGTCGCATCCGGTATTTATTGAGCCGGAGTCCGGGGTTGGCGAAGAGATGTATTTGAGCGGTCTCTCTACCAGTCTGCCGATTGATGTGCAGCATCAGTTGCTGGCCACCATCCCGGGTTTGGAGAAGACGCGCATCATGCGGCCGGGCTATGCGATTGAGTATGATGTGATCGATAGTAGGCGGCTGAAACCCACGCTGGAAAGCATGGAGATCGCGGGACTCTTTTGCGCCGGACAGCTGAACGGCACCTCTGGATATGAAGAAGCGGCCGCGCAGGGACTAATGGCGGGCATTAATGCTGCGCTAAGTATACAGAGGCAGGGTCGTCGCGCGGATTTGGTGCTGCAGCGCTGGCAGGGCTATATCGGCGTCATGATTGATGATTTAACCACCAAGGGGACGCAGGATCCTTACCGCATGCTGACTTCACGTGCGGAGTTCCGGTTGCTGCTGAGAGAAGGGAATGCGGATGTGCGGCTGTGTGAATTGGGTTACCAGGTGGGATTGCTTAGCGCAGAGCAATATGAAAAGTATGAAGCCAAAAAGCAGCAAATTGCGCAGCTGATTGAGCGTTGTCAAAATACCTCTATTAATGCGAATACGGTGGCAAAGTCGCTGTTCGAGGAGTTAGGCACCTCCATTCCGGCAGGGCGGATTGCGCTGGCTGAGCTGCTGAGGCGGCCCGAGCTTTCCTATGATGCGATTCGCCGCTTTGATGAGAGTCTGCCGGAGGGTCCGATCGATGTGATTCGGCAGGTGGAGGAAGAAATCAAATACAGTGGCTATATTGATCGCCAGCGCATGCAGGTGGCGCGCCAGGCCCGTCATGAAAACCGCCGGATCCCGGAGACATTCCAATATGAGGCGGCGGGTGGGTTATCGCGGGAAGCGCGTGAGAAGCTTAGTATCCAGCGGCCGCGCACCCTGGGACAGGCTTCCCGCATTCCGGGAGTGACCCCGGCCGATATCGCGGTGCTGGAGATTTTATTAGCATCAGGCGACACCGGGCTAATGCCAGATCAACCTGAAGGCGAATGAGGGGCAGTGGATAGCGATGGGATCGATTGAATCGAGCGAACAGATTAAGAGTTTAGTGCGCACCACTTTGACGGGGTGGGGGCTCAGTCTCAGTTTGGGCCTGGAGGATTCGCTGGATCACTATGCCAATTTGATTGTGGATTGGAACGAGCGCATTAATTTGACCTCAGTGACAAGCACCGTCGAGATTTGGATCAAGCATTTCCTGGATTCACTGGCCTGCCTGTCTGTTTATGAGCCGCAGCAGTGTCGCATGATTGATATCGGATCCGGTGCCGGGCTACCCGGTATGGTATTGGCATTGGCCCGTCCGCAATGGGAGGTTTATCTCTTGGAATCTACTAATAAGAAGGCCGAATTCTTAAGATTAGCTGCCGGGGAGCTTCAGATCGCCAATGTCACAGTGATTGCTGACCGCGCCGAGATAGCGGCGCATGATGCGCACTTGCGGGGTTCATTTGATATGGTGGTGGCGCGCGGAGTAGCGCCATTAAGGGTATTAGCCGAATATTGTCTTCCGTTTCTGCGGGTTGGCGGTCAGTTTCTGGCCATGAAAGGACCAAACTGGGCCGTAGAATTGGAAGAAGCTGGAACTGCACTGCGAAAATTGGGCGCCGTTGTGACAGATCAGCATTCTTGCACGCTTCCTGAGGAAATGGGTGCCAGGACTTTGATTTTGATTAACAAGCAGCGCTCCACTCCGGATCTTTATCCGCGCCGGCCTGGCTTACCTGCGAAAAAGCCATTATAATGGCACGCTAAAATTTATTGGTCCTAAGAGGAAACAAAGGAAGATAAAGCGAAAAGGATTGGATAGGAGAAATAATGGACAGGCGTGAAGCCGGGGAAGGATGGTGCGATCCAATGGGAAAAATTATGGTTATCGCAAATCAAAAGGGCGGCGTTGGCAAAAGTACAACTGCTGTTAACCTCGGAGCTTGTCTGGCTTCGATGGGAAAGCGCGTACTGGTAATTGATGTTGATCCGCAGGGAAACGCCACAACCGGATTGGGCATACATAAACCGGATCTAAAGCAATGTATTTATGATGTACTGATTAATGAGGTACCTATTCAGGAAGTTATTCTGCCGACGCCGGTAGAAGGTCTGTTTATTGCACCAGCTACGGAGCGTTTGGTCGGGGCGGAGATCGAACTGGTCGGAATGATGTCGCGGGAGCAAAAGATGCGTTTTGCGCTCATGCCGGTCAAAGAAGACTACGATTTTTTCTTGATTGATTGCCCCCCTTCTCTAGGCAATCTTACGATTAACGCTTTGACAGCGGCTGACTCCGTTTTGATACCAATTCAATGTGAGTTTTATGCTTTGGAAGGTGTCAGTCAGTTACAGCGGACCATTCAGCTGGTACAGAAATACTCCAATCCCGGGCTGAAAATTCAAGGCGTCGTAATGACAATGTATGACGGCCGCACGAAATTGAGCCAGCAAGTCATCGACAATGTGAAAACATTTTTCCCGGACAGGGTCTACTCCAGCGTTATTCCCAGAAATGTACGCTTGAGCGAGGCGCCCAGCCATGGGCTGCCGATTACGATGTATGATAGCCGTTCTAGAGGGGCGGAAGCTTACATTGATCTGGCAAAGGAAGTGATTAAGAGTGCCTAAAGGCGGTTTGGGCAAAGGGCTGGAAGCCCTCATTCCGCAAATGGCGGACGATAAAAGCGCTGCGATTACAGTTGCAATTGCTGATATTGTTCCTAATCCCTTTCAGCCACGCAAGGAATTTGATCCGGAAAAGCTGCGCGAGTTAGCCGATTCTATTCAGGAGCATGGCCTCATTCAGCCATTAGCCGTACGCAAAGTAGATCGTCAATATCAGCTGATTGCCGGTGAGCGCCGCTGGCGCGCATCTAAGTTGGCAGGGCTGACCACAGTGCCAGTCATGTTAATCGAAACGGATGACCGTGGGCTAATGGAAATGGCACTAGTAGAAAACCTGCAGCGCGAAGACTTGAATCCGATGGAGGCGGCCTTGGCTTATCGCCGTTTGATTGATGAATTTGATTTGACTCAAGAAGAGGTCGCTGTACGCGTGGGACGTAGTCGCCCGGCGATTTCCAACACAATGCGCCTTTTGACTTTGCCGGAGCCTGTGCAAATGGCGGTTGCTTCCGGCGAGATCAGTGAGGGACATGCGCGTGCGTTACTTGGATTAAAAGATCCTGAAGAGGTAATTAGGCTTAGTCAGGAAATTAGCGCACAGGACTTATCAGTGCGTGCGACTGAGCAAGCTGTGCGGAATATTGAAAGCGGTGTTTCACGTGAAACAAAACGCAAGACGCCTCTCCGGAGAAAGATACAGGATCCGGATCTGGGAGCAATTGAAGATCAAATTCGCATGATCCTCGGTACGCACGTCAACATTAAGGGTTCCAACGAACGCGGTACGATTGAAATTGATTACTATAGTTCAGAGGACTTGACGCGGCTTTTGGAGAAAATTGTCGGGTCTGAGGTTGGTTGATAGGGGGCTGCTTGAGATTTTCCGTGAGATGTTTCACGTGAAACAATGAAGAGGCGTAACCATGAAAGGAGCAGGGTCGTGAGCAATTATATGCAATTATTACATCAAAATATGGAGACTGTTTATCTCGTGTTGGCAGCATTAGTCTTGCTGCTATTAGTTATAGTGGTTATTCTGTTGTTCCGGGTCTCTTCGCTGAAGAAACGGTTTGAAAGACTGATGCTTCAGGATGATGGCGTTGATCTGGAGGGACTGATCAATAATTATAAGTTAATGGCTGACGATTTAGCGATACGCTCGGAAAAGCTGGAACAAGTATCCGCCCAGACGTGTAAGGATATGGAACGACACATCCAGAATGTGGCCCTGGTGCGCTATAGCGCCTTTGAGCAAGGTGGCGGCGAACTAAGCTTTTCAGCGGCCATGCTGGATAAAAAGGGCGACGGTGTGATTTTTACAAGCATCTTTGGTAGGGATGAAGCCCGGTTTTATGGCAAGCCGGTGAAGGCAGGAAAATCAGAATATAACCTTTCGGATGAAGAGAAGCAGGCGATCAAAGAAGCGATGAAAAAATGATCAAGAAATAGGATACTCAAGGAAAAGTGAAAAAATGACGATATTTATGCCAGGATGGAAGGAATCCTGGCATTTTTGTCGTAGTTATAGGGTACTCGATTTTACGCGGTGTCGTGTGTCGTGCCTTGAAAGCTAATCGAGAAACGGGTGGGTGGAATCATGCCAGATGCAAAGAAGACCCTCAGGAAAATATGGGCAAAAGTAAAAGCAAGAGGTTTCACATTTATGGCGGTGCCGAATGCGGGCGGAAAGGCTCCCAAGCGTTTGCACTTGCCACTAACCTTTTTACTTTTTCTTTTTTTAGTGGGGGTTGTGTTTACCGGATTGAACCTTTACATGTGGGTTGCCTATCCGGCCAAACTGAATGCGATAGACAGTCTTTATGGAGAAATTTCACGGCGCGATCAAACCATCAATCGATTGGATAAAGAAAATAAAGAGATTCAGCCGAGCATCGAGCGCAGTCGTGAACAAGCTAAACGGTTAGAGGAAATTGAAAAAATGGAAGCGGAGGCTAAGCTTTTAATTGATGCTGTTAAAAACAAAGGCAGCCGCGCAGTACCGACAACATCCAGCCGAGGGCTAATTTTACGCAACAGGCTTTCCGAGAATATTAGCAATGAAGTTGTTGGCGACGACGGCATTGATTCCAGGCTGGCGACGCTCGATCGTAATCTGAACATACTTGATAAAGAATTAGAAGAGCGTGAGAGCGCTGTTAATAAAGTACTAAAAGACTTAAAGAATACCGTTTATGTGTTGGATCACACTCCTTCGGTCTGGCCGGTAAGTGGGAGAATTACCTCAAATTTCGGTTTGCGCAAGGATCCTTTCACTGGCGTTTCGAAAAGGCACAATGGGCTCGATTTGAAGGCTTATACTGGACAACCCGTGAAAGCAACCGCAGCCGGAAAAGTCATCTTTTCGGGCTGGTCCAGCGGTTATGGCTATAAGGTAGAAATTGAACACGGTAACGGTTATCGCTCGGTTTACGCTCATAACAGCAAACTGGCGGTCAAGTATGGTCAACAAGTTAAAAAGGGACAAGTGGTCTGTTATGCAGGCAGTACTGGCAGAAGTACAGCGCCTCATTTACACTTTGAAATTAAGAAAAGCGGTACACCAATGAATCCCAGCACCGTTTTGTCTCAGTTTTAACAAAGCAGGAAGCCTAAAAGGAGGCAATATAAATGGGCTTGCGTAATAAAAACAATGTAGAAGTTCCAGGCAGCAAAAAGATCGATACGATCATCGGCAAAGACACTGTTGTGAAAGGACGTGTCGATTCTGAAGGCGCTATTCGTATAGATGGGCGCTTTGAAGGGGAAATTTATACTTCAAGCGATCTGGTAGTGGGCGAATCCGGCAATATAGCAGCCACCAGAATTGAAGCGAAAAACATCAGTATCGCTGGCGAAGTACACGGCAATGTCGTGGCCCGTGGGAAACTAGAATTAATACCCACCGGCAAATTGTACGGTGACGTACAGATGGCTGTCCTGGTTGTTGAGGATGGGGCCGTATTCCAGGGGCAGTGCGAAATGCTTAACCCGGATCTGGATGTGCGTGAACGCGGCAAGGCTTTCAGTATCAAAACTCCCATTAGAGATGAGGCGGCCGCTACTGGTAAAGTGGAAGAGAAAAAAGAAGAGCATCCGAACTGAGGTTATTTGTTGGACTCATTCTTTGTTGTGAATCAAGATCTGAGGTGCCCGTTTTTCGGGCACCTTTTCTTTCAGTTGGCACCGTTTATTTTATTTAGCGTGTATGCGTAATAATTGATGGGGCGTAACATAGCGGTCTTCACCTCTGAATAGTGGGAAGCGTTTGGGCGGACAATAAAGCCGGAGGTGGTCTGTACTTGCAGAAAATTATTGCGCTGGAAGATACGCTTTCCGAGATGAAGGATTTGCTGATTGATGAAGGCTATGACGTCAAGAGCATGAGCGAGGGGTTAAGAGACGCGGACGCCGTAATTGTCAGCGGAATGGAAGAAAATGTCACCGGCGTGCAGGACCGTATGACAGACGCATTCGTCTTGAACGCTGGGGGTCGGGACCCTGGAGAAATCTTGGATGATTTGCGCCGACATTTTCGTGTGATGGAATAGCAGCTAAAGCCGGCTATAAACAGCCGGCTTTGCTCTATGTAAGCCGGTGTAGCTGAGCAGAAATTGTAGATCTGCTGGCAGGAATCAGCGATAGTAATTAGAAAGAAAACATAAATTGGAGCGCGGTCGAAATTTGGATCGAAAGAGGAGATTCGATGCTAAGAGAAAAAACGCGTGTTGCAGTGGTTGGCTTCGGTAATGTTGGCCGTTATGCTATTGACGCAGTTCAGACAGCGCCCGACATGGAGTTGGCAGGAGTGGTTCGCCGGGCCAGCTCTTTGAATAGCAATAATGATACGTTACAGACCTTGGGTGTGCATGCGGTTAGCGACATACGAGAGTTAGAAGATGTACAGGCCGCCATTCTCTGCACACCCACCCGTACTATTCCCGATGTGGCGGAAAGCATATTGAGCTTGGGCATCAATACGGTAGATAGTTTTGATATTCATGGGCAACCAATTCTTGCTTTGCGGGCCAGGCTGCAAGCAGCAGCGCAAGAAAACAATGCGGTGGCGATTGTCTCTGCAGGTTGGGATCCTGGTACTGACTCGGTTGTCCGCACGCTTTTTGAAGCCATGGCGCCGTTTGGAATCACTTATACCAACTTCGGACCCGGGATGAGCATGGGACACTCCACCGTCGTCAGGACCATGCCTGGGGTGAAGGAAGCGCTGTCAATGACGATTCCGTTGGGAACAGGCGTGCATCGGCGCATGGTCTATGTTGAGCTGGAGCCAGACAGCAGCTACGAGCAGGTGGAACAGCAAATCCTGACTGACCCCTATTTTGCCAAGGATGAGACCCATGTACACGCAGTTAGTGATGTGGGCGCACTCTGGGATTTGGGGCATGCCGTTATGATGCAGCGTAAAGGGACCTCCGGCAAAACTGCTAATCAAATGATGCAATTACATATGGCGATTAATAACCCGGCCTTGACCGGCCAGATTCTGGTGGCAGCCGCCAGGGCGGGCCTGCGTCAGAACCCGGGGGCATATTGTCTACCGGAAATTGCGCCACTGGACTTTTTGCCTGGTGACCGCGAGTCATTGATCGAACGGTTAGTCTAAACGGCTTCTTTGGGAGAGAGTCTGCAGAGTTTATGATGTGGCTGGGGTAATAATAATAATAAAAGAGGCTTGCAACGATCTGCCCTCCGACTACCGCAGACTGCTACGCGGTACCGCAAAATCTTTCGACCCTGCGACACCTACTCACAGCTTACGATAATCTTTGGTCGACCGGTATC
>DHDG01000020.1:29376-29885 GCA_002399265.1 Firmicutes bacterium UBA4882 | reverse complement strand
GGTATCGATCCACTGGGAACCGATTGCAACCTTTCGGCTACAACCGATCCTTGCTGAACCGATAGCGATCTTCGCCCGACTACTGCATACCGGTTGCGCACCTGTAATGGCGGTTTAGCCATTACAGATACTTGGCGGGCATGCAATAATCTGCGCTAGGACCGTTACAGATAGCACCAGGTTACAGATGACCACCTGTAACGATCTTTCGCTCGACTCATACCGACAGGTAGTACTGCCGATATGAATCTGTGCTCGACCGCTGCAAACCTCTGCTATTATAGTGACCGTAAAAGGCGAGGCATATAACAGGAACAAACAGGAAATTCGGGGTCAAAATGGTTGCTGCTGGCGAACAGGTTAACAAACAGGCTGATGGAAACCAAAAATAAAAGAGGCCTGCAACGATCTGCCCTCCGACTACTGCAGAGTGCTACGCGGCACCGTAAAATCTTTCGACCTTACGACACCAACTCACAGCCTGCAATAATCTTTGGTCGACCGGTATC
>DHDG01000020.1:27194-29161 GCA_002399265.1 Firmicutes bacterium UBA4882 | reverse complement strand
ACTGCAACCTCACGGCTGCAACCGATCCTTGCTGAACCGATAGCGATCTTCGCTCGACTACTGCATACCGGTTTCGCACCTGTAATGACAGTTGGGCCATTACAGATACTTGGCGGGCATGCAATAATCTGCGCTAGGACCGTTACAGATAGCACCAGGTAACAAATGACCACCTGTAACGATCTTCCGCTCGACCCATACCGACAGCAGAACTGCCGATATGAATCTGTGCTCGACCGCTGCAAACCTCTGATAATATAGTGACCGGAAAGGGCAGACACTATAGCAGGAAAAATATGGGTTTGGGATAGGCCGACAAGGTCGGGTTGCATAGCTAGTTGCCGATAATCTCCAGATAGGATATAATAAATCTGAAAAACATAACAAACACAGGTGCCCGCTAAAAACGGGTGAAAAGGGAAGTCCGTAGGCTTATTGAAAGCCGAACGGCGCGGTCCCGCCACTGTGACCGGTGAGCTGAGCTTAGCCACTTTTCGGGAAGGCTAAGCGTAAAAAGCAATGACCCGGCAGCCAGGAGACCTGCCTGTGTTTGCAGACCGACTGCGGCTTTCGCGGAAAAAGCCCGGGGGAAGATTTTATGCCCGGCTTTTCCTGAGTCGGGCTATTTTTATGTTTTGCGATATCGAAGGAGGATCTTTATGAACAGAAAAAACCTAATAACGTTCCTATTAACCTGTGTGGTGACTATCGCTATCGTATTAGCCGGGTCCGGGTCCGGGGCCGGGGCCGGCAACGGTGTGCAAGCGGCCTTTGCCTATCCCATAACCATGAAGGATGATCTCGGGCGCTCTGTCACTATTAACGCGCAACCGCAGCGCATTATCTCATTGACACCTAGCGTAACAGAGATGCTGTTTGCCTTGGGGGTTGGTCCCCGCGTGGTTGGCGTCACAAATTACTGCAATTACCCCGCTGAAGCGCTCGCCGTAGCAAAGATCGGCGATACGAACCTGAATTTCGAGCGCATTCTGGAGCTGCAACCGGACCTGATCATTGGTGTCGGCAGTATGCAGGCAGAGGATATTAATAAGTTAATTTCCCTTGGGCAGAAGGTTTTTGTAATAGAGGCAGTAAAAATGGTTGACGTACCACGGCAGATGCGGATCTTGGGACGCATACTCGGCAACGCCACTGTCGGTGAAAACCTGGCGGCTAAATTTGAAAGCCGCGTTGCAGCGGTACAAAAGAAAGTCAGTCAGCAAAAAGCGCGTCCCCGCGTGTTTATCGAAATTTGGAACGAACCTCTGATGACAGCAGGACCTAATACATTTATGGATGAACTGATTGTGCTGGCGGGCGGCAGCAATATCGCCGGAAACAGCCCCAATCCATGGCCGCAGTTCAGTATGGAGACAGTAATCGAAAGGGATCCGGAGGTTATTATTCTGACTTGCTATAACAAAGAAGAAGCGCTGAGCCGCAAGGCCTGGGCCGGGACTTCTGCCATTAAAAATGCCCGAGTCTATGAAGTTAATCCAGACATCTATTCACGACCAGCACCGCGTCTGGTTGATGCCCTGGAGGAAATGTATAGTCTGTTGCATCCATAATACAAAATTGGTAAAGAGTGATGGCTTGAAAAGGTTGAAAACGGTTCCGGTGCTTGTGGTATCGGCCGCCATCCTGCTGGCAGTGATCATAATTGGTGTCGGTCTTGGGGCTGTGCAGATACCGGCGACGGACATTATCAAAAGTATCATAAATTATCTGCGCGGTTTCAGAGGTGCAGATCAGGCTGGACCATGGCAGACCATTATCATGCAGATTCGACTCCCGCGCGTCATATTGGCTGCGATGGCTGGGTCCGCGCTGGCCACTGGTGGAGTCTGCTTCCAGGCAGTATTGCGCAATCCGCTGGCGGATCCATTTGTTATTGGGGTTTCTGCTGGCGCAGGGCTGGGTGCGGCTTTAGGACTTGCTTTGTCTGAGTGGCTCGGGTCTACCGG
>DHDG01000020.1:3162-27079 GCA_002399265.1 Firmicutes bacterium UBA4882 | reverse complement strand
GCTGAGTGGCTCGGGTCTACCGGGATCGCACTTCTGCCGGTGTTTTCCTTTCTGGGAGCTTTGCTGGCCACGGCTTTGGTTTACGGACTTTCGCTGAAAAACCGGCGCGTGGATGTCGGACGTCTACTGCTGGCCGGAGTGGCGGTTAGCTCGTTCCTGACCGCACTGATGTCTATGTTAATTGTCTGGCGACAGCAAGATATGCAAAAATTGGTTTTCTGGATGATGGGTAGCTTTTCCGGACGCGGTTGGGAACACGTGCAAGTGACTTTGCCTTATCTGGCGGCTGGGCTCATCTCGGCAGGCCTACTGGCTGGCAGACTAAATTTGCTGGCCCTCGGTGAAGAAAGAGCTTTTTATCTCGGGCTGCGCGTGGAGGTATTCAAAGCCTGGGCGCTCTTGACCGGTTCATTGCTGGCGGCGACTGCCGTTTCAGTGAGTGGCGTGATTGGATTTGTGGGTTTGATGATTCCCCATATTGTCAGGTTGCTGGTTGGTCCGGACCATCTAATCCTTTTGCCGGCTTCAGCGCTGGTGGGTGCCGCCTTTTTGATCGCGGCCGACATTGCCGCGCGGATAATCATGCCGCCGATCGAAATACCAATCGGGATTTTGACGGCTCTCAGCGGGACGCCGTTTTTCCTTTGGCTGCTGCGAAAGAGAGGGCAATACTGATGAGGCGCGCGAAGGATGAAATTGCGGTCGTCGACGGAATTAATCAGATGACGGCCTTGGCTGCTCAGGATTTGGAGTTTGGTTTTCCGGGCACAGGAAAAAAAGTGGTCAATCACATTTCACTGACGCTGGCGGCGCATGAGATGGCGGCGCTGATTGGTCCGAACGGGTCTGGCAAATCAACACTGGTGCGTCTGTTAAGCGGATATTTAAAGCCGGACAGCGGTGTAGTATGGCTCTTTGGCCAGAACATTGGCAAAATGCCGCGCAAGGCCGCCGCCAGACTGCTAACGGTGATGCCGCAAAACATTCAATTTGAGACACCGTTTACTGTTGAAGAAATTGTCAGGATGGGTTCTTTCGCGCGTCCCGAGGGACTGGATTGCCATACGGCCAAAATTTTGCTGCAGCGCTTGGACTTATGGGAGCTAAGAAACAAGGCCGTTACGGAATTATCTGGCGGAGAAACACGGCGTGCCGCACTGGCGCAGGCTTTGGCCCAAAAGCCATCTGTTTTGCTGCTGGATGAGCCAGCCGCCAATCTTGATATCCGGTACCAATATGAGTTGATGGAATTGATCGCGGAGTTGCACCAGGAAACCGGATTGACGGCCTTAGTGGTGCTGCATGATCTGAACCTGGCTGCGGCGTACGCCTCCAGGATTATTATGCTGGACGAAGGCCAAGTGGCAGCGGATGGAAAACCGCAGGAGGTATTAACACCGCAGAATCTGGCCAACCACTTCGGGGTCGACGCAGCCGTCACTGTTGCCAATGATGGCGTTCCCAGAATCCGAGTGATTCCGCCGAAGCATCGTTCCAAAGAAAAAAACGGTCAGTGTCAGACTCTGATAGATTTTAGAGATCATGGGGGATGAAAAAGTCCGGCTCTTCCAAAGCCTTTTCTTCAAGGTATTCAATCACCAAACGCCGCATAATATGTGCCACCGGTTGCCTTTCGTAAAACGAAACATGACGTAACTTTTCATAAAGATCGGCGGGCAGCCGGAATTGGACGACGCGCATTTTGGCCGTCTCCGGTGCGGTTTCCTGGACTATTTCCATGCAAAATACCCCCCACGTTAGTTATTCTACCCCAAAAAACACAAAGGGACGGTTCTTCTGTGCCACTGGGTGAAAAACCTGAAATAGCACAGAAGAACCGTCCCTTTGTGTCACCCCTTTGTGTCACCGGGGACTTCACAATAATGTATAAAGTAATGTTTTTGTGGGAAATATGGAAACGTCTTCATTTATTTCGTTAACCTTACATACGCGTTTTTTGGGAGGTTCGTAAAAATGAAGCGTTTTTCACTAATCTTCATATTGGCTTTGCTCTTTAATTTCTTGTTAATCGAAGGAGCGCTGGCAGCAGGCTCCGGTTTGGGTCCGGCAGCAATGAAATACTGGGGGACTAATCTGCCGGAAGATTCACTGCTGAGGGAGAATCCCGCCCGAATGGTACCCGTGCAGGAAATCAGGTTTCTCATTGATCAATACAATCCGCGGTTATCAGAAGCGCAAAAAATCATAATTATTGAAGCCATCCTGAATTCGTCTCAGCGCCATAGTCTTGATCCCCTGCTGGTCGCTTCGGTCATTGCCGCTGAATCATCTTTCCGACCAGGCGCGCATTCGCATTGTGACGCACGCGGATTGATGCAGCTTACTAAAATGGTCTGGCCATATGTCGGGGTTCAGGACCCATATGATATCGAGCAAAATATTGAGGGCGGCTGCATATTTCTGTCAAGGCAGGCCGCTCGCTTCCAAAGTATAGAACTCAGTTTGGCTGCGTATAATGCCGGCCCGGGTATTGTCGGAAAACTGAAGCGCATTCCTAATTATCCTGAGACGATCAATTACGTCAAAAAAGTGACGCGCCTCGCCAATAAGTTGAGCGAAAAATATGAAGCCCGCAAGGCGGCCGCCACAGCAGCCTATCTGGCAGCCAACATCAAGTCTCCAGATCCGGTAGTGAACTTCATGCCATCTGGCCGCCTGAATGAGTGGCGCCGGCAAACTCGCCAGCAAACCCAGCAGCCTACTCATCAGCGCGCCCAGCGACAGGCTCGTGCAGCAAATGCAGCGGTTGATGGCGGTGAAGCCTGCAGCGACGACGACTACCGCGATGACGACAACTACGGCGATGACGGCGGCGGCGACGGCGGTTGGTACGAGGTGCCAGCCCAATGTCTGCCGGATCACAAGCGTACGCTTGGCAGTATTTAAGTTAAGTCATAAGCGGGAGCATGATGGTAAAGCTGGTGCCTTGCCCCGGGTGGCTTTTAACCGAAACCTGGCCGCCGAGGGCTTCGGTCAGTTCGCGCACGATCGTCAAACCAATGCCAGTGCCGCCTGTGGCGCGGCTGCGGGAAGGATCGACGCGGTAGAAACGCTCAAAGATGTAGGGTAAATGCTGTGCTGGAATGCCGACACCATTATCGGAAACGGTAAACGCAATGCTGCCAGCTTCGGGATCTTGCCGAGTGCTGATACGCACTAATCCACTTTTGGCCGTGTGGCGCAAAGCGTTACTGAGTAAATTTTCAAAAATACGCTCCAGCGCGCGTTCATCGATCAGCGCCTGCGCTTTGACGTCTTTCAGCGAGGCTGCGAGTTCAAGCGCAACACCTTTTTCATCAAAGGCGGGACGCAGACGTTTGCCGACGGCGGCGACCACGGCTGCCGGATTGCCTGGCACCATCACTAATTGATTACGCCCGGCCTCGGCGCGGGATAGCTCACCCAAATCGCCAATCAGTTGGCTAAGCCGATCAATTTCTTCAAGTAAGCTCAATAAGTTTCCCCGATCGGCGGGGATGATGCCATCCGACATGCCTTCCACCAATGCGCGTGCCGAAGCGAGTGGCGTTTTCAGCTCGTGCGCGACATCCTGAGTAAGCTGGCGGCGCAATTCCTCCAATTTGAGAAGCCGCGCGCTCATGGTGTTGAGCGTTTGGGCCAGTTCAGCCAGTTCATCCGCAGTCTCAACAGGTACTTTGGTTTTGAGATTTCCGGCTGCCAAACGGGTAGCGGCCGCAGTGATTTTGCGGAGCGGGTTGACAATCTGACCCGACAGAAACAGCGCCAGCAAAAAGGCGACCGTAGCGGCCACAATTGCTGCGCGGAACAGGCTTCTAAACAAAGTCGTCCGGAAGAGGCGATCCTGGGCAGAAAGCAATCCATCCAAGCCCAGGGGCGTAATCGCCACGCTGCCAATTTTGGTCTTTGTGTCCACGCCCTCTAAATCATAGACGCGCGTGTCGCCGCGCACCAAGCTATTCGCGTTAGGTCCCATTCCCCGGCGGGGACGCTGATAATCGCGGCTATTAAAGATCAACCGCTGACCAGGATCATAAACGGCAAACTCCAACGCGCCAACAGGCGCATAGTGATAAAAGGCTGGTAAAAAGGACCAATCCCCGGTTTGCTGGTAGCCATTCTCCAATGCATCCACCAGCTGCTGACTGCGGCTTTCCTGATTGCGTCTGGCATAGCCGGTTAGCTCGGTGTCAATGGCGCGCCGCATGATCAAGCCCATTAACAGAATGGTACCGATTGCTACCGCCAAGAAGGAAAGAATGATCTTGTCTCTGATCGGAGCCTTCACTTTCACTGAACATCCCTTCCTTCCAGCTGCTCGCCGCTAAACCTGTAACCTATTCCATAAACAGTTTCAATGTAATTGTGCACGCTATAGCGGGCTATTTTACGGCGCAAATTCTTAATGTGGGCGTCAATGGTGCGTTCGTCGCCATCATAATCATAGCCAAAAGCGCTCTCCACAATTTGCTGCCTGGTCAAAGCCTGTCGGGGACGAGCCGCCAACAACGCCAAAATGCGGTATTCCGCGGCAGTTAGAGGTATTACCTGGTCATGAATGCGTCCTTCATGAGCCAGCCGGTCGACAATTAGTCCGCCCCCAAACTGCAAAGGGGGCAGTGGTTTTTCGACCTCAGGCAGAGTGCGTCGGAGGACCGCTTGGACGCGCGCTACAAGTTCCTTAGGACTAAAAGGCTTGCCAACATAGTCATCCGCTCCCAGCTGCAGGCCGTCAATACGTTCCTGTTCCTCATTGCGGGCAGTCAGCATAATAACCGGAACGGCAGAGGTGGCACGCAACCGACGGCAGACCTCCCATCCTGACAATCCGGGCAGCATCAAATCCAAAATTACTAAATCAGGATTATTGGCTGCAAAAGACTGCAAACCAGCATCCCCGGAACCTTCTTCAATCACCCGGAATCCGGCACGCTCCAAATAGGCGCGGACCACCGCTCTGATTTTAACCTCATCTTCAATCAGCAAAATAGTTTTCGGCATGCTCGATTCCTCCATATAGCCCGTTTAGCCCGTCGCGCTCCGCCTGCGTCGCCGCGCTCCAGTGATGCACCCCGCTAAAGTAGCGATGTGGTGCGGGTTTGCGGCGTTGGTTTGCTGCTTTTATGATCGGTTTTTAGCAGGAAGATTCCAGACAACCCCGAATAAATTATCTAGCAAATAGCATTCTCCAATTGGGGCGTTAATCCTACAAGAAAGAACCTCATGCCCTGGAGAGTCGGGTTATACGAAAGGTGATTCTGATGAACATAACAATTAATGGAACCGGACTGACTCTGGCGGACGTTATCGCGGTGGCTTATCATCAGAAGCGGGTGACGATCGCTGATGAAGCTTGGGAAAAAGTTGAGCGGGCGCGTGCTTTTGTCGAGCAGATAATCGCAGAAAATCGCGTGGTCTACGGCATTACCACCGGGTTTGGCAAATTCAGCGAGGTCAGCATCTCAGCTGATGCCACCGAGGAATTGCAGCGTAATCTGATCCGCAGCCATGCCTGTGGCGTTGGCCAGCCGTTTCCGGCTGAGGTAGTGCGTACCATCATGTTGCTGCGTGCGAATGCCCTTGTGCAAGGGCATTCAGGTGTCAGACGGGCAACTTTGGAATTATTGTTGGACATGCTTAATAATGATATTCATCCGGTAATTCCCGAACAAGGTTCAGTCGGGGCCAGCGGAGACCTTTGTCCCCTGGCACATTTGGTGCTCGTGATGATTGGCGAAGGGCAGGCTGAGACTGGCGGCCAAGTCATGGACGGCGGCGCGGCACTGGCACGGCATGGACTAAAGCCGATCAGCCTGGGTGCCAAAGAAGGTTTGGCCCTCATCAACGGCACCCAGATGATGAATGCGGTCGGAGCATTGGCGCTGCATAAGGCGCAATTGCTGGCCAAAACGGCTGATATTGCGGCCGCGCTCTCTTGGGAGGGACTACGCGGTACAGATGCGGCTTACGATGCCAAAGTGCATGCTTTGAGGCCGCACGCCGGACAAAGCAAGGTGGCATCCAACATGCGCCGCTTGGTTGCAGGCAGCGCGATCCGGCAGTCCCATCTGAACTGCCCGAAAGTACAGGATGCCTATTCACTGCGCTGTGTCCCGCAGGTTCATGGGGCTGGACGTGACGCACTGAGTTATGTCGCGCATGTCATTAATACCGAGATGAATTCAGTCACAGATAATCCGCTGCTCTTTCCGGAGCAGGGTGAAGTCATCTCCGGCGGGAATTTCCATGGTCAGCCGCTGGCCCTGGCGCTCGATTTTTTGGGTATCGCGCTTTCCGAATGGGCCAACATCAGCGAACGTCGTACCGAAAGGCTGGTCAATCCGGCGCTGAGTGGGCTGCCGGCTTTCCTGACCGCAGGTGGCGGTTTGAATTCGGGGATGATGATCGCCCAATATACTGCGGCAGCCTTAGTTTCGGAAAACAAGGTCTTGGCGCATCCGGCCTGTGTTGATTCGATTCCGACATCGGCCAATCAGGAAGACCATGTTTCCATGGGTAGTATCGCCGCCCGTAAAGCAGCCCGGATCGCGGAGCATCTGGCTTCTGTGCTGGCCATTGAAGTGATGGCTGCCTGTCAGGGCATTGAGTTTTGCCGCCCGCATCAACCTGGTGTGGGAACGGGAGCCGCTTATCAGGCAGTGCGCGCTGAAGTGGCACCACTTATGGAAGATCGTCCGCTCTATACTGACATTGCCAAATTGACTAATCTGGTGGCTTCCGGCCGGCTGCTACAGGCTGTGGAAGATGCCATTGGAGCGTTGGATTAGAATAGCGCTGGCGATCGCGCGTATTTTGAAAAGGGGGTAATCATATGGCCAGAGTAATCAGAGCACCGCGAGGCAACAAGATGTCCTGTAAAGGTTGGGTGCAGGAAGCCGCGATGCGTATGCTGATGAATAATCTGGATCCGGAGGTTGCCGAACGTCCGGAAGACTTAGTGGTTTATGGCGGCAAAGGAAAAGCCGCCCGCAATTGGGATTGCTTTGATGCAATCGTGGCCAGTCTTCAGAAGCTTGAAGAGGATGAAACCTTGTTAGTCCAGTCGGGCAAACCGGTCGGAATTTTCAAGACCCATGCGGACGCGCCGCGGGTACTGATCAGTAATTCCATGCTCGTGCCTGCTTGGGCGAACTGGGATGAATTCAGAAGGCTGGAAGATCTGGGCCTGACCATGTATGGACAAATGACCGCCGGCAGTTGGATCTATATCGGCACCCAGGGCATCTTGCAGGGCACCTATGAGACTTTTGCTTCGGCAGCACGCAAATCATTTGGCGGCTCTCTCAAAGGAACCCTGACCTTAACGGCTGGACTTGGTGGTATGGGTGGTGCTCAGCCGCTCGCGGTTACCATGAACGGCGGCGTCGTTATCGCGGTTGAAGTTGATCCGACAAGGATCCAACGGCGCCTGGACACCAGATATTGTGATGTCCATGTGCGCTCGGTTGACGAAGCCATGAATCTGGCGCAGCAGGCCATGAAGGAAGGCCGTCCGTTGGCCATTGCTTTGGAAGGCAACGCCGCCGAGATTTTCCCCGAGTTTGTCAAGCGGGGAATCAAGCCGGACTTAGTCACGGACCAGACTTCTTCGCATGATACGTTGAACGGTTATGTGCCTGCAGGGATTCCACTGGCCGAAGCACTAAAGTTGCGCAAAGCTAATCCAACCGAATATGTAAAGTTGGCGGAACAATCGATTGTACGCCATGTCCAAGCAATGTTAGACCTGCAAAAAGCGGGATCCGAAGTGTTCGATTACGGCAACAACATTCGCCAGGTGGCTTTCAATAACGGCCTCAAAAACGCATTTGATTTTCCGGGATTCGTGCCCGCCTATATCAGACCGCTGTTCTGTGAAGGCAAAGGCCCGTTCCGCTGGGCGGTTCTGTCAGGGGATCCGGCTGACATTGCCCGCATTGATCGTGCCATTATCGAGGCGTTTCCGGAAGATGAGCATTTGCTGAATTGGATTCGCATGGCTGGCGAACGGGTGGCATTTCAAGGCCTGCCGGCCCGCATTTGCTGGCTGGGCTATGGCGACCGCGCCAAACTGGGACTGATTATCAATGACCTGGTTGCCAAAGGTGAAGTTAGCGCGCCGGTAGTTATTGGGCGTGATCACCTGGATGCCGGTTCCGTGGCATCCCCGAACCGTGAAACGGAAAGTATGAAAGACGGCAGTGATGCGATTGCCGACTGGCCGATTCTAAACGCGCTGCTCAATGCGGTGTCCGGTGCCAGCTGGGTGTCGGTGCACCATGGCGGCGGAGTTGGGATCGGTTACTCCATTCATGCCGGTATGGTCGTAGTGGCGGACGGGACTGCTGAGGCGGCTAAGCGCTTGCAGCGTGTACTGACTACTGATCCGGGAACCGGTGTGATGCGGCATGTGGACGCCGGATATGATATTGCGGCTGATGTTGCCAAAGAAAAGGGAATTAAAATTCCGATGTTGAAGTGAAGAGGAGCCCGGCTCAGAAAAGGGCCGGGCTTTTTTGCAGCACGCGAGCACATTTGATCATCATTATTGGTAATGAGAGGAGCGGGACTATGGCTAGGATTGTAGAATGTATCCCGAATTTCAGTGAGGGACGGGATGCGCAAAAGGTACAGCAGATCTTAGATGTCATCAGCGCCGTGCCAGGCGTTAAGCTGTTGGATCATTCCATGAATGCCGATCATAACAGGTCGGTAGTGACTTTCATCGGGGAACCAGAGAAAGTGCTCGAGGCAGCTTTCTCCGCTTGCAGCAAAGCCGCAGAGTTGATCAATATGGAGCAACACCATGGCGAACATCCGCGCATCGGGGCTACGGATGTCATTCCCTTTGTGCCGATCAGCGAAGTGACCATGGCGGACTGCGTTGAAATGGCTAAAAAGCTGGGAGAGCGCATCGGGACTGAACTGCAGATTCCGGTCTACCTTTACGAAGAAGCCGCCACCCGTCCGGAACGTCGTGACTTGGCGTATATCAGGAAGGGTCAATATGAGGCGTTAAAGGCGGAACTGGGCGAAAAGCCGGAGAGAGAGCCGGATTTCGGGCCGGCGCATATGCATCCCAGTGCCGGCGCCACCGTGGTTGGTGCCAGAATGCCGCTGGTCGCATTTAACATCAATCTGGGAACTTCGGATATCAGCATTGCCAAGCGCATTGCTAAATTGATCCGCGCCCGCGATGGCGGCTATATGTTTGTCAAGGCGATGGGCGTCAACCTGGATGAACGTCATATTGCCCAGGTTTCTATAAATATGATCAATTTCCGCAAGACTTCGCTGTATCGCGTTTTCGAAACCGTCAAAATGGAAGCGGAAAGATACGGAGTTCCGGTGGTGGGCAGCGAAATTATTGGTCTCGTACCTATGGACGCCCTCATTGATGTGGCCGAATATTATCTGCGGATCGAGAATTTTGACCGGGCGCAGATTCTGGAGTCCAGACTGACTGTCGAATAATCTTACCGGAGGCGATGAACGATGCCGGACGGGCAAGGCCAAGTCGCGAATAAAGCTGATTTGTTGCTCATACATGCCAACGAATTAGTCACAATTGCCGGTAAAGGCCGTCAGCCGGTCACCGGCAATGCATTGGCAGATCCGGTGATTATTAAAGATGGTGCGATGGCTGTCAAAGACGGCCTGATCAGTGCCGTGGGAAGTACAGACGACATCCTGAGGCAGTATGCGCCGGGGGCAGATACAGTCGTTGTGAACGCGCTGGGTAAGACGGTCATTCCGGGGTTTGTCGATCCGCATACGCATGCGGTCTATGCCGGATCCCGGGAAGCGGAACTGGCCAAGAAATTGTCCGGTGTGTCTTACCTGGATATTCTGAAGCAGGGCGGGGGCATTCTTTCGACCGTCAAGGCTACCAGAGCCGCTTCAGCGCAAGAATTGTACCGGCAATCCCGGGCCAGGATCCGCCGCATGATTGCTCATGGGACGACGACCGTTGAGATTAAAAGCGGTTATGGGCTTAATGATGTTGATGAGATGAAGCAACTGCAGGTGGCCAACAGGCTTGCCCAAATGGAACCGATCAATGTGGTGAATACCTTTATGGCTGCGCATGCCTGGCCGGAGGAATTTCGCGATAATCATGAAGGTTATGTCCGGCTGATTATCAGTATGATTCCGGAAGTAGCCGCCCTGGGGACGGTACGTTATTGCGACGTCTTTTTTGAAGAAGGCGTTTTTGACGTTGCTCAGTCACGTCGGATTTTGCAGGCGGCTAAGATATGCGGCCTGACTCCCAAAGTACATGCCGATGAGATCAATGATTTGGGAGGCGCTGCCCTGGCTGCAGAAATAGGCGCTGTTTCAGCGGAGCATCTGCTGAAAGCAGGCGATGACGGCCTGCGCAAAATGGCAGCTGGCGGGACGGTGGCGGTTCTCCTGCCGGGAACGGCGTTTTCCTTGATGACCGGAGCTTATGCCCGGGCGAGAGATATGATTGCCATGGGCGTGCCGGTAGCGCTGGCCACAGACTGTAACCCAGGATCTTCACCGACCGAATCGATGCCGATGGTTTTAAATCTGGCAGCCTTTGCGATGCGAATGACGCCCAGCGAGGCTCTGATCGCGGCGACACTAAACGCCGCCCACGCGGTTGGCCTGGCAGACCGGGTTGGCAGTCTTGAACCTGGCAAACAGGCCGACTTTGTAGTTCTGGACATGCCCAATCATTTGCACCTGTTTTATCATTTCGGCACCAATCCTGTTGAAAAGGTCTTTTTCAAAGGCGCGCAGGTATGCCATAATGTCAATATTTTCGGGGAGGAATCATCTTGTTAAAGGAACCGATCAACAGCATTTTGGCGGAGGTTGCTTCCGCGTCACCGGCGCCGGGCGGCGGCAGCGTATCGGCATTGGCCGGGGCCAATGGGGCTGCGCTGATTTCCATGGTGTGTCGTCTAACAATCGGGAAAAAGAAATACTTAGCCGTATCGGAAGAAATGGAACAGATCCTGGTAAAGTCGGAAGAGTTGCGCGAACAGCTGGCCAATCTTTTTGAGGAAGACAGCAACGCCTTTGATGGTATCAAGGCTGCCAGGGCACTCCCCAAAGAGACTCCTGATCAAATTGCAGAACGCCAAAAAGCGATTCAGGCAGCTACCAAGGTAGCGATTCAAGTACCGCTCAAAACGATGCGGGCCTGCGCAAACGCCATTAGGCTGGCGGCAGTGGTCGCCGAAAAGGGCAATGCGACCGCGTTGAGCGATGTTGGTGTGGCAGCACTGGTGCTGGAGGCGGGTGCCCACGGAGCCAGGTTGAACGTCTTGATTAACTTGGGCGGTCTCGTGGATCGCGCCTTTGCGGATAGCTGTTTAGCAGAAGCTGACGCGATGATGGCACAAGTGTGCGGCATTAAAGAGCGCATGCTCAGTGACATTGAAGAGCGGCTCCAGCAATAAGGCGCGCCATGGCGAATGAAACAAACAAGTCTGTGAGCCGTTACAGAAGATGTATGGTTGAAGGGAGTGCTGATGGCTGAATGAAAAAGTTGTATCGTTCGCGGCGTGACAGTATGATTGCCGGTGTGGCCGGCGGCATTGGGGAACATCTGCAAGTGGATCCGACCTTGATTAGACTTGTTTTTGCTGGTTTTACGCTGGTTTCATGCGGAGCAGGGATCCTGTTTTATATTCTGGCTGTAATTATTATCCCGCTGGAGGATATTGACTGATGACACTGCAACGCTGCATATTGGGCAAGAGTGGAATCTCCGTTTCTGAACTGGCCTTTGGGACGCTGCCCATGGGACCAATGCAGGCCAACCTCACTCCGGAGGATGGTGCCAAGGCGATCGTGCGTGCCCTGGAGTTGGGTGTCAATTTTATCGACACCGCCACGATGTATCGCACCTATGAACCCATCCGGCTGGCACTGACGATGCATCCGACGGCGGACGTGGTGATCAACAGCAAATCAGCGGCGGCGACTTATGAGGATATGGAGCGCGACATCGAACTGGCGCGGACCTCTTTGGGAAGATACCCGGATATCTTTATGCTGCACGGCGCGCGGGCAGCGCAACCGATTGAGGAGCGCCCTGGTGCAATTGAGTGCTTATGCGAATATAAGGCCAAAGGCCGCTTGCGGGCGATCGGCATTTCCACCCATTATGCCCATGTAGCCAAGGCGGTTGCCAGCTTGGATTATATTGACGTCGTGCATCCCTTGATCAACCGCATGGGTTTGGGGATCATGGGTGGCACTCGCGAGGAAATGGTGGAGGCTATTGCGCTTCTCGGCAAGGCCGGTAAGGGCGTTTATGCCATGAAAGCGCTGGGTGGCGGCAACGGGCTGGATCAGTTTGCCGAGAACATTTCCTATGTGCGCAATTTGGAGGGTATGCAGGCCATCGCTGTTGGCATGATTAGTCCGCAGGAAGTTGAGACGGATGTAGCTTTCTTCGAAAACGTTCCGCTTACGGCAGAGATGCAGGCGGCGATCACTGATTCAAAGCGCCACAAACGCATTGTCGTCCAGGCGTGGTGCGAAGGGTGCGGTGCCTGCGTTCAAACCTGTCCGTCCGGCGCTATCAGCCTGCAAGACGGAAAGGCGCATTGTGACCCCTCCAAATGCGTGCTGTGCGGCTATTGTACTCCGGGGTGCCCGGCTTTCGCGATCAGGGTGGTGTGATGCACATGGCTGATATTAGACTTGATGCGCAGCAGACGGGTCCGCCGCAGCCGGATCCGCAGCAAATAGAGATCCTCAAATTTCCAGGGACAAGCTTGGCGGTGAGCGGGGCTGCCGGTTCTGGAAAGACCGCGGCCCTGATCGCCAGAGTAGAGAAACTGCTTGCCAATGGAGTTGCTCCAGACGCAATCTTGGTTCTGGCGGCTGCTGGTAGCATTCGCGGAAATTTGCGCAATGCGTTGTCAGGAAACCCGGGAATCAGAATTGAAACACCGGCCGGACTGGCCTTAAAGATGATGACGAGCCTCGGGCGTAACTGGCGGCTGCTGGAACGGTTCGAGGAATTTTTATTTCTGCGCCGGGTCATGCGTGGCCTGGTGAGCGGAGCGCCGCTCTGGGGCGGGCAGACGGGTGTCGGGACAGTGCAGGCGGTTTTGGGAGCGTTGGATGATTTGCGCCGCGGTGACGCTGTCGCCAGCCCGCAGACCTATCTCGCCCGCCTAGATTCCTTCTTGAATGATTATTACAATCGGCGTGCTTTGGCCCCCTACACGGGGATCGTGAGGGCGGCCCTGGCAGCCGGTTTTCCAAAACAGGACCCGCAGATACAGGCGCGGGCGGAATTGCAGGGGCAGGCGCAGGCGCAGGGGCAGGCGTGCGAGTTGCTGGTCGACGGCTGGGAAAGCATGAGCCCGCTCGAAAAGCAATTTGTGGCATCGCTACGCCCCTTTTACCGCACGATGATCTTCAGCGGGGGCAGTGCCGAGGGTGCCGCTACCGGCCGCGCACTGCATCTCACAGAGGATCATCGCAGATTGCCGCAGTACTCCGAACGCTTTCTACTCTTTCGGACTGCCGCTGAAGAAGCCGCCGGAACGGCAGCGCAGATCGCTGCGTTGCTCCGTAGTGGCACAGCACCGGAAGAAATTATGGTGCTTTACCGGGATTACGCCTCGATCGGCTTTGAACTGGAAACGGCCTTTACCTCTGCCGGGATACCGTACCGAGTTCTGGGGGGCCAGCCTCTAGTCCAGGGAGCAGCCGCGCGGCTGTTGGCACAGTACTTTGAATCGCTGAAAAATCCCGGCGACGAGGATCACCTGATGCGTTGGCTGTCCTCGCCGTTGTTGGGACTGGATCGTCTGACGCTGGTGCGCGCGGTTCGGGCCGCGCGCGAGAAAGGACTGACGCTGCCGGAACTGCTGGCAGATCCGACTTGTGGGGTGCCTGGACAGCAGGCCATCTGCGCATTGCTGGATGGTTTTGATAAGGACGCTGTGGCGGCGCAGAATAGCCGACTCTATGAGATTGCCAATGCGTTTCTGAACCGCAGCGGCGTTGTGGCCCATCTGATGGCCGCAAATGCGGATCCACAACCGCTATTCAGCAAGGATGAGGAAATGCACCGGCTGGCGCAATACCTTCAACTGTTGAAAGATTTTGACGGTGCGTATCACCAGGAGAAGGAGAGTGATACGACGCCGGCTGTCGACGTTTTCCTGGACGCCAGCGCCGCCTTTTGGGGCGAAAATGCGGCGGCCTATGTGGCCACGCCAGCCGTCCGGATCCTTGGTGTGCATCAGGCGAAGGGTCAAGAGGCGGAAGCCGTCTTTGTCTGCGGCATGATCATGGGCAATTTCCCACGTGGCGCCGAGCATGATCCTTTAAAAGAATCTCTGGGACTGCGCGATACCAAAGATCGTCAGTCGCGCCGTGTCCGTGAAGCAGACCTGTTTCAATGCGCAGTGACACGCGCCCGCCGGAGTTTGATCGTTAGTTGTTCCCAAAAGTATGGCCAGAATGAAGCGGAACCTTCCCTCCTGGCATTGGAGCGCTTTGGAAGCCCTGAACCTTATTCCCGGGAGAGCGCGGCGGCGGCAGCGGGCGCAGGCGCGGACGCAAGCGCAGATGCAAACGCAAGCGCGATCAGCGCCACAAACGATGACCTGTCCACGGCGCCGATGGCGCAGGAAGCTATTCCCGCGCGCCGGGCGTTCAGCCACTCCGGAATTCGCGAATATCTCAGCTGTCCCAAGAAATACTTTTTTGGGCATATCTTGCGGCTACAAGGGATCACGTTACCAGGTGCCTCGCTGGGCACGCTGGTCCATCAAACCTTATCGGCTTTTCATAGGGAAAACCCGAACCTTGATGTGCTGCCGCCCGGCAAGGCCGGGGTGCGGCTGCACGCCATCCTGGATCAAGAAATGCAGGCCATGCAAGCCGAGCTGGGTCCGCAGCTGCTGAACGAGAGCTTGCGACGCCTAGCTGTGAAATTACTGGACGATTACTTGGATTATCTGGCCTTGCCAAGCTGGGAAGGCCGCCAGGTGCTGGAAACAGAAAAGCCATTCAGCTTCCGCTATGGAAAATACATAATCAGGGGACGTATAGATCGCATCGATCAGCTGCAGGACGGTACCTTTGAACTAGTTGATTACAAAACTTCTGCGTATGATAATGCGGCGGCCAAGGCGATCAAGAAGCAATTTCTCAATTTTGACGATAGCGACGACTATCAGCCAGCTGATTTTCAGTTGCCGATTTATTATCTGGCAATGGAAGCTGAGGGCAAAAAGGTGACGCGGTTCAGTTATTATCAAATTGGATCACAAAACCGGCGCGTTTTTGAGATCAATCCGGAAAACACAGATAGATCCCAGGAGAGAGCTTTTGAGATTACCGGCGGCGATTTGGAGGTTGTCAAACAACTGCTGCATGATACTCTGGATGCCATGGCGTCTGGACAATACCCTGCGTGCCCCAAAACGCCGCAGGAATGCAAACGCTGTCTCTACAAGTGGATCTGTACCGCTGAAATTGAAAACGACGAGTCGGAAACTGAGGCAGGTGAGGAAGCATGAGCCATCTCGCAGATGATTTGAATAAAGAACAGCTGGAGGCGGTGACCTTTCCCGCAGATCGTCCTCTCAAAGTGATTGCCGGGGCCGGGACCGGGAAGACCACCATTCTGGTTGGTCGTTTTCAGCATTTTGTGCGCAATGGCAAGATTCCCGCGGAGAATTTGCTGGCATTGACCTTTACCAACAAAGCGGCTGCCGAAATGCTGGAGCGTATTCGCAGTGAAGTACCGGAGGTTGATCCGCTCAATTCCTGGGTGACAACGTTTCACGCTTTTGCTTTGCGCCTGTTGAAGGCGGAGGCTCTGACTGCCGGACTGGATCCAGGTTTTACAATCATGGATGAAGTCGGGTGTCGCCTGATCTATGATCGCGTCTGTCGCAAGCTGTTGGCGGGTCGCCTGCAAAACAGCTACTTTCAGGCGGACAAGCTGCGAGAACTGCGCTTTACCGACGGCGCACTACTTAATAATGCTTTTCGCCTGATTAACCAACTGAAAGACGCGGCGATCGGGCCGCAGGAATTCATCGATACTTGTCTGGAGGTACATCTTGGCTATGCGCGCAACCTGTGGGCGGCAATCGAGGGCCTACCGGGAAAGTACCGCAAGAAGCCCAAGATCCTTGAGCAACTCGTCGGAGAAGAACAATATGAACAAGAGGTTGCCAGCCTGATTTATACTTTGTATCAGGCTTATCAGGAAGAGCTGGTCAAAAACCGGGTGCTGGATTTCGGCGACCTGATCGCCAAGGCCTGCCTGGTATTGCAGGAACACCCGCAGCGGCGGGAATATTATCGGCGCAAGTTTCAACATATCCTGATCGATGAATTTCAGGATACGAGTGCCGCCCAGTTTCAGTTGGTGCAATTACTGGCGCGGGATAACATGCGTAATGTTACCATTGTGGGCGATGATAAGCAGTCGATCTACGGCTGGCGAAATGCAAAGGTTGAAAATGTGCGTCTGTTTGATCCGGAGCTGCGCGGCGGCAGTGCCCTGACTATTAAGCGTAATTACCGCTCTTATGGCGAAATCCTGTCGTTGGCGACGGCGGCGATTCGTCGCAGCAGCTATTTTGCCAGACGACCGGACGAGCTGGAGCTGATTCCTGAGAAGAAGGGTTTTCATGGGAAGGCCACAGTTTTTGTCTATGAGGATCAGCGCGAGGCGGAGGCTGCTTTCATTGCTGCGCAAATCAAAGAGCTGTTGGCGGCGGGGCGCAAGCCCGGCGACATTGTTATTTTGATGCGCTCGCTCAATCCCGCCAAAGCTTATGAGGATGCGTTGCTGAAGGAAGGCATCCCTTACCAGACTTCCGGCGGTATTGGCTTTTATGATCGTGAGGAAATTCAGGATATCTTGAGCTATTTACGTCTTGTGGAGGATCCGCTGGATGAGATGGCCTTGATTCGCGTTTTGAGCAGGCCGCCATATGCGGTGAGCGATCGTTTTCTGGCGGAAGTGGCGGCCTTGTGTCGGCGTCGGGGCAGCGGTGGCGCAGCGGCGGAAATGCCAGGGCCGGAGGCGCATGAAGCTTATGAGGCACACGATGCCGCGGAAGCACCCGAATTTCTGGTGCGGCTTGAAGCGGCCGTGGCTGGCAAGTTAGCTGACTTCCCAGGCTGCCGCGAGGGGCTGGCCCGTGCGGCGGAATTACTGCGTCGGCTGGCCGGTCTACATAAGTTGCGCGATCTGATTATGCCGCAGGAGTTGGTCACGCGGGTCCTAAAGGATACCGGCTATCTTAGTTATTTGAGATCACTACCGGCCTCTGCTCAGGCACGCAGCAGCGCCAACCTGGAAAAACTGGCGGCTCTGGCGGCGGAATACGCGCGGGCCTATCCGGGTGCGGCTTTAAGTGATTTCCTGTCGTATATCAATGCTGCCATCACATTCGGGGTTGTGGAAGGAGAAGCCGACATCACAGCCGCCGCCGGGGACGCTGTCAAGATCATGACCATCCACAAATCTAAAGGCCTCGAGTTTCCGGTGGTCTTTGTGGTGGGCATCGGGCCGGGACGTTTTCCGCCGAATTTTAAGGGCAGCGGATTCAGCTTTAGTCCAGAGACCGGGTTAGTGGTCAGAAAAAGCGATCCGGTCGGGGGAAATACGCAGAAATACTCGCCCTTTCACTTCAGCGATCAAAGAGATCTCTATGAGAGCGCTGGCGTCGGCAATCCAGAATTGCAGGCACGGGAGGCAGTGATCGAGGAAGAACGCCGGCTGTGGTATGTAGCGTTGACGCGCGCTCGTGAAATGTTGTTTCTTTCCGGGACCACGCTTACGACGAAGCTGCGTCAGCAGCAAGATGCGGAAGCAGCGGCAATGGCAGATCCGCATGGCGATTTTCTGGCTGAAGCAATCAGTTTCATTAATGACTATGCGGCAGACCAATATGGTGCTATTCTTACTGATCAAGGTCCGCGGTGCTTTGTGGCAGAGGGTGGTACTGGTGCTGGCGCTGACCCAGGCACCGCTGCCAGCATCAACGCGGATGCGGAACGCACCGCCCAGTCTGAAGTAGCCTCCACCCTGGAAAGCAGCTGGCTGCTGGGGCTACTGGGCTTGGATGCCGCTGCCGGTGTGCTGGCGGCCGAGCAATACCCGCCGTATGTGAATTTGAGTTTTTCAGCGATTCGCATGTTTTTGCATTGCCCGGAACGTTACTACTTTCTTTATCGCTGGCGTTTCCCGTCGGACCGTCCTGTCGAAGCGCTGAACCAGCTGGGATATGATCCGACACTATTGGGATCCGCAGTTCATATGGCGGTGGAAAATGCACGCAAAGCTGGAAAAGGAGCGGCCGACGATTATCTGTGCGAGTTCCGCAAAGCTTGCCAGGCGCTGGGGATTAACCGGCAGATCTGTGAGACGGTTTATCTGCCCATGGCACAAGAGTGGCTGCAAAGATTCGCAGGCAGCGATTTGGGACAGCCCATGGCCGGTGAGCTTTGGGAACAGCCATTTGCGATGGAATGGCCCGTCAGTCGGACTACCGTCCGGTTCAGGGGCTTCATTGATCAGCTGATTCCCAGGCAGGATGGCCAATGGGATTTGATTGATTATAAGACTAATCGGGTGCTCGGACCGGCCGAAATTCAGGACTACACGCTGCAACTGCAGTTATATGCGCTGGCGTGTCGGGAGGCGTTGGGGCTTCAAATTGGAAACCTGTATTTGTATCACTTTCCGAAAGGCACCCTGCTGAAAATTGACGATGATGCGGGCGCGGGCGTGCGTGCGAGTGCGGGCGCGAATTCTCGTGCAGCTGCTGGTGGTGCCGCCGCTGGCATATTAGCCAAGGTTGGCGACGCTATCGCCGCCGGCGAAACGGAAATTGATTTCCGGTGGCCGGATCGCGGTTGCCGCCATTGCCCGGTGACCGTCTGCCCATTGCGGGATGAGGAAAAAACGGAAGTTGCTGAAGAAGAAACAGAACTGGAACCGGAGGAATCAGTTGCCCAATTTGCTTTCGAGCTGTAGCATTAGTGCGATAAAGCATCAAAGTAGAAAATGTAGATAAACCGTCCAATTAGTCAAATATGCAACCCTTTTAGAATAAAGTAGCGGACGGAGGCAGGATTTGGCTAAATCCGAATCGAATGAATCATCTACCTGCAAAGGCCATGGAATTAATTGGATTGAGGAAAGGACGGGTGGTTTCGCAATGGGTTCTATCAGGCGAAACAAAACAAACAGTCTAATTAAATCGATTCCCCCTTCCGGAATCAGGCGTTTTTTCGATTTGGTGGCTGAGATGAAAGATGTTATTTCCCTTGGAGTCGGTGAGCCCGATTTTCCCACTCCGGAACATATCCGCAAAGCGGGTATCGAGTCGATCCAAAAGGGAATAACCTCCTATACATCGAACTCGGGCCTACTGCAATTAAGGCAGGAAATTGTTAAAGACGCAAAGCATTATTGGGATCTGGATTATGATCCAAAGAATGAAGCTCTGGTTACTGTGGGGGCTAGTGAAGCAATTGACCTGGCGTTGCGTGCCATTTTGGAGCCAGGTGACGAAGTACTTTATCAGGAACCGGTTTATGTATCTTATGCCCCAACTGTCAAAATGGCAGGCGGTGTTCCGGTGGCGGTGACCACCTATGCCGAACACCAATTCAAAATGCAGCCTGATCATTTGCGCGCCAAAATCACCCCGCGTAGCAAAGTCTTAATGCTGAATTATCCGAACAACCCGACCGGCGGCGTGATGGATCGCGCTACCTTGACGGAAATCGCGAAGATCTGCGAAGAGCATGATCTGATTGTGATCTCCGACGAAATCTATGCCCATCTTACATACAGCGGCAAGCATGTCTGCTTCGCTTCATTACCTGGCATGCGTGAACGCACTGTGCTGCTCAACGGTTTCTCGAAAGCCTATGCCATGACCGGATGGCGTCTCGGCTACGCTTTGGGTGATGAGGAAATCATCAAAGCGATGACGAAGATTCACCAATTCACCATTCTTTGCTGCTCGACCAATGCCCAGTACGCGGCGATCGAAGCTTTGAGAAACGGTGAGACGGCTATGTTGGAAATGAAGAAGTCCTACGATGAGCGTCGGAAGTTCTTTGTTGCCGGGCTCAACAGGATTGGACTGACCTGTTTTGAACCGCTCGGCGCATTCTATGCTTTCCCGTCCATCAAGATTTCAGGGATGGATTCCAACACCTTCGCGGAAGAGCTGCTGCGTGAAGAAAAAGTGGCTGTTACACCGGGTGGTGCCTTTGGTGAGTGCGGTGAGGGTTACGTGCGCTGCTCGCTGGCCTCCTCAATGGAAAACCTGAAAGAATCCCTCGTCAGGATGGAGAGATTCCTGGAACGCCACAAGAAACAAGTCGGCTAAGGGCAGGCCCAATTGGGAGCAGGCGGCGGTGGGCGATTGCCAAAAAAGGTTAAGATTGTCTATTAAGTTTTGCCGATGGCGGCCGATATAAATACTAGGAACGCCTGCAGAAGTCACATAGGCCTTTTTTGAACAACTCCCTCGTTTAGTCGGGGGAGTTGTTTCTGCATATATTGGCCTTGCGCGTGGTTTTGATATGATAAAAAGAAGGAATCAGGCTGGCCAACCTGAATTATTAAGCATTTGCAGTCAATGGCAGCTATGCAGTATAGCACGGTAGAGTGCGATTAAGTTTCATTCCAAAGGAGGGCAGCGCAATGGCAGACGGTGAAAGAAGTCCATCTCCTGGCAAGCGGATCGACAGCCGTGCGGGTTATCTGGGCGGTGTCAGCGCTATACTATGGAGTAGGTGCCGGTGCCTATCTTTTGGCATGGCTGTTGATACCAGCGCGGTAGCCGCGCTTTAGATGAGAGGGGCAGTAACAAATGCTGGACATTAAATACATCCGTGAACATCCGGAAGAGGTCAAACGTGGTGCGCAGCGCAAAAGGATCGACATTGATATTGATCATTTGCTGGCAGTTGACAGCAACCGCCGCACGGTTCTGAACGAAGTGGAAGCTTTGCGCGCCAAGAAGAACAGCGCCTCCGCCAGGATTGCAGGGTTGACCGGAGCCGACAAACAAAACGCCATTATCGAGATGAAGGAAACGGCTGCCCGTGAAAAAGAACAGTCAGTAGCGCTGAAAGAGATCGAAGAAGAGTTACAGGCACTGATGCTTAGAGTTCCGATGCCGCCGGCAGACGATATTCCGGACGGGGGCGAAAATGATTATACGGTGCTGCGCACTTGGGGTGAGCCGCGCAAATTTGACTTTGAACCGCTTGATCATGTCGAATTAGCCGAACGACTGGACCTGTTTGACCTGGCGCGCGGTGCCAAAGTCGCCGGGTCCCGCTTTTATTACCTCCGGAACGAGGGCGCACTGCTGCATTGGGCGGTTTGTCGCTATGCCGTAGATCAGTTGACGGCCAAAGGTTTTACGCCGATGACTGTTCCGGTTCTGGTCAAGCGCGAGGCTATGGTTGGAACAGGGTATTTTCCAGGTGGCGAAGATCAAGCTTATAAAATCCCGGAGGACGAACTGTTTTTAGTGGGTACTGCCGAAGTGCCTTTGTGCGCTTTCCATGCAGACGAAATTCTGGAAGAGGAAGAACTGCCGAAACTCTATGCCGGTTATTCATCATGCTTCCGGCGCGAGGCTGGTACTTACGGCAAAGATACCAGAGGAATTTATCGTATCCATCAGTTTGATAAGGTGGAACAGGTGGTTATTTGCCAAAACGATGTGCAAACCTCGATCAATTTTCAGGAACAACTGCAGCAAAATGCGGAAGAGATCGTGCAGGCGCTGGGCTTGCCACACCGCGTGATTGTGGGTGCAGCCGGCGACATCGGTCAGGGGCAGGTCAAGAAGTATGATATAGAAACATGGATGCCGAGCCGCACAGGATACGGCGAAACACATTCCTGCTCACGGTTTTATGATTTCCAGGCGCGTCGATTGAATCTGCGTTACCGCACCAAAGACGGCGAAATCAAATTCTGTCATACGTTGAATAATACCGCCATAGCCTCGCCGCGCATCCTGATTCCTATTTTGGAAAACTACCAGCAGGCTGACGGCAGCGTGGTGGTGCCGGAAGTATTGCGGCCGTATATGGGCGGAATGGATGTAATCAGGAAGAAATAGCTTTGCGAAATGCGCTTACGTTATGCTAAATGAGAAAACCAGCTGCGGAGGTACATCTGCAGCTGGTATTTTGTTGGCTACGCTTGGCGAATATCAATCTATATCTTCCATAAGATCCAAGTCTGCATCAGGATATCTTGCAGCAGTATTTAAAACCATAAATCGTGCGTGCCAAAGTAATATGCGCTCTATAAAGCGAAAAGCTCCGTCAGTGGCACCTGTAGACCATCAAAGAGAAAAGAAGCAGCTATCTCGCTATTTCTATATCGATAAGTGAGGCTTTTACAAATATCACCATCCGCGAACAAATAGACCGCGACTTCCTTGTTTGACGGGTTGACAATCCAGTATTCTTTAACCCCGGTAGACATATATAGATCCATCTTTTTAATGCAATCCTTACGGTGCGTGTTGTCTGAAAGGACTTCCACCGCGAGGGCAGGTGTACCCATGTAGTAGCCGTTCTCATTTGTCTTTTCTTCCAAATCACAGATCACGATCAGATCCGGCTGGACAACATTCATTTTTCCATCGTCCCGTTTCAAGGTAATGTCAAATGGAGAAAAAAACGGGCGACATGTTTTGTTTTTAAACCAACTGTGAAGAATCGCATGTAATTCACCAATTATTTGTTGATGATTGACCTTGGGTGATGCAAGTAGATAAATCTCGCCATCGATATATTCGTACTGTGCATGTTCATCGCAATCTGCTATCAGTGCAAGGAATTCCTCATATGTGGCTTTTCGCGGGAATGAACTATAGTCACGAGCCTTTTCAAATATATATGTTTTGTCATCTTCGGCACAGAGGGAATGCGTGGAATTCCCTTCACTTAACTCATACACAACTTCACTCTGATTAGCTGACTGGGTTTCTGAATTGCTGTATGCTGATAACCGCGCTATTTTACGCCCGTTACTGCTAACAATGATATCCTCCGTGGCGGATAGACGCAAATACTTTCCAAGATTGTTTTTAAGATCAGTAGCGTTAACAATCATGTTCTACACCTCCAATGAATTATTGAATTAGCCAAACTAAGCAAAAAGCTTTGCCAGGGGCACCTGCAATCCTTCGAAAAGAATAGAAGCAGCAACCTCGTCATTTCTATAGGTGATGCTTTGGCTGAAAACGTTGTCCGCGAACAAGTAAACCGTGATTTCCTTGTTTGACGGGTTGATAACCCAATACTCTTTAATCCCGGTAGACATATAGAGATCCAACTTTTTAACGCAATCTTTGCGGCGCGTACTGTCCGAAAGAACCTCCACCGCCAGGGTAGGTATGCCCATGTAGTAGTCTCTCTCATTTGTCTTTTCTTCTAAATCACAGATAACGATCAGATCAGGTTGGACAACATTAATGTTTCCATTGTCCCGTTTCAAGGTAATATCAAATGGAGAAGACAAGGGGCTGCACTTCTTATTGTCAAACCAGTTGAAAAACAATCCATAAACCCTGCCTAGTACTTTTTGATGACTCACCCTGGGCGATGCAAGTAGGTAAATCTCGCCATCGATATATTCGTATTGTGCATGTTCATCGCAATCTGCTACCAGTGCAAGGAATTCCTCATATGTGGCTTTTCGCGGAAATGAGCTATAATCACGGGCCTTTTCAAATATATATGTTTTTTCATCTTCAGCGCAAAGAGAATGCGTGGAATTCTCTTCACTTAGCTCATACATAACCTTACTCTGATCGGCCGACTGGGCTTCTGAGTCGCCAAACGCTGACAACCGTGCAATTTTACGCCCGTTACTGCTAACAATGATATCCTC
>DHDG01000020.1:2682-3080 GCA_002399265.1 Firmicutes bacterium UBA4882 | reverse complement strand
TCGCCAAACGCTGACAACCGTGCTATTATACGTCCGTTGCTGCTGACAATGATATCCTCCGTAGCAGATAGACGTAAATACTTCCCCAGATTATTTTTTAAGTCAGTGGCGTTAACAATCATGACCGACCCCCCCAAAGGTTTAGCTAAACGAATTAGCTAAAATGGCTAATTCGATAATACCAAATAAAGCCAGGGGTGTCAATCTAAAAAACAGTGCGTAATACTATTGACATTAACGTTACGTGAAGGTGTACAGTGTAGTTGTCAGGAGGTGAGCAACATGGAATATACCATCCAGCGGCTGGCAGGGATGGCGGGTGTCAGCACGCGGACTTTGCGCTTCTACGATGAAAAGGACCTTTTAAAGCCTGCCAGGATCAATGATTCCGGATACCG
>DHDG01000020.1:2140-2477 GCA_002399265.1 Firmicutes bacterium UBA4882 | reverse complement strand
TGGAACTGGATAATATCAAGGAGCTAATTGATGCGGCAGACTTCGATGGGGTGCGAGCCCTGCGGAACCATCTCACGAAGCTTCTTGACAAAAGGCAACAAATCGATTTGTTGATCGCCAATGTCGAAAAGACTATTGCGCAGAAAGAGGGGAAGATTTCAATGACTGATCAAGAGAAGTTTGAAGGCTTTAAGCAAAAGATGATTGAGGAAAACGAAGATAAGTATGGCACCGAGATCCGCGAGAAATACGGCGAAGACCAAATAAAGGCCTCCTACAAGAAATTCAAAAACATGACTCCCGAACAATACGCCGAATTTGAGAAACTGGGAGCTAC
>DHDG01000020.1:1577-1995 GCA_002399265.1 Firmicutes bacterium UBA4882 | reverse complement strand
GACTGGTGATCCGGCGGGTGAGCTGGCTCAAAAGGCTGCCGATTTGCATCGTCAGTGGCTCTGCTATACCTGGAGCACCTACAGTAAAGAAGCACACGCCGGGTTGGCGCAGATGTACGTGGATGATGCCAGATTTACAGCGCATTATGATAAGGAACAGCCCGGTACCGCCAAATTCCTAAGGGACGCGATTATGATCTACACTGGGATGAAATCGTAAGACGTTGAGAGTATAGTGGAGCCGCAATAATCAATGCGTATGATTATGGTGAGTAAACTGAGGCTCACCGACGCAAGTGGGTCAACAAGCCATTGTCATAGCTCTCCTAATCCTTTGTATGCCCTTTGATGTCGCTGACGAAAGGGTATCGGTGGGGTGGGAGGGGTGGCAGTGGCTTGTTTATATTTTTCTCAAGTT
>DHDG01000020.1:0-1473 GCA_002399265.1 Firmicutes bacterium UBA4882 | reverse complement strand
GGCAGTGGCTTGTTTATATTTGTCTCAAGTTCTTCTGTCTTCTGCGCCGGGCAACTATAGGCAGGAAAATAAGAGGAATTTTGCGAATTTACGATAATAGGGCAAAAAGAAACCGAGAGAATGGTCCTATAGAAGATTCGGAGGATGATTTCTTTGAAAGCGCTGGAATCTCTAAAAGGAATTTTTAAGGACAGGATTTTTAAGATACCGGATTATCAGCGGGGCTATGCTTGGACAACCAGACAACTTAGGGATTTTTGGGAGGATATAGTCAACCTACCATCTGATAGGTTTCACTATACTGGTCTGCTCTCACTTAAAGAAGTTGGCCGAGTGGACTGGGCTGGTTGGAATGAGGAGCGCTGGTTGATTGAGGATAGAGGGTTCAAGCCTTTCTATATAGTCGATGGACAACAGCGACTGACAACATTTGTGATTTTTATTCAAGAAATAGTAAGCTTAATAAAAGATCTCCCTGAAAACAACGACAAAAGGGAAGAAGATATTTATATTGGTACCTTCAATTTGAAGCAAGTAAAGGAAGAATACTTGGTCGTTCAGAAACCGCCTCAATTTATTATAAACACATATAAATTTGGATATGAAACAGATAACCCTAGTTTTAGGTATTTACGGCATCGAATTTTGAACGAACCTGATGGTGGCAGTATTCAAGAAACCTTTTATACTCTTAACCTTGAAAATGCAAAACGCTTTTTTGCAGAAAATCTTGCAAGCTATTTTCAAAAAAACGGTGTTGTCGGGATTGAGTCCCTGTTTAAAAAGACAACCCAGAATTTGATGTTTAATCTTCACGAGATTCAAGATGATTTTGATGTTTTCGTAGCTTTTGAAACCATGAATAACCGTGGCAAAAAGCTCTCTAATCTAGAATTGCTAAAAAATCGTCTAATTTATCTCACAACACTTTATGGTGAGGACGAGATAAAGAATGATGAGCGAGCAGTTCTGCGGGAAAAAATAAATGATGCATGGAAAGAAGTTTATTATCAGCTTGGACGCAATAAACAGAAACCGCTTTCCGATGATGACTTTCTGGTGGCGCATTGGATTATGTATTTTCAATATACCCGGCAAAAAGGCGATGACTATATCAGATTTTTACTTGAAGAGAAATTTACACCACAAAATATATTTGGCAAAACTGAGGTGAAAGTGACTTCGGTCGTTGAGGTGTCAGAAGTTCGGGATTCTGTTGATGAAGATGATGCTTCAGAAACTGAAGTCGATGAAAGAATTGTTTTACGTTCAAAACTATCGCCAAAAGAAATTGAAGACTATGTTGGTAGTCTAAAATCAGCAGCAGTGCATTGGTATAACACATTTAATCCAATAAACAATGCTGATCTAACAGCTGATGAAAGTCTGTGGTTAGATAGATTAAATCGTATAGGTGTTGCTTACTTTAGACCCTTAGTTACAGTAGCCTTTATTTCTCCTGGGGTAATATCC
>DHDG01000066.1:4860-5075 GCA_002399265.1 Firmicutes bacterium UBA4882 | reverse complement strand
GATAAACGCAACTTTTATCATATGTTTCTCCTTTATAGCGCCAGTAAGCGATTCCCCTTGATTTCATCGGCACTCCATGTGATCAATGCGAATTTGCCACCGGCATGCTCATCAATGCGGTTAAGCCATTCCACCTCGCCGGCTGCTTTGGCCGCCAGCATGGGGTTGGTTGTGTTCGTGCCATAAAGGGATTGATTGACAATCCACCATTTTGC
>DHDG01000066.1:2115-4732 GCA_002399265.1 Firmicutes bacterium UBA4882 | reverse complement strand
ATCCACCATTTTGCGGCGATGCCCGCACGCTTCAAATCATCCTCCAGCCGCAGTGCTTCATAAACGGGAGTTGTTTCCGGCATAGTCACAATAATGACCTCGGTTTCGCCGGATTTCAGCCTGGGCAGCAGCCCCTTGATTGATTCGGGGATTTCACCCTTGGTGCGCTGTATCTCGTGGTTGTAACTCTGTGTAGACTCCAACAAGAGCAGTGTGTGCCCAGTGGGGGCAGTGTCAATGATCACTACCTGATTGTCGGCCTTTTCCACAACTTCCGCAAAAGCGCGGAATACGGCAATTTCCTGGGTGCAGGGGGAACGCAAATCTTCCTCTACATAAGCAATATCCTCATTGCTCATACCCGATGTGCGAGCCTTGGAAAGCACTTCGGATTGGTATTTTTTTAATTCCTTTATCTCGTCGATATGGCTCATGGATACGCCGCTCGTCTCATCCAGAACAAATTTTAGGTGCGCTGCAGGGTCTGTCGTAGTAAGGTGAACTTTTTTTCCTCGCTTGGCAAGGCCCAGCGCAATTGCGGCGGCAACGGTGGTTTTCCCTACACCCCCTTTACCCATTGTGAAAATAACGCGCTTGCCCTCTGCGACCAGCTCATCTATCACATCATTAAGCGAGGGAATATGGACGGCATAGAGTGTTTGTTTCTGTGCAGTCTCATAGTCGGTATGGAGCAGCGCACGCACGTTTTCCAAGCCCGTAACGTTATAGGCTCGCAGGGGAACCATATAGTGCGAGAGTTTTTGCAGACTTTCCGGCATTGCAGAAAGTGCCGCCTGCTGCTTTTCATATAGGCTGGCAGATAGGGTGTCGTTGTGCTCAATCAGCACACCGTTAATAATCAGTATCTGATTGTTAACTCCCAGGGCGGATAGTTCACCGGAAGCCCGCTCCGCCTCCTTGAAAGGTGCAGTTTCGGGACGGGATACAAGAATCAATGTCGTCAGATTTCCATCCGCCAGCGTTTCCACCGCCTGCCTGTAAATGGCTTTCTTGCTTTCCAAACCGGAAAGCTGTCCCAAGCAGGATGCACCGTGGGTGCTTTCACTGATGAAATTGCTCCATGCAGACGGAAGCTGAAGCATACGCAGAGTATGCCCTGTGGGTGCCGTGTCGAAAATAATGTGGTCGTATTCCCTTGCCACCTTATCGTCTGTAATGAATCCGGAAAATTCGTTGAACGCGGCAATTTCAATGGTGCAGGAGCCGGAAAGCTGTTCTTCCATATTGGCAATGACAGATTCGGGCAGCTTGCCGCGATAGGGTGCAATCACACTTTCACGATACTCGGCTGCCGCCTGTATAGGATCAAGGTTTGCCACGACCAGGTCTGGCACGTCTGGGATAGGCGTTCCCTTGTTGCTCAGCTCCATCGAGAATACATCCTGAAGGTTAGATGCAGGGTCCGTGCTGATGAGCATCACCCGTTTGCCGCTATCGGCAAGTGCAACAGCGGTGGCACAGGCAACGCTGGTTTTGCCAACGCCCCCTTTACCGGTATAGAAAAGATATTTTGTCAGTTTAATTTTACCCGGGTCAAATAATTCCATTTTAACAGCAGCCTCCCTCGCAGTTACAGCCACCGGAAGTCTTCTTAGTAACCTTAACCCTTGCAGATTCTGTTTGCTTTTTCAGCAAATTATCAGGAAGACCGAGCAGCTTTGTAAATTCTTCATTGGTGGGGTAACGGCCTGTGATAACCAGTTCACTATCTACCATAATAGCGGGGAGCCCCTCCGGCCCCTTGGCGTTGATATAAGCATTGACCACCTGGTTGGTAATAAATTCTCCCGGAGCGCTGCTCAGGTTAAAGCGCTCAACGTTCACACCTTGCTTCTTTAGTGTATCAAGCACGGTTGAGATACGAAGCAGTTCGGGGTCAACACCTACACCGCAAAGCCCAGTTGAGCAGCACATAGCGGGTTCAAATATTTTCATTTTTTTCATGACAGACAACTCCTTTTAATATGATTATTGGTTATCCGCCGGTTCGGGAAACCAGCGGCGGGTTTTGTTGATAAAGCGCACAAGTAAAAGCACGACCAGGACTTCGGTCAGCACGCCCACTGTGCAGGCGAGAACGACCGGAGAATCGTGGCCAACAGGGCAATGGTCAAAGCCACAGGGGATCAGAATGCCCGTCGCCATGCACAGCAAAACCCAGATGAATGGATACTTTTCAAAAAAACTGATGCCTTGTGTTTTGATTCGCTCATCATGTGCCCTCGGCTTTCCCCTGATGCTCCGCTTCGTCCTTGCGGGCTTTAGCTAAAATGTACAATTCTAAGTTTTGGGGGAGCCGATAGGTTTCGCTGCGCTAAGTACGACGGCAACGCTGGAAACCGCTTCATCTAAGGCTTTTTCCGTATCCTGGCAACGACCGTAAACGGTTGTATCAAGGTACAAAAAATCAATAACAATGGGCTTTTTTGGCTGCGGTTGGCCACAGCAATTTTCAGAGGAGCAACAACATTTACTCATTTCCATCACACCCCTTACAGCAATTTGTGTTTTCTCTGCAGATGCAGTTTTCTTTTTCAGATGTGATAGCGCAGAAAAATTGCTTCGTTTTAGTAATAGTATCCTCATCCAGCGAGTA
>DHDG01000066.1:0-1913 GCA_002399265.1 Firmicutes bacterium UBA4882 | reverse complement strand
GATTGGGACATTTCAAACTTCTCTAAGATTTTACAGGCGCATAATTCTCCACAGGAGAGCATATCTACGATCATGGCTCTCTTTGGGTCACCCAGCGCCTTGAACACTTTTGAATATTCTAAATAGTAACCCATATCATCACCTCAAATCTATCATTATCGATATGATATATTGTATGCGCCAAATCAAAAAATATCAATGTGAAATCAAACTTCTTCAAATATTTCCACTCATAATTCTACTGATTCAATGTAAATGTGCCACATATCGAAATTATCTATTAAATTCTTATAACTTGCCTATGCCTCTATGAATCTAATTAGGCGTAACTCCATAGTTCCAAATAGTATTAAAATAACACTTAACCGTTTTGGATGTAAAAGAAGAAGAACCCCATCACTCAAACTCCTTTTCTTCTCATAACCGCCGCCGCTAAAATTACAGCTGAAATCCCCCCTGCGATTTTTGCTGCTATCATAGGATTAACTGCTGCCGGCTCTACCCCCATTGCAAATCCCAAATGAGCTCCGAAAGTACTAGCGGCACAAACCAGAAATGCCGCGTTGATAACTCTGCTGCGCTCATTCATATCCTTCAGCATAGCTAGTACAGGAATTACACTGACAGTCCCAACTAGCAGCCCCGCCATTCCTGTCGCATCTAAACCGGACCATGACCTCAGACGTTTCAGCTTTTCCAATCTACGCCTTATGAACTCGGCCACAGGCAGGCTGCCAAGCATTGCAATTCCGATAGATGCTGCCACTTCCATGGCTTCCTCTATCGGCGCCGTCAGCGGGAGCAACTTGATTCCACATAAGAAATAAACGGCCCCAGCAACAAGACCCACAGTACCTGCTATTTTCATAAAACAAGCAATGGCGAAGAAGCCTTTTTCTATCCTTTTAGGACATTTTAAAAGTCCTAAAAGGATAATTCCTAGAAGTATAAAAATTCCGATGTTCTGCCTCAATATTTGTTCAAAATTCAGACCACAGCAAAAACCTCCCAAAACAAGGGCCATCGGCAATGTTATCAATCCAAACATCATTCCTCTGAGAAATCCCATATAGGCTTCCCCTTCAACCATACCTAAGCCCACAGGAATGGTGAACAAAATAGTACAGCCCAAAGTGGAAGACAGGATTATACCTGCATAAGCGCCAATTTGAGTATTTTTTGCAAGCCCTGCGCTTATTTGATAACCACCCATATCGATAGCAAACAATCCTCCGAATATACCCGGATCCACCCCTGCAAACTGATAGAGCATATTTGATGGCACTCTTAAGACATAAGAAAACAACGGAACCAGGCAAATAATACCCACCATGGAAAGAGCGGTCGGCCCCAATAAGAGAAATCCTTCCTCCATTTTCTTTCCATAGCCCCATCGATTCCCCAATAACTTATCTATACCGCCAATCACCACACCGGCAGCCATAATATACCCTATCATCTTCTTTTCCCTCCCTATATAGTTAAGTGCTTTTTCCCCTGCCTGCTTATTTTATTACTCTGCCGAATACAGTTCAGCCAGGGATGACGCTTCCATACACCCTTACCGGTTTCCTGTGCCATATTATAGCTAGCTATATCATGGTATCCTAAAGAGGGAGCACACTATTCATGCCCCCTAAACAATACTGTATTAACAAGAACTAGAAATAGCTTAAAGAGGGAGCATACTATTCATGCCCCCCTTTCAAATAAATCTTACCTTTTTAATCTTATCTTTACAATCTTACCTTTTTAATTTTACCTTTATAACCTGCTTAAAAAAATCTGTCCTGCCACAGGCACATATATTTCACTGATTCCTTTTCTTCCCTTCGTCGTCAGCCTTGAAACACTTTCCCCCATACAGTCCCTTACCTCAAATAAATAATCCCATTCTTTCTCAAATTCCAGAA
>DHDG01000047.1:194191-204520 GCA_002399265.1 Firmicutes bacterium UBA4882 | reverse complement strand
GAAAATTTTTAAGACGGTGCATCGATTTAGTTATCAATGCACTGTCTTTTTCTTTTTTTGTCCTTTGGACTAAATTTTTTGACTACCTTATCCGATGATAATAAAGAGAGCGCGTCTTTATTTTTATTAACATACATTTTCACTGGAGGAAAGCATTAACGCACTGGATGGTGAAAGAAATGCAGGATCGGCAGGATCAGCATGACCGTAGCGCTTTAGAAAGACACCAGATTTGGGCCAACCGAGTTGTTGTCATTGTGCTTCTCTGCGCTATCCTGGCCGCATATCCGATGTTTTTGTGGCTAATCGGATTTCCTCTATACTTGCGGCTGGGCATACCAACAATCGGTTTGGCACTGTGGGTGGTACTTGCCATAACATCAAGAGTTCCATCTCTCAGCAAGTATTCCAGGTTTGCATCATCTTTGATGCTAAATGCCTTCGGCTTTGTGCAGATGATCTTCCTTGGCACCCGCAATGCGGCAACCCCTTATTACTTTTTCGTAATATTGGCATTTAGCCTCATTTATTTGGATGAAAAGGCTGTCATATTTACGGCACTAGGATCTCTGACAGTCCACGGCATCTTAGTTGCCGCCTATCCCACTATTGCCACAAACCCGATGTTTTACAACTATACGTACCGTACCTATATTTATATGGGCTTCATGTATTTGCTTTCAGTACCCGCGCTGATTGTCGTTGCCCGACGTGCCTGCGCACTGCTTTTCGACGTGCAACGCCGCGAGGATTCACAGCGTATTTTGAATAACTCGTTGAATCAGGTGTTGGAGCAGATGACACTGACTGCGACTAACTTGTTGCGCAGTAGCGAAGTGCTCTCCGGCCACGCTGCTGTGCTGCAGTCTTCAGCGGAAGAAGTGGCCGCCGGTATGGAGCAAATGGCTCATATGGTTGAGGTGCAGGCTACCGACGTAACGCAGGTTTCTGGAAATGTCGTCCAAATCAACTCGATCGCTGGCGATATTTTGAAGAGAGCTGAAGAACTGTCCGAATCATTTGAAAAAGCCTCCATTGCTGCTCGTCAGGGAGTTGACTTGGTCCAGGAAACGCTGGTCGGACTGCAACAGGTAGGGGCGCATATGGGCGAATTATCCGCCGGCACACAGAAGATTAAAGAAACTTCCTTCAAAATTAGCGAGATCCTCAGCTTCATGGATAATCTGGTGCAGCGCACCAATTTGCTTTCCCTGAACGCCAATATCGAGGCTGCCCGGGCAGGCGAAGCCGGCAAAGGGTTTTTAGTGGTTGCAGAAGAAATCGGCCGCCTCGCCGAGCAGACCAATCAAGGTTCTAAAGACATTGAACTTGCCGTGAATACCTTTATGGAAGAAATTAATGCGGTGTTTGATTCCATTGGCCATGACTCTGCGATGGTCGCCAAAGGATCACGTGATATCTACGGGGCACGTGAAGGCTTTGAGAATATTATGGAAGCCATTCAAGAGAACAGTGAACAGGTCCGAAAAGTCTATATGGCTATGGAAGAACTGGTTGCGGAAAACAACTGCATCATGGATGCTGCCAGCGGATTGGCCAGCTTGTCCGAAGAAACGGCAGCCGGCACACAAGAGATCTCGGTATCCATTCAAAGTCAGGCTGTTGACATCGAGAGCGTCGCCAACGAAGCCAGTCAACTGAGCGAAGCTGCCCGGGAACTTAATGAGATTTCCCGCAACTATTATACGGTTGATGGACAGATCAATTAGCCCGTTAGTTCATCTATTGGCTCTCAAAATTAACCATGTTTCCTTTTTTGGGCCTAATTGTCGATTGACTTGCAGCGCCAATCGTGCTATCATCAGTTTGTTATCAAATTCCTCGATAGCTCAACGGTAGAGCACCCGGCTGTTAACCGGGTGGTTGTTGGTTCGAATCCAACTCGGGGAGCCAGCCATATACAGACTGTTCTGCTACGCGGAACAGTCTTTTTTTGTAATCACTCTAGCCATTGCCTTTATCTATGAAACATAGTAGAATTAAGAATTGGAGAGGTATAAGCGCGTCCAATGTCAAAAAAGACGCGACGACGCGACTTCAATAAGGAGGAAGACTTATGGTCGAGAAAGGGACTGGAACAGTTAAAAAAGGTTTGGCCGAAATGTTCAAAGGCGGCGTCATTATGGACGTTACCAATGCAGACCAGGCCAAGATTGCCGAGGATGCAGGCGCGGTCGCTGTTATGGCACTTGAGAGAGTACCCGCGGATATCCGGGCTGCAGGCGGAGTCGCCAGAATGAGCGATCCGGAAATGATCCAGAAAATTATGGATGTAGTCTCAATTCCAGTCATGGCCAAAGCCCGCATTGGCCACTTTGTTGAAGCCCAAATTCTTGAAGCACTTGGCGTCGATTATATCGACGAAAGCGAAGTCCTTACCCCTGCTGATGAAAAGTATCATATTAATAAACATGCCTTCAAAGTGCCGTTTGTGTGCGGTGCGCGAAACCTTGGCGAAGCGCTACGCAGAATCGGCGAAGGCGCGTCTATGATTCGCACTAAAGGTGAGGCCGGAACCGGCGACGTCGTAGAAGCAGTGCGCCACGCCCGTCAGATGACGGATGAGATCCGCATTGTCCAAAATGCTCCTGAAGAAGAACTCATGAGCCTTGCCAAAGAATATGGCGCCCCCTATGAATTACTCATAGAAGTCCGCCGTCTTGGCAGACTGCCGGTCGTCAACTTTGCAGCAGGTGGCCTGGCAACCCCTGCGGACGCGGCCTTGATGATGCAACTCGGAATGGACGGCGTCTTTGTCGGTTCAGGTATCTTCAAGAGCGACAATCCGGCAGTACGTGCGAAGGCGATCGTCGATGCCGCGGCACATTACAATGATCCGAAGAAGCTGGCTGAGATTTCCAAAGGGATCGGTAATGCCATGCGTGGCATCAACATCGGTTCTATGAAAGAAGAAGACAAAATTGCCGGGCGCGGTTGGTAAAGCTGGTAGCCTATGACACTTATTTGCGCCGACGCATTGATCAGGGCATGCCCGCATTTGGGACATGCACCGGCATGATTTTATTGGCCAAAGAAATCATCGGTTCTGATCAACCGCGCATCGGTGTCATGGATATTAGTGTGCAGCGGAATTCGTTCGGGCGTCAGATAGACAGCTGTGAGACTGAAATAGTCATTCCGGCTTTGTCGCATCCGCGCCACTCTTACCAACCGTACAATAGGAATGGGAGTGAGTTTTGTGAATCCAATTTTGGCGAAAGTTGACCCTGAGTTAGCACAGGTCATCGAAAACGAAACCAGACGACAGGGCGACAAAATCGAATTGATTGCCTCCGAGAACTTTGTGAGCAAAGCGGTCTTGGCAGCGCAAGGCTCCGTGCTCACCAATAAATACGCAGAAGGCTATCCCGGCAAACGCTATTACGGCGGGTGCGAATTTGTTGATGTTGCCGAAAACCTCGCCATTGAGCGTGCTAAGAAGTTGTTTGGTGCCGACCATGCCAATGTGCAGCCGCATTCAGGGGCTTCCGCTAATACCGCTGTTTACCTGGCAGTGCTGAAGCCAGGCGATACCGTGCTGGGCATGAGCCTGGCGCACGGTGGACACTTAACGCATGGGAGCCCGGTTAACTTATCCGGTCTCTATTTCAACTTTGTCTCCTATGGCGTCACCCGTGAAACCGAGACCATTGATTATGATGAAGTTCGTAAACTGGCGCTCGAGCATAAGCCCAAATTGATGGTGGCCGGGGCTAGTGCCTATCCACGCATCATTGATTTCAAACGGCTCCGCGAAATTGCTGATGAAGTCGGCTGTCCTCTAATGGTGGATATGGCTCACATCGCAGGTCTGGTCGCCGTCGGCTTGCATCCAAGTCCGGTGCCCTATGCCCAGTTTGTGACGACCACGACCCATAAAACGCTACGCGGCCCGCGCGGTGGTATGATTCTCTGTCAGGCGGATTATGCCAAAGCTGTCGATAAGGCCATCTTCCCTGGTTTGCAGGGCGGCCCGCTGATGCATGTGATCGCTGCCAAAGCGGTGGCTTTCCACGAAGCTTTGCAGCCGGAGTTTAAAGCTTATCAGCAGCAGGTGCTCCGTAATGCACAAGCTATGGCGGCCGGCTTGACCGCGAAAGGCTTCCGCCTCGTGTCCGGCGGCACAGACAACCATCTAATGCTGGTCGATACCCGCAACGTCGGTCTGACCGGCAAAGTGGCCGAAAGGGCCTTGGACGATATTGGGATCACCGTCAATAAGAATGCCATCCCGTTTGATCCGGAAAAACCGTTTGTGACCAGCGGCCTGCGCCTCGGAACCCCGGCCACCACGACTCGCGGCTTCAAAGAAGCTGATTATCAAGAAGTGGCCGAGATCATGTATTGGACGCTCACGCATCTTGAAGATGAGCATGCTCTGGAAGAGGCTAAGGCCCGCGTCCGCAAGCTTACTGACAAGTACCCGCTTTATCGGGACTTGCTCTGAGATTAGGATCGGGATTTGCCCTAAGCCAATTTGAAGTGTACAAAAAGAGACCGCCTCGCTCGCATTTGCATTTGCATTCGCGGGCAGCGGTCTCTTTTCATGATCAGTATAGTATATAATCAGTATCAGATCGGCATTGGTGCGATTTGCGATTGTCGCTAGGCAACAGCTGCCCCGCGCGGTGTTGGAGTTTGCCGCTTTTTCCGGCGCACAACTTGCAGGAAAATCGCAAAGACCATCAGCCCGGCGCCGATGAGGTCGGTCATGATGCTCGGCTCAATTAACAGCAAGCCGCCTACCAGGAAGATGATGCGCTCCCACCATGGGGAATCTATAAGGAACCAGCCTTCGGTGGCGGCCCCAACGCAGACCATACCGAGCAGTGCCCCGATAACCACCCTGATCGCTTCAATCCAATTAGTATCGATCATAAGCAGGGATGGAGAATACACAAAGAAGTATGGCACCAAAAACGCCGCGATAGCGAGCTTGGTGGCATGGACACCGGTTTTAAGCGGGTTCGCTTTGGCAATGCCAGCTCCCGCAAATGCTGCCAGCGCCACCGGCGGCGTGATGTCGGCCACGATTCCGAAATAGAAAACAAACATATGGGCGGCGAGCATTGGCACACCCAGCTTGATCAAAGCGGGAGCCGCGATCGTGGATGTAATAACGTAGTTGGCAGTCGTGGGCGCTCCCATGCCCAGAATCAGTGACGTAATCATGGTAAAGAAGAGGGTTAGCAGTAATTTGCCGCCTGCAAGAGTAACCAGACCGTCGGCCATCTTCAGGCCGAGTCCGGTCAGTGTGACTGTTCCAACGATGATACCAGCGGCCGCACAGGCCAGGGCAACACCGACCGCGCCTCTGGCACCGTTCTCCAATGCCTTGACGCAGTCCCAGAAGAACTCGATCATCGTGGCTTTCAGTTTCTTCTGACGAATGGCTACTACCAACGTGGCGATCAGATCCACGCCAATTGCCGTGTAAATGCCGAAGAGCGCTGCCAAAGTCGGCGTACGGCCCTCTACGAGCATGTAGATAATCGCCACCAGCGGCAAGAACAGATAACCCTGTCGCTTCATCAGGGCCCAGAAACTAGGGATTTCTTCTTTGGACATCCCTTTTAGCCCGGTTTTTTTCGCTTCCAGATGGACGGTGATGAAAATACCCGCGAAAAAAAGCAGGGCAGGAATAACGGCTGATTTGGCAATTTCGACATAAGGCGTATTCGTGAATTCGGACATCAGGAAGGCCGCCGCCCCCATGATTGGCGGCATGATTTGGCCACCGGTCGAAGCTGCCGCCTCGACTGCCCCGGCGAATTCACGTTTGTAGCCCAATTTGATCATCATTGGAATCGTAAAGCTACCTGAACCGACGGTATTGGCGACCGAGCTGCCTGATACCGTGCCTTCCAGTGCGCTGGTGATGACCGCCACCTTGGCGGGACCGCCAGCAGCCTTACCTGCCACGGCATTGGCAATATCAATGAAAAACTTGCCGATGCCAGTTTTCTCAAGAAACGCGCCAAACATGATAAATAGGAAAATGAAAGTCGACGAAACACCGAGCGGAATACCGAGGATTCCCTCCGTAGTGAACCACATGTGCCCGACAATGCGATCGACTGGAAAGCCGCGATGCTGCAAGAATCCGGGGATATATTTCCCGAAATAGTTATACAGTAGGAAGACTAAGCCAATGATCACAATAGGTAACCCGACGACGCGCCTGGTCGCTTCAATAACCAGGAAAATGCCTATGGCACCCACAATCAGGTCCATGGTTGTATAGTCGCCGGCACGATAGAAGAGTTCCCAGACGTTGACGACCATATAGATGCCGATTGCTACCGTGGCCAGCGCCAATATGACGTCAACAACAGTCAGGCGTTTGCGGGACTTTTTACGGGCCGGGTAGAGCAGGAATGCCAGCACCAGTGCGAAGCACAAGTGCACTGGCCGCTGAATCTGTGCTGTAAAAATGCCAAACTGTGCGGTGTAGAGCTGGAAACCGGCAAAAGCCAGCGCAATGATTGAAATGATGATGGCCATGATACCTTTGTAGCGGCGAAAACTGGACTCCTTATCGTATTTCGCCATCAGTTCATCAACATTAACCTCAGGTATCAGTTCACCATCCATACCCTCAACCTGGTTGTCTGCTACCGGTTTGCGGTCAAGTTCATCCATGGTTGTGCCCCTTTCTCTCAATATGATTAAGGCCATATGGTGCGTCCAGTCATCCGTAAGACACTGGCCCACCAAAACGGGCGTTTCGTGACCTCAATCCTGATTAAGGTACCTGGAGCGATTAACTCGCTAAGACGTAGTTGCTGCGCTCCATAGAACAGGTAATGATCGGCGACTGTGCCGACCGCCAGGTTAACGGAGGGCAAGACGCGATCCATGTTATAAATCCGGATCCAGCCTCCCTGGACGGCCATCGCTTCTCCCGGTCCGAGATCAGTTGGCAATCCAGCTCCAAATGAATCATAGATTGTTTCCCTCAGAATTAGTACTTTTTCGCTGGAAACTTCCCAGAGTTCATCCACAGGACGTTTGGCGACTGAATGCGTAAAACGTAAGGTTACTATTGAACCATTTTGCACCGGGCCGGCGGATAACAGACCGCCGCCCTGCTGGGCTCTGATTTCGAGGTAGAGTTGTCCCGGCCAAAGGCAGCCCGCCAGTATGAGGACGATCAAGGCGCTGCCAATAACCAATGCCGGCTTTTTCAGTGACTGCTGCAGTGGCTTCTTCATGATTGTATAGAAACCGGGCGGTTACCCCGCCCGGTCCTCCAGGGGTTCATAGTGATTATTTGATACCCTTTTCGTTGAAATACTTCAGTGCGCCGGCATGGAACGGGGTTGAAATACCAACTTTGGCGTTTGGCAGACTGAACTCTTTGGCTTTGGCATGACCAAGGTCGCCAAGATGCTCGAACAAGGTCTTGGTAATATTGTATACCAGAGTCTCATCAAGCGCGGAGTTACAAACGAGCGCTGCCTTAACAGCAACGGTGGTCGTCGGTTCAGTCTGTCCGCTGTAAGTATTGGCCGGGATGACTACCTTACTGTAGAACTGATATTCCTTACTGAGATCGGCAATCTCTTTGTCAGTGAAGTTTAGAATTCTGATCTTATGCTGGGCGGCGATGTCCTGAATGGCCGCTGTCGGATGGCCGGCAACGATAAAGAAGGCATCAATGTGGTCGTTCTTGAGCTGATCAGCTGACTCGGCAAATGATAGGAAGTACGGGCTCAGGTCCTTGTAAGCCAGTTTTACATTGCCCAGGATCTGACGAGCGTTTGCTTCCACGCCGCTGCCAGGGGCACCCACCGATACGCGTTTGCCTTTCAGGTCGGCGACAGTCTTGATGTTGCTTTCAGCTTTGACAACGATTTGTACGGTTTCGGGATACAAAGCGGCGATAACTTTGAAGTCAGCCAGTTTCTCGTTAAAGATTTCGACACCGTTGAAGGCATAATGGTTGATGTCGTTTTGCACGAAGGCCAGGTCTACTTGTTTCTTGTTGATCAGACGAATGTTTTCAACAGAAGCCCCAGTTGCCTGCACGGAGACGTTGACCCCAGGAACGTTCTTATTCCATACCTGAGCCATTGCTCCGCCAAGCGGGTAATAGGTGCCGGATGTGCCTCCGGTGGCAAACGTCAGCTGAGTCGCAGCTGCAGTAGTAAGGGTGGCTGCCAGGACTAAGGATAGAACTAATAAGAGCACGAGATATCTCCGCATAAACCTTCCTCCTCATAAAGGGGTGTTGCCCCTTATTTTGGAGGGAATTTCTACTTTAATCTATATTTATCCTTCTAAATTATGATAAAATGCCATAATAAATTAAATAAGTGATAAAGTGGTGAAGACAAGAAAGACACAAGGGGACGGTTCTTCTGTGTCATTATTTTCGTCGCACTTGTCAGCGACACAGAAGAACCGTCCCCTTGTGTCCTTAAGGAAGAGGCATAAATGAGTAAGCTGAGTAAGCCAACCCTGCTTATATTTATAAGACCGGCAACCATTTTGGTGCTAACACTGATCCTGTTTTTATCCGGTATGACTTATTATCTGGCGGAACCGGTTTTGGGGCCGGTTCCCGGTGTTTTGCAAAAAGTGCGCATTCTGATTGACCCCGGCCACGGAGGCATTGACCCGGGTACTGGCGAAAAATTCGAGCTCTATGAAAAGGACATCAATCTGGATTTGGCTTTCCGGCTGCGGGTGCTGCTGGAGGAAAAGGGTGCGACGGTTGACCTGACGCGTTGGTCGGATCAGGAGTTGAGTTATCTTTCGCCGGATTTGAAGGCCAAGCGCCATCCGCGTGATTTGTGGGGGCGGGTCTTCCTTGCTCAGGCATATGACACTGCCATTCTGGTGAGCCTGCATGTTAACTCAAGCCGCAGGGAAGCGGAACGGGGCGCAATTGTCTTTTATGCGCAGGGATCTGAAGAGGGTAAAGCGCTCGCCGGGGCGGTACAGGCGCAGTTACTCAATCTCCAGCCTTATAGTAGGCAGCAGGCATTGCCGACCAGCAGCATGCGCGTCGTCAATTCCACCCAATGCCTGACCATCCTTGTTGAAATTGGCTTTATTACTAACAGCGATGATCGCCAACAGATGCAAGATGTGGAATACCGCGAGCAGCTGGCGAAAGCAATTACTCAGGGAATTCAGGATTATCTGACACAATGACAGATGAGCCGTCCCCGCTCTAGTTCATTAGGAATAGTCCCTTGGTGTCGTTATTACTTGATATTCCGTTCGGCGAAAAATCTCAGTGCGCCAGTGTGGAATGGGGTGGAAATACCAATTTTAGCATGTAGCAGGCTGAACTCTTTGGCTTTGGCATGGTTAAGCTCACGAAGGTGCTCAAACAAGGTCTTGGTAAGATTGTATACCAAAGCCTCGTCGAGATCAGAGTTGCAGACGAGTGCTGCCTTGACCGCGACGGTGGTTGCCGGTGGGACCAGGCCGCTGTAAGTATCCGCCGGAATAAATACTTTGGTGTAAAACTCATAATCGCTGCGCAGGTTGGAAATTTCTTTATCAGAGAAGTCCAATATCCTGATTTTGTGCTGGGTAGCGATGTCCATAATAGCAGTAGTCGGATGACCGGCTACAATAAAGAAAGCATCAATGTTACCGTTTTTGAGGGCGTCAGCCGATTCGGCGAACGATAGGAAGACGGCGGTTAGATCGCGATAGGATAGCTTGACGTTGCCCAAGATCTGACGGGCGTTTGCCTCTACGCCGCTACCAACGGCACCGACCGATACGCGCTTGCCTTTGAGGTCAACAACAGTTTTAATATTGCTTTCAGCGCGGACAACGATTTGGACAGTTTCCGGATACAGCGCGGCAATAACTTTGAAATCGGCACGCCTTTCGTTTTTGAAGATTTCGATGCTCTTATAGGCATAATGGTTGACGTCGTTCTGCACAAAAGCCAGGTCGACCTTTTTATCGTTGATCAGACGAATGTTCTCGGCAGAAGCGCCTGTGGCTTGTACGGTGACGTTGATCCCCGGAATGTGTTTGCTCCACACCTGGGCCATTGCTTCGCCGAGCGGGTAATAGGTTCCGGATGTACCTCCGGTGGCAAAAGTGAGCTGGGTTGCAGCAGCAGTAGTAATGGTAGCTGCTAGGATTAAGGATAGAATCAATAAAAGCACGAGGTATTTACGCATTATCCTCGCTCCTTATCAAGGGGTGACACCCGTATTTTTATGGAAAATTCTACATTAATATCTATTATCCTCTAATAAAACGCAAGAAGACGCGGGAAGAAGACGCGGGGACGTTTCATCTGTGTCATTGTGGAACTTTGGGGACGGTTCT
>DHDG01000047.1:192855-194088 GCA_002399265.1 Firmicutes bacterium UBA4882 | reverse complement strand
GAACTTTGGGGACGGTTCTAAAAGTGCCATTTGCACATTTTGGGCAGACCCAAAATGTGCAAATGGCAGTAAATGGGAATCGGCACTTTTAGAACCGTCCCCAAAGTTCCGCGTCCCCTTGTGTCGCGAAATAGATGAACCGTCCCGCGTCCTCGCCCCGGGTCCCTGCGTCTTTAACATGGAAGCGGGCATAATAATATTGAGTAAACCATAGGAGGAAAGTATCATTATGGATAGAAATGAGATTAGGAAGAAGAAGCCTCTTGAAAAGGAGGAAAAAGTTATGCCAGCTACTTTAAAGAAGGGTAATCTTGATCACCAATCTGCTTTAGTCAAAATCAGCTCAAAGATACCAGTTCTGGACGCAAAAAAGGGTAAAGTAAAACTGGATCCAAATAATCCCAACCACAAAGATTGGTATGAGGATAAGTAGTATATGAATGAACATTGTATAGGTGGTATATTTTGGCTTGAAATATTTTTCGAAGACAAAGATGAATCCAAAGTAAGGCCCGTCTTAGTTGTGTCATATGCGAAAGAATCTAATTTGCTAACAATCGTTGAAATCACAAGTTCCCCACCAAATAATCCACCGACCCACTTTGACCAATTTAAAGAGCCCATTTATAAATGGAAAGAAGCGGGGCTTTCACGTCTGTCTTATGCAAAAACGCATAAACTGCATAGAATCCACAGAGACGAAATCGGTTCTTTTTGTGGGAAACTAGAAGGATCCGATTTTGATCGAATCTGTGTGAGAATACTAGAAGTAAATAACTAGGGTTTTTCCAGCGGATACGCATTCATAACAAGCCATCCATTTTCTTGGAAAATTTCTTTGAGTCCGCCGTTTATTACCTCAATATCCACAATTCATTGTGGATATTGAGGTTTTCAGATTCACAGGTGTCGCTGCAATTAGATATATAAATATTTTTGCAGCTCAAATAATAATTACCGCATTATCTCTAGTAGCCCATCTAGAGGGTTTAATTAAGGGAGTAGGTAATAAGACACAGGGAGAGACATGGGGGAGACGCGGGGACGGTTTTTCTGTCTCGCTGGCAGGCGGATAAGACAAGACGCGACAAAAGAACCGTCCCTGCGTCTTCCACCCCTTTGTGGAGGAATCGCTGCTATGACAGGGAAAATACTCATTCAGAACGGCAGGCTGGTTGATCCGGCCAACCAGGTTGATGAGCAGCTGGATATTCTGATTCAGGATGGCAAAGT
>DHDG01000047.1:175406-192680 GCA_002399265.1 Firmicutes bacterium UBA4882 | reverse complement strand
GCGCCACCGCCTTCGATCCCGCCGCTGAAGCTCAAGTAATCGACGCCACAGGCCGCATCGTCGCGCCCGGTTTGATCGATATGCATTGTCATCTGCGCATTCCGGGCTTTCCGGAGCGTGAAGACCTTGCCACCGGCTCACGAGCCGCTGCTGCCGGCGGATTTACAACAGTCGTTCCGCACCCCAACACCCGACCGGTAATTGACAATCCGGTCGTCTTGCGCAACCTTCAGGAGCAAATCGCCAAAGAATCCCTCATTAATGTACTACCAGCCGCGTCGATTACTGTCGGCCAAAGGGGAGAAGAACTCAGTCCGCTGTCTGGCCTGGCAGCCTGCGAGGTACCGCTCTTTTCGGATGATGGTCAGACAGTTGCCTCCGCCGCCCTGATGCGGCGCGCGCTCCAAGCAGCCCGGCAGCTGAAAATCCCCATTTGCCATCATAATCAGGACAAGACGTTGGCAGCTGGTGGCGCAATGTACGCCGGAGACGTCGCCACCCGCCTGGGCATTCCCGGCATACCGGCCTCCTCTGAAACGGTCATGGCAGCACGCGACATCATATTGGCCAAAGAGACAGATGGGCATATCCATATCTGCCATGTCTGCTATGCCCCGACCGTGGAATTAATCCGGCGCGCCAAACAGGAGGGCGTGCACGTAACTGCCGAAGCGACCGCACACCACTTTACGCTCACTGACGCTGCCGTAGCTGAACGCGGCGCTTATGCCAAAATTAACCCGCCCCTCGGCAGCCAAGCCGATGTTGACGCTATCAAAAAAGGCCTGCAAGACGGCACCATTGACGCGATTATCACTGATCATGCGCCTTGGACTGCAACAGAGAAAGATCAGGACATCCGAACAGCGCCATTTGGCCTGATCGGGTTCGAGACCGCCTTGTCGCTGGTGTTCAGCGAATTAGTCAATCCCGGAGTGCTTACCTTGTCAGAAGCCATTGCCAAAATGACCATCAACCCCAGCCGCATTCTCAAGGGCGTGTCGAAAGGCCGCCTTAACGTTGGTGCGGATGCGGATCTAATCATTATCGACCAAGAAAAGAAATGGGTGGCTGACCCGGACCACTATCAGTCAAAAAGTCGCAACTGTCCTTATCGCGGCCGGCGCATGCAAGGGAAGGCTGTATATGTGATCGTGGGCGGTCGGATTGTGGTTGCGCCCTGAATAAAAAGGAGGCCCTCCGTGGCCTCCAACTTTGGTGTATTCAATTGTTAGGTTCAGTGATATTCGCAGGGTAGAGCAAGTGCAAGCAAATACTAGTCTTCGTCCTCTTCATCGTCATCGTCGCATTCATCGTCGTCATCATCTTCATCGTCGCATTCATCGTCTTCATCGTCATCATCATCTTCATCGTCATCATCATCGTCTTCGTCTTCGTCCTCATCGTCGCATTCATCGTCTTCGTCGTCATCATCGTCATCTTCGTCTTCTTCGTCATCATCGTCATCATCATCATCATCATCGTCTTCAGGCTTTTCATCGATATTTTCGAAGATATCGTCAGTGTCAACATCAACGTTGTGTGCTTCTACATATGCCAGCAACTCTGAGACACTCATAGATGATAGTTCCTCGAACGTAAGCGAACCGTCATCATCGAGAATTTCCTTAATCAATTCGGATTTAAACTTCTCGCCTAAGACAGATGCAACATCAACTCCGCTTGACTCTGCGATTTCAACCAGTTCCGCGAAATCCATAGCGGCTAACTCTTCGGCGGTTAATGCGACATTTGTCGTCAGGATTTTCTCAATTAAGCGGGACTTCGCTGAGGTAGTATCATTGTCAGCAAAGACGAAGACGCTTGTACTGAGATACGCTACTGCCACTATAGCGACTGCAATAATAAGTGATACCCTTTTACGATTTGCTTTTCCCATTTTTAAAACCTCCTAACACTTTGCGGGGGTAAAGGTCATGCTGTATGTTTCGCCCCCTCCTGCTAAATTAATGTACAAGCAAGCCGTTTTATTGCATCAGAAAAAATTATTATGGTTTTCTCGCCAAACTAAAAACCCCACCATTACTGGTGGGGGAACACTGAATATTAATCATTCAGCCCATCGCCTTCGCCTTCATCGTCTTCCTCATCATCATTTTCATCATCTTCATTATCGTCTTCATCATCATCGTCCTCAGGCTCTTCGTCATCCTCGGCCTCAAGATCATCCTCATCCTCATCATCCATTTCATCGTCTGACTCATCATCCAATTCATCATCTAGTTCATCGTCTTCATCATCATCGTCATCAACTTCTTCTTCATCCCCGGCCTCAAGATCATCCTCATCCTCTTCCTCTTCATCCGCAGCGACTACCCCATCATTATTAACTGCGCCGTCGGCACCACTGTCATTTCCGCCACCATCGCCGGTAACACAGCCACCATTGCCGACAGCACCTTTACCATTGCCATTGCCATTGCCAGGAGCAGGAGGATGCGCTTCATCGCAGGCGCTATCGTAAGCTCCATCGTAAGCCGAAATGCGTATATCGATCCCGTCCAAGCCGATCTCTTTCAACTCAATCTCCTGTTCTTTGATAACCTGCATGAGCTCTTGTAAGGAAAGCGGTGCCAAATCAGCAATATTTAAAGCGCTGTCGCATGCAGCCATTTGCCTGATCAAGTTTGATTTACCCAAAGAAATATTGTATTCTGCGCCCAGTTTCTTCAGCTTATTATCAGGCAAGATCGTTTGGCGCAGCAACAGGGCTTCCGTGTTAGTTTCCTTGAGAAAAGCAATAATATCTTTGGTAATCCGGTTTTGAAGTTTTACCGCACTGTCAGCATTTTTACTTTGCACTGACACTAATACGATATCATCTGCATTACCCATATATCCCATCTGCAATATAGAGCTGAAGATGTTCTTAACGGAAGTATTTAAGTCCTTGTTCTTGATATCCGGATCATTAAAAAGCAGACTGCCATCGTCGTTATGTGCCTGCATTCGCAAAACATGATTCCGGCGGTTCGTAGTAATTTCCATGCTGGGGTTTATGTCCAGAGTGATGACACTCTCGACAGCGTAAAACTGAAACCAACCGGCAAAGACAACCATTATCAACATTACGCCGACACAGGCTGCGATCAGCTGCAGTCTGTATTTCGGCTTTTCAGCCTCTTCCTGACGGGTTACATAATCATGCTTTTCCATTTTTATGACCGGTGTATTGGCCACAATATCAAACAAATCCGGCACAAGCTGCGTGATCGCGCTATTGAGATGAGCTGCAATCTCTTTTCGATTCATGACTGTAACTCCTCCCCTCAACCAGATATTTTTTTAACTTTTTCAAACCGCGATGGTACTGTGAAAGTACGGTTGAAAGGGGCACGGAAAGGCTGCTGGCAATTTCGCGATGCTTCAGACCGGAAACGGCGTACAACAAGATCACTTCACGCTCTTGCTTATTCAGGACATTGAGCGCCATTTGCAGCACAATCTGATCATCATGATCAGAGACATAGGAAAAGTTGATGTCATTCTCCATGAGGGAAAACTCGGTATTAACATAGCGTTCGTTGGACCGGAGTTCCATCAATGCCAAATTGCGGGCGATCGTGAAGATCCAAGCGAGCGGCTTTCCCTGCGGTTGATAAAGATGTGCTGCGGATCGAATTTTCAAGTAAGTCTCCTGCATGATATCCTGTGCCAGATCATGATTGCGCAAAATGGACAGGAGGAAGGCATAGACGGTTTTTTCAGTCAGATGATACAGCTCTTCAAAGGCAGATGGATCACCTGCACCTATTTGCGTAAATAGATGTTCATCGATCATGACTTTCTTTTGTCTTGGCTGCGGGGCGTGGCCGTCTACAATACCAAGAAATATCAGCATCTGCTTGATCCTTTCAAAAAGTCAATGCTGCATCACCGGTTTTTATTGCATCGCTATCATATTTATTTTTTCGCCTTAATTTTAAAAGTCCCTTTGTGAAAAGGAAAAACCCAGCTTTTCCGCAAGCGGGCGCATCGGACAAAAGGCGGTAATGACATCGGAGCCGGCAAACAACAGTCCGACTGCTGTGTTATTTGGCCCGACGATTACAGATCCGCTGTCTCCACCGCGCGAAAGGATGCTGCTTATGACTTGTTCGGTAAAGGTCAGCAGAAAAGCGCCGTAATCCACTTCAAGATCAGCGTCAGTTAAGATTATGCGCCCGGAAGTCAGGCCGCTGCTGCGCCCGCTTTTGCGTACCTGCATGCGCAATTCCGGATCCGCAACAGCGCTGATCGTGCCAATTTCCAGGATTTCGCTCGTCACATCAGCCGGGTTTAGCGGCTTGGCGAGCGCGGCATCAAAACGGTTCAAGCCACCGGGGTGTAGCGGGATAAACCGGTAAAGCGTTGCGATCGTGTCCTCCTCGATCTGGCCGCCATCAAACACGCCTGGCTGCAAAATCGGCACTTTATTGAGCGGCATGCCGGACTCGAGCGTGCTGGAGTCTGCCAAAACATGGTTGTTGGAGAGGATCAGCATTTCCCCGGTTTCCTGGTTCCAGACGACTGCTCCCAGCGTGCCGGCTGTGACTTCAGGATGCCCGATGCTGACGCCGCCGGGCGCCGGGCGGATCCGTACGTTGCGGGCCACGGGGGCTTCCTGCGCGTCTACAGCTTCCGATCCCTTCGGATGCAAAGCCTTGATACGTCCCACCTCCACTACATCTGTGACCTGACCGCGAAATAAGGGCGGGATTCTGGCGGAACGTGGTAAGTCTGCCAACGCCACCTTTTTCTCAACTAAGACCACCAGACATTCTTGATCAGTCTCCAGGCCGTCGGTTGTCTTGAAACCTTTGCCAACGCCAATGACATTGGGCATCTTCATGAGCGCGCCCTTGATTTGTCTGTATCTGGAACGCGGCAAGTCCTGCAAGTCAAGCGCCTCCCCAAAACATTAATGATATCTGATCTATTGTATTAATTTCGGGGCCGGTTGAAGTTTGGACAATCGCACAAAATTGGCGCACCTGGATGCCACCTGGACAATCGCACAATTACTCATTTTGGCATAAAAGACAAGCCGCAAATAAGGACCCATGACAGGCTTTCTGAATATACTGTTACAAAAGCCGCTCCGGGTTCGGGCTTTATCCGGGGAGGGAACAGTCATCCCTCTTTTTTTTATGGGCAGGAATCGGCGCGGCGAGGTTTGCGAGTGTGCAAAATGCGGAAAGGGTGTGCTGGAGTGAAGAGAATTCTGGTGGTTTGCGTCATGATCCTGATGCTGGTTGCTATTGTCGCCGGATGCGGTGGTTGCGGTGGTGATGGGGAGAGCGGCGGCAGCGGTGCTGACCGTGACCGCAGCATCGTCATCCGCGTGGGCTATTTTCCAAATCTAACCCATGCCCAGGCGATCATTGGGGCGGCCCGCGGTGATTTTGCCGCTGCCGCTGCCGCCAGCACTTTGTCGGATAACATCAAAATTGAGTTTACCGTCTTTAATGCCGGCCCATCGGCGGTGGAAGCCTTACTGGCAAAAGCAATTGACCTGATCTATGTAGGTCCGAATCCCTCGGTCAACGGGTTCATCCGATCACAGGGGCGGGCACTACAGGTCATCGCCGGTTGCTGTAGCGGCGGTGCCGTCATGGTTGTGCGACCCGAGTCGGGAATCATTGACCCCGCGAGCCTAAAAGGTAAGCACCTGGCCACCCCCCAGCTCGGCAATACGCAAGATGTGGCATTGCGCCACTATCTGGCCGCCAATGGGCTTAAAACCACCGAGCAAGGCGGGAGCGTCCGGCTCACCCCGATTGCGAACCCGGATATCCTGGCCCTCTTTCGCCGCCAGGAAATTGACGGGGCTTGGGTGCCGGAGCCATGGGGCGCACGCCTGGTCATAGAAGGCGGGGGACAGATTTTCATCGACGAAACTGATCATTGGCCCGGGGGACAGTTTTGCACGGCGCTGATCGCGGTCAACCGGGAATTTGCCGACCAGCATCCGGATCTGGTCAAAGTCTGGCTGACAGCACACGTAGACTTGACGCTCTGGATCCGGGAAAACCCGGCCGCTGCCAAGGCTATTGTCAACAGCGAAATTGCCAGACTGACCGGTAAGGAATTGCCGCAGGATGTTCTGGACAGTGCCTTCGAACGTTTGACAGTCACATACGACCCATTGCCGGACACTCTGGATGCGATGGCGCAGCGAGCATATGAGATGGGTTTTCTGGGCGACGCACCGCCCAACCTGACAAATTTTTGTAACCCAAAAATATTGAACGAGATCCTGAGAGAAAGGGGTCTGTCTCCGATCGGGCCGTAGGAGCAACTTTTCTGGCGGCGCGCAGAGGCGGACCGTAACAGCGGAGTGAAAAACATGGCAAATTTCGGACTTTATGGTGTACCCAAGCTGCTGCTAAAAGGGGTTAGCAAGACTTATGCTTCCGCACGCGGGCGGACAGATGCGCTGCATCAGATTGATCTGTCGGTTAAGTCCGGCGAGTTCATTTGTATTGTCGGTCCCTCCGGCTGTGGAAAATCGACGCTACTCAAGCTGATCGCCGGGTTGGATGCGCATTCCGACGGCGAAATTCTGGCAGACGGCCGCCAGGTGTCCGGACCGGGCACAGACCGTTTGCTGATGTTTCAAGAGCCAGCCCTGTTTCCATGGCTGAACGTGCTGCATAACGTGGAATTCGGCCTGAAAATGGCGGGCGTCTCCGAAAAGGAGCGGCGCGCAAAGGCACATGGAGTTCTGGAATTAGTCAACTTGGTCAAATTTCGCAATGCCTATGTTCATGAATTATCAGGCGGCATGAAACAGAAGGTGGCGCTGGCCAGGGCACTGGTGATGGAACCGCAGGTGCTGCTGATGGATGAACCGTTCGCAGCGCTGGATGCCCAAACCCGCGCCACGCTGCATGAGGAGCTGCAGCAAGCCTGGCTGGCTACTAAGAAGACGATCGTCTTCGTCACGCATAACATTGAGGAGGCCGTGCGGCTCGCCGATCGAGTGGTCGTTTTCTCCAGCCGCCCCGGCCGTATCTGTCGCGAGATCCCGGTAAACATGGCGCGACCGCGCGAGAGTTATAGCTATGCAGGGATTGCCGCGCTAATTGAAGAGATTGCCGCCGAGCTCAAAAGCGCACCACCGGATCACGCCAAGCTCGACCTCGCAAACCCGGATCGCGATCGCGCAGAACAGGATACCGCAAGGGAGGAATGGTGCGGTGAAGGCTACTCTCAGAAGGGCTCTGTTTCTTATGCTTCTCATAGTGGTGTGGCAGGCCGCTTGCAGTCTTAACATTTGGCCGGAATACCTTTTTCCTGGCCCCATCGCGGTGCTGAACAGCTTGATCGGGTCCTTGCGCAATGGTACCTTGCTGGTGTCGCTATATACCAGTTTGCGCCGCATCGTGATTGGCTTTGGCATTTCGCTGGCTGGCGGTGTGATCACTGGGTTGCTGGTTGGCCGCAGTGCGCTGCTGCATGACACAATCGGCTCGATCATGCTTGGGCTGCAGACGCTGCCATCCATTTGCTGGCTGCCGCTGGCCTTACTCTGGTTCGGCCTTTCGGAACGGGCAATCCTTTTTGTGATCATTATGGGCGCTTTTGTGGCGGTGGCGGTTTCTACGGAGGCCGGTGTCCGGCAAATTCCGCCGCTCTACCTTCAGGCGGCCCGCAATATGGGGGCGCGCGGCTACCGGCTCTATCGGGATGTCATTATCCCGGCGGCGCTGCCGGGGATGATCACCGGGATGAAACTGGGCTGGTCATTTGCGTGGCGTTCGCTGATGGCCGGGGAGTTGCTCTACGTCAATCTGGGATTAGGACACCTTTTGATGATGGGCCGGGAATTGTCTGATATGGCGCAGGTCGTCATGGTGATGCTGCTTTTAATCATCATTGGTCTGATCTCCGATAAGCTGATTTTCGCGCGGCTGGAGAGCTTTGTGTACGAGCGCTGGGGGCTGAAGAAAAGCGTGCGGTAAAATATTAACATTCTATAGCGGATTTTGGGAAAAATACGCCTGTGGAGGCGGGGAAGAGAGATGACCAGACTGACTGAAATTCGCTGGCATGGGCGCGGCGGGCAGGGTGCCAAGACCGCCGCGCTTTTGCTGGGCGACGCTTTACTGGGGACAGGCTTTTATATGCAGGCTTTTCCCGAATATGGACCGGAGCGCATGGGGGCACCGGTTAAAGCCTATAACCGCATCAGTGATGCGCCGATTGATCTCCATTCGGGCGTTGATACGCCGGATGTAGTTGTGGTGCTGGATGCATCCCTGATGAAAGGACTCACCAATGTGACCGAAGGGCTGGCCGATGACGGTGTACTCTTGATCAATTCTCCGGATCCGCCGGAGCAGGTGCGCCAGGAAACCGGCATCAAAAAGCATCGGCTATATACAGTTGACGCTTCCGGCATCTCACAGGAGATCATGGGATCCAACCATCCAAATACGCCGATGCTGGGGGCGTTGATGCGCGTCGCTGATTTCGTCGACTATGGGGCGGTCAAAACAGGCATTCGGCAAAAGCTGGCTCAGAAGTTCCGTGGCCGTGATCAAATTGTAGAGGGCAACATGGCTGCGGTCGAACGGGCCTATCAGGAGGTGAGCGGGGAATGAGCGACGCAACGCAGGGGGCGAGCGAAAAAGAAGGGCGGTTGGAGCCCCGACACGGATGGCGGGACATGCCTCTTGGGGGGGTGATTCCTAAGGCTGGCAGCGCTACCGAATATGAGACTGGTGACTGGCGCAGTATTCGACCGCTGCACAGCAAAGAGCGCTGTATCAACTGTCTGCTGTGCTGGGTCTATTGTCCGGATGCCGCCATCAGGCTACAGGATGGCAAAGTGGAAGGCATTGATTATGAGCACTGCAAAGGCTGTGGCATCTGTGCGAAGGAGTGTCCGCAAAAGGTGCATGCGATCGAGATGGTGCCGGAGGGGCGCATTAAGGAAATGGAAGCGGGGGATCGCGATGTCCGTTAAGGCACCCAAGATGGCAGGACTCAAGTCAGTCGCACCCAAAGCCGCGCCGCTGGACATGGTGGCGCGCACCGGGAATGAGGTCATGGCCGAAGCGATGCGTCAAATCAATCCGGATGTGGTGGCGGCCTATCCGATCACACCGGCTACAGAAGTGGTGCAGATTTTCGCGGGATTTGTCGCCGACGGCCTGGTCGATACGGAGTTTGTCACTGTGGAAAGTGAGCACTCAGCGATGAGCGCTTGTATCGGGGCGTCCCAGGCTGGCGGTCGCGTGATGACAGCCACCTCTTCGCAGGGGCTGGCTCTCATGGCGGAGATGGTCTATATTGCTGCCGGTCTGCGCTTGCCGATTGTTATGGCGGAGGTTAACCGGGCACTCTCGGCTCCTATTAATATTCATTGTGATCACTCTGATACGATGCTGGTGCGGGATGCGGGCTGGATTCAGATCTTTTCGGAGAATGCCCAGGAAGCTTATGACAATATGATTCAGGCAGTGCGGATTGCCGAAGCCTCTGCGGTACGCTTGCCGGCCATGGTTACGACCGATGGGTTCATTATCAGCCATGGTATGGAAGGGGTCAGTCTGATTCCGGACGAGGCAGTGCGGGAGTTTATCGGCACGTTTTCCCCAGTTTATCCCCTGTTGGATGTGGATAACCCTGTGACCATCGGTCCAATCATGTTTACGGATTACTATTTCGAGAGTCGTCGTCAGGTGGCGGAGGCCATGAAAAATGCGCATCAGGTCATTGCCGATGTCGGCGCGGAGTTTGGCGACCGGTTCGGCCGCCGCTATGGCTATCTGGATGCTTACCGCATGGAAGATGCGGAGGTAGCGGTGGTGGCGCTGGGATCGACGGCCGGTACGGCACGCGCCGCAGTGGATGCCATGCGTCAAAAAGGGATCAAGGCCGGTTCGGTCAAGGTGCGGGTTTACCGTCCCTTCCCGGCAGACATGATTCGCGCCACGCTGGGCCATCTGAAGGCGGTGGCGGTGCTGGATCGATCAGACGCGCTCAATAATCATGCCGCGCCGCTCTGTCTGGACGTGACCACGGCACTGTATAGCACTGGGTTGGGTGCGTCGCGCCCCTCGCCACCGTCAGAGCGCCCGCGTATCCTCAATTACGTCTATGGGTTGGGCGGCCGCGATATCAAGCCAGCTGATATTCAGAAGGTTTTTGGCGATTTGGAGCAGGCGGCGCGCGGCCATGCGGCCTTCGCCCCAGCGCCCCAGAACGAAAGCCCGATGTATCTGGGGGTGCGGGAATAGTCGTATTTTTGCTGCTGAATATCGTCGCTTTCGCGCTTAATATCGTCGCACCTTCGCTTCCGAATCCATCAAAAAACGGCCGACAAGCGGCCGTTTTTTTGTGACTTTGTTCTGATGCAATTTTCGCGTCACGTTTTCCTTACTTAAACATACTGTCCGGTATTCCCACGTTCACTGCTACGTCGCTCATTACCAGTCGATAGGTAACCTTCTTGCCGTTAGACACCAAATTAAACAGCCAGTTGATAAAGCCTTCCGGCAAAGCGCTACGCAACAATAAGGTGCCCTGCCCTTCAAATTCGATCGGCAGCCAGCAGCCATCCATGAACTCCTTGTATTTCGCCTCCATGCGGGTGCTTTCCCCACTTGCGTTCCAGGCTTCGGTGGCGGTGATCACCCATGGATCAGGCGCTATTTCCAGACGCCAGGAATAGAGTTCGGTTTCTTCGCCTACCGGTTTTTCCCCTACCGGCTCTTGACCCACCTTTTTTCTGGGAGTGGCGCTGACAATATATTCTTTGCCGCGTTCAGTGTATTTGTTACCGACAATCGCAAGGTCATAATCTCCCGAATTCAGAAATATAGACGGCGAAGGAAACAAAAAGCCGCCCTTCGATTGTACCGTAATACCCATGACTTTCACTGCTGTGGCATTAGGTCGTCTGGCAAAAATTTTCATTGAGACAGGAAATCGGGTTTTATTCAAGAATAACTCCATTTTGGCAGCAGCTGTAAAGTCTTTTAGGGCGTGCTGAGAGTCGATCACATTTTGCAGTAGCTGCTGGGGAGTCACTTCATTTTGGGCCGAAATAGTGGAAGGGTTTGGGTTGATGAAGAGAAACTGAATAACTCCAAGTAATATCAACATTAGAATCATAGTCAGCTTGTAGGACTTTCGCATTTAAAAACACCCCCAGTTTGAAGAAATTTCGTCACAAACAGTCATTTACCTTCAGGGTCTATCTAATTAACACTTTAAGCGTCAAATCCCTTTTGATTCCTGTTATAATTATGTTAACCTCGGCAGGAAACGATAGGACGCCCTAGAAATCTTAACGGACTAGTTAGTCGGGCACTTTTTTGGCGTCAGAGAGGTTGGGAACATTGCGCGTTAATAAAAAGACGATTTTAATGGTCAGTCTGGATGTTATTCAATCCCTTGCTTCATTGGGATTGGTCTATATCCTTTTTGCAGGAAAGTACTTTCCCCAGGATGGCCAGAGCCAGATCCTGATAAGTATCTCTTTGGCTGTCGCAACTCCTGCAGGATATGCCGTCGCCGGGCTATATCGGAAATTGTGGAGGCATGCCGAATTAAATGATGGAATATATCTTATTTTTGGTGTAATCGCTTGTCAGACCCTATGGTTTTTGAGCTATAGATTAATTGCCGGGCAAACACTTCCGATCCCAATTTGGGTGACATTGTCATTGATTCAATTTGTCTTTGCGATAATCACCAGAGGCTCAATTCGTCTTGCGTATGATAGATTACGCGGTGATAATGGCAAGGGAAGCAATAAACGCACAAAGGTAGTCATAGTAGGGGCTGGCAGTGCCGGAGCTTTGGTCGTCAGAGAAATACGGCATGCATTGGCAAAGCAATATCAACCGGTATGTTTTGTAGACGATGATCCCGGGAAACAGTATTGTTCGATTAGCGGCGTGCCTGTGCTTGGCGTTTTGGAGGACTTACCACGTTTGATCGAACAATATAAGATAGACGAGATTATTATTGCCATACCTAGCCATGAGCAGCAGATCATCCAACGAGTGGCGAAAATAAACCTGAACAGCTCCATAAAATTGAAAGTCATTCCGGGAATTGACTCCTTGATAGATGGTACAGTTGATGTCAAGAGGTTCCGGGATGTAGAAGTTGAAGATTTGCTCGGCAGGGAGCCGATAAAGCTGGATCTGGCTGAAATAGCGGCCTATTTAAAGGGAAAACGAGTCCTGGTAACAGGGGCCGGCGGTTCGATCGGTTCTGAACTATGTCGGCAAATTGCCTCATTTGACCCAGAGTTGTTGATTTTATTAGGTCGCGGCGAAAACTCCATCTATGAAATCGGCTTGGAAATGCAGGAGCTTTTTCCACATCTCCCCATTCAGAAGGTTATCGCTGACATTAAAGACAAGCCCCTCATGGATCGGCTATTTATGAATTATCGACCGCATGTGGTTTTTCACGCTGCTGCTCACAAGCATGTGCCACTGATGGAAGACTGGCCGGAAGAAGCTTTTAAGAACAATATCATTGGAACCAGGAATGTGGCTTTGGCAGCTCATGAGAATAATTGTGAGCGTTTTGTGCTCATCTCTACCGATAAAGCGATTAAACCATCCAGCGTGATGGGAGCGACAAAACGTGTAGCTGAAATGGTAGTTCGCACACTGAGTGATTTTGGTACCACGAAATTTGTCACCGTTCGTTTCGGGAATGTTCTTGGAAGCCGGGGCAGTGTGGTGCCGCTTTTTAAGCGGCAGATTATGCGTGGCGGACCGATTACCATAACGCATCCAGACATGCAACGTTATTTTATGACGATTCCCGAAGCAGTTCAACTGGTCATTCAGGCCGCGGCGATGGGGAACGGAGGCGAAGTCTTCGTTTTGGACATGGGCGAGCCGGTTTATATTCAGGAATTAGCGGAAAACTTAATCCGGTTATCAGGGCTAATTCCAGGCAAGGATATTGAGATTGTCTATTCAGGGGTTCGGCCCGGAGAAAAATTGTTTGAGGAATTATTCTCTGTAGAGGAAGGCGATGTAGCGACCAGGCATGAGCGCATTTTTGCAGCCGCCATGCCAAATGGTATCCGCAAAGACCTTCTTTTGCAGATTGGTAAATATGAGGAACAATTAAGAAACGGGCAACAACTTAACATACCTTCTATTCTGCAGAACCTCATAACCGATGCCGAACTGTCGAGTGCAGAAGCGCAAGTGGCTGCGACGTCAGAAGTAGGCGTTAGGCTGTCTGGAGGGCAAATTAGTGGATAAAAGCAATGATTTCCTCACACTGGTTAAGGCGGCTTGGCATCATAAGTATCTGATCATCATAGTCGCATTGGTTGCAGGCATCGTCTCCTTTCTGATTACAGGATTACTGCCCAAAGAATATGATGCGATTACTGTTTTCAGTGTTGAAGATGACTCTGCTATTTCGCAATATCAGCAGATGCTTGGCGTTGCGGCGGGAACCCTGGGCAACTTAATTCCTAGTGGTAACGGACAAGTCGGTACCTATGAAGAAATCTTGAAGAGCCGGGTTTTCCTCCAAAAAGCACTTAATTCCATTGGGCTCAACCTCTCAGTTGCGGAAATAGACGAATTACGCAAAGACCATATTGAGATTACTATACGCAAAAGCGGTGCGATTGCGATCTGTGTCAGTAGCAGGGATCCGATCTACGCCCAAAAGGTAGCGCAGGCTATGGCCGACTATTTTGTCAGTGAAGAACAACATTACTTTCGAAATAGTTCTCTTAAAAAGCTCGATTTTCTGGAAGATCAAACCCAAAAGAACTTAGCTGAACTGGAGATGGCTGAACAACGCTTAACTGAAATGGGTAATGAATTTCAGTCTACCCGTCCCGAAGAACAGATTGAAATGGCATTGACCAAAATCGCGCGCTACGAGGTTCTATTGGGCGAGACTAAAATTGCCATTAACGAGATTAATGTTCAACTAAGTGAACTTGATGAGCAACTGGTAGATATGGAACCGACTCAGGAAATTCAGCGTACTGTTACAACTAATCCGATAATCCGCAGCCTGGAACAACAACTAGTTTCACTAGAGGGCGAACTTGCGGAAGCGCAGGCCAAATATACCGACGCTCATCCCGTCGTGATTGAGATTAAAGAAAAGATTGAAAGCGTCAAGAAACTAATGTCGGATCAATCAGAGGAAGTCATCTCGGCTCGCGTAGAAGGAGCTAATACGGTTTATCGTGCTCTGATGCAAAGTTATCTCACCCTTAAAGCCGAATTATCAGCCAGTTTGGCTAGGGTTAGCAAAATCAACGAAATGATTGCTGAAGAAGAAAAGAAGTTGGTCGGTTTGCCAGAAAAAGAGCTGGAATATTCGCGTGCGCTTCGGGATGCCAAAGTGGCTGAAGAGCTATATCTGCTCATGCTAAAAGATTTGGAAAGCACGAGAGTGGTCAGTGAAAGTGAAAGTGGCGTAATTAGAATAATAGAGCCTGCGATCGTTCCCTATAGACACGCACGTCCCAGCCGTGCCATTAACACAGTTGTAGCAGCCTTTCTGGCTGGTTTAATCAGTGTAATCTGGGCTTACTTCAGAGATGTCTATGGCCCGGCACCATCACAATTCCACAAAAGCAAAACGTTTACGGCTTGATGAAACGGAGGTACTATTGGGATGCCGTTAGTTAAAAATGCGCCCGAACATGGTGCAATTGGTACAGCTCTCAAAGACAAAATCGAAAAGCACATCGCGAAAGTCGCCGTAGTAGGTTTGGGTTATGTAGGACTTCCTTTCGCCGTTGAGAAAGGAAAAGTTGGATTTCCGGTAGTCGGGATCGATCAGAATGCGAAACGCGCTGCGAAGGCCAACCAAGGCGAGAATTATATCAAGGATGTCAAAGATGAAGAACTTAAAGACATTGTCGCTAAAGGTAAGTTCAGAGCTACCGCAGACTTTGCAGTATTGTCCGACTGTGATGTTGTCGTAATCTGTGTTCCGACTCCCTTAACCATTACCAAGGATCCGGATATCTCGTATATCGTCAATGTCACCGAGCAGATTGCCGCACACTTGCATCGTGGGCAGCTGATCACGCTTGAGAGCACGACCTATCCTGGCACCACCACCGAAGTGATCCTCCCGATGCTTGAAGAAAGCGGCTTGAAAGTTGGACAAGACTTTTTCCTGGCGTTCTCTCCGGAGCGCGTCGATCCGGGAAATAAGCGCTATACCACCAAGAACACCAATAAGGTGGTCGGCGGGGTCACCCCTCAATGCCTTGATATTGCCACTACTTTTTATCAGCAGACCATCCTCAATGTCGTTCCGGTTTCCTCACCAGCAGTGGCGGAAATGACGAAAGTATTTGAGAATACCTATCGTGCCGTGAATATTGCGCTCGTCAACGAAATGGCTTTGTTATGCGATCGCATGAAAATTGATGTCTGGGAAGTATTGGATGCCGCCGGGACCAAACCGTTTGGCATTCAGAGTTTCTACCCGGGTCCGGGTGTTGGCGGTCATTGCATTCCGATCGATCCATTCTACTTGACCTGGAAAGCCAGAGAATATGAATATCATACCCGTTTCATTGAACTGGCGGGCGAGATCAATGATCAAATGCCGTATTTCGTAGTCGATAAAGTCACGCGCGCCTTAAATCAGAAACAGAAGGCCCTCAATGGCGCGAAAATACTAATACTCGGCGTGGCTTATAAAAAGGATATCGATGATGTCCGTGAATCGCCCATTTTACGTGTGATGGAATTGCTGCGTGATGCCAATGCCGCAGTTAGTTACCATGATCCATTCGTGCATGTGATTGAGCCGCACGGCGGTTCAACTGTGCGGGTGGAATCTGTGCCACTAACCAAAGAGTTGCTGGCTGCGGTTGACTGCACAGTGATTGGAACAGGCCATTCTTGTTTTGATTATGACATGATTGCCACTTACAGCCCGGTGATTGTGGATACCCGCAATGCCATGAAAAATGTTGCCATCAACCGGGATCGAATTATCAAACTATGAGGAGGCCCGTAATGAAGCTGCGATTTGGTATTATTGGATGCGGCCGGATTGCCCCTAGCCATGGAGAAGCACTCACCAAAATGCTCACCGATGAAGCTGAGCTGATCGCCGTGTGCGACATTATTCCAGAGCGGGCTAATAGTTTTGGCGAACGCTATGGTGTTAAAAAAATTTACTATGATCATCATGATTTACTGCAAGACCAAGAAATTGATATTGTCTGTATTTGTACTCCCAGCGGCTATCATGCCGCTCTGGGAATTGAAGCTGCCAATGCCGGTAAACATGTGGTTGTCGAAAAGCCGATGGCACTCTCCCTCGCCGATGCAGATCGCCTGATTGCCGCCTGCCATGCCAATAAAGTAACGCTTGGGGTGGTGCATCAAAATCGTTTTAACCCAGCCATTAAGTTGGTGCGTAACGCTTTCGAGGCCGGCCGATTCGGTGCTCTGACACACGCTAACGCCGCGATTCGCTGGTGCCGCGATCAGAAATATTATGATGCAGCCAGCTGGCGTGGAACCTGGGCTCAGGACGGCGGAGTATTGATGAACCAGTCGATCCACAATATTGATTTACTGCAGTGGATCATGGGAGCCCCCACAGAAATATACGCTTATACGGCGACACGACTCCGCCAAATTGAAGCGGAGGATGTCGCGGTCGCGATCTTGAAATTTGCGAATGGGGCTTTTGGAATTATTGAAGCCGCCAGTACCATCTTCCCCCGTAACCTGGAAGAGACATTGAGCATTTTTGGTGCCACTGGCAGTGTCATTGTGGGTGGCATTGCGGTCAACCGCATCGAAGCATGGCGTTTCGGAGACGACAACGAAGAACAGCAGATTCTTTCCGGCCAGCAGTCCGATCCTCCCACGGTATATGGTTTTGGACATCGTGAATTGCTCAGTAATGTGATTCAGGCCATTCGTGCCGGCAAAAGGCCGCTTGTAGACGGGGAAGAGGGCCGCAAAGCACTCGAGATCATTCTGGGTATCTATCACGCTGTGCGCTTTGGGACCCCCATCAAGTTTCCTCTGCAAGAAAAGGCTGACAGCCTGACCGCCTTAATGGGAGGTAAATCATGACCAAAGTAATCAGCGCCAGTGCTCAAATCGAACAAGATGTTGAAATTGGCGAATTTGCCGTCATTGAGAAAGACGTTATTATTGGCCCCCGTTGCCGCATTGGTCATCACGCCGTTATTTGCGAAGGCGCCGTACTGGGGGCGGATGTCGAAATTGGCATCGGAGCAGTCGTCGGGAAACGGCCGCGCCCTGC
>DHDG01000047.1:167649-175303 GCA_002399265.1 Firmicutes bacterium UBA4882 | reverse complement strand
CGGGAAACGGCCGCGCCCTGCCAGAACCAGTACTGTGAAGGTGACCGGGCTTGCACCAGCGCATTTGGGAGACGGTTGCATCCTTGGTACCTATGCCGCCGTTTATGCCGGAAGCGTCTTGGGATCCGATGTCATGGTGGCCGATCATGCTGTTGTTAGGGAACGCTGTCGGCTGGGCGCGAATGTCGTCGTGGGGCGGGCTGCCACTGTCGAAAACGATACCGAGATTGGTGCGCGCACTAAAATCCAGACCGGCGCTTATGTCACTGCCTATATGACAGTTGAAGAAGACGTCTTTATTGCCCCAATGGTGACGACGACCAATGATAATTACATGGGGCGTACCGAGAAACGCTTTTCCGAGAAAAAAGGCGCGACCATCCGTAAGGGGGCACGCATCGGCGGCAATGCCATCCTGCTTCCAGGCATTGAGATCGGCGCGGAGACCCTGGTAGCAGCCGGTTCAGTAGTTACTAAAGATACTGCGGCAGGACAGGTTGTCATGGGAGTGCCGGCCAGGGCTATCCGGCCGGTAACAGAAGATGAATTGCTGAAAGGGTGATCCTTATGGCAAAACAGGCCATCCCATCTTTTGATCTTACAGAACAATATGGTCTCATTGAGGCTGATGTTATGGCTGCCGTGGAACGCGTTCTGAAAAGCGGTCATTACATACTTGGACCAGAAGTGAACGCATTTGAAAGCGAACTGGCCGGCTACCTTGGCGTCAGGCATGCCATCGGAGTAGCCAATGGGAGCGACGCTTTGCTGTTGGCATTGATGGCCCTTGGTATCCAGCCCGGGGATGAAGTGCTGATACCGACATTTACATTTTTCGCAACAGCCGGTGCGGTTGCCAGACTGGGCGCCGTGCCCGTTTTCTGCGATATTGATTTGAATACTTTCAATTTGGATCCAGCGGAATTGGAAAAGCGCCTAACCGCAAAGACCCGTGCCATTATTCCGGTGCATTTATATGGCCAGGTGGCCGACATGGATGCGATCATGAATTTTGCCCGCCAACATGGACTTAGTGTAATCGAGGATGCGGCGCAGGCGATTGGCGCTTCTTATCGGGGAAAGACGGTATGTAATTTTGGGGATATTGGATGCCTGAGTTTCTACCCCACCAAAAACCTGGGTGCCTGCGGCGATGCCGGGATGGTAGTAACAAATGATGATCCCCTGGCGGAAAAGCTGAGAATACTGCGGACGCATGGCAGTAAGAAGAAGTACCATCATGATGTGCTCGGTTTTAACAGTCGTCTTGATGAACTGCAGGCCGCCATTTTGCGCGTAAAACTTAATCACCTTGACGATTGGATGGCAAAGCGGCAAGCCATCGCGGCTTATTATGATCAGGCTTTGTCTGATTCCTGTTTTGGTGGCAAAGTAATCGCGCCCCAAGTGGCCGCAGGAAATAGACATGTTTATCACCAATACACCATCCGCGCAGAGCAGAGGGATGCGCTTATCGCAGCACTGGCTGCCAACGGGATTGGTTCAACAGTTTATTACCCCCTTTGCCTGCATCTGCAGCCTGTCTTTGCGCATCTGGGCAGACAACCTGGTGATTGCCCGCAAGCTGAGAAAGCTACAGAAACAGCTTTGTCGTTGCCGATGTATCCGGAACTTGATCAGGCAAGCCAGAGGCGAGTTATCGAGACGATACGCGCTTTTGTCTAAGATCAACATTAACTAAGATTTAAGCGGTTTGGCATTCAGATTATCGAAAAGGCGGACTTTGAGTTGCAGCACGTTAAGGCGATGCGGAATCCCTTCGGAGATAAAATTATCGAGCCCGAATCGATATTGTTCGGGTCATTAATCGTGCTATTTTCTGTGTTATCAGCCGTTTCGCTGGATTGGAAAATTGTTATAGGTATAGTTGCTGTCTCTCTGGCCTTATGTTTTTTGTTGAGATATCCTCCGGTTACATTTGCGCTCTTTCTAAGTTCCGGTTATTTTAAGGGCGATCCGTTAATTTCAGCATTGACAGGTTCGTTGGATCTAACCTTAGTCTTTGCTGTCATTTTGAGCCTTTGTTTGTTTTGGCAAATTGCCGTAAAATGCGTATCTTTTCGATTGCTACGAAACATCTGGCCGATGGTTGCGATGATCGCCTTTGCAGCGCTAAGTCTGCTTTATACTCCGGATCTCAGTTATGGCCTACCGAAAGTTGGATTACTGGTCACAGGAGTTATGCTTTCACTAATAGCTGGTAGTCTTATCCTAAGTCGGCCGCAGAACCTAAAGACGTTTTTAAATACCATGGTCATCATAGGCTCCGTAATGTCTATCTATGCTGTGGTGATTGGGCGTACGCTGGGAACAAATTTTATCAACGCTTTCGGCAGTAATTATCTTACGCTTGGCAAAGCCTCTGCAATCGCGGTTTTTGTATTATTATTTTATGATTTTGAAAAAAACAGGCTTGTGGCCAAAACACTAAAATTGCTTTTATGCTTTGTTTTGCTTTGGAGTATGATGAGTTCCGGAGGCCGCGGGCCCGTATTTGCGATTGTGCCTGCTTTGGCCATAGGGTGTCTTGCCTTATGGATCAAGGGAGACCGTTTTCAATTTAGGCATTTCGTCTTTGTTTCTATAATTATCGGCTTAATGATCATTGTACTTCTCGTAAGCGGGCTAGCAGGGACCACTTTCATTAATCGAGCTTCAATGGTTACCAATTCATTATCCAATAAAACAGTCGCTCTCAGCGGCGGTTCAACACTAGGTGGCTCTGCTACAGCTCGAATCAGGTATTGGAGTGCTTCGTTAAAATTGTGGGCAGGGAAGCCTCTCGGCGGAGTAGGGATTGGTGGTTTTAATAAAGCTGCGTTTGGGACACGGGGAGAACTCTATCCCCACAATATCTTTTTCGAGCTTGTCTCCGAATTGGGATTCATTGGTCTTTGTCTGTTTTTGTTGCAGCTATTTTTCTGTTGGCGCAGCATCATGACCTTTTTGGGCCGCAACATTAGCAGACCGGCGTTCTCTAGCGGACTGATACTGTTATTACTAATAGCCTATTTACTTGTGAATGCATGCCTAAGTGGCGATCTGAATGACAATCGTCAGCTTTTTGCATTGTGTGGAGCGGCAGTTGCACTAATCGGTAATGCGGAACAAACGGAGGATGCTAGCATTTGACTTCGCTCATCAAAAAGATTTCACATCTTTTCAAAGGGATTGCGCACTTTTTTTCCACATCTGAATCAACGGCATCGGCCAGCCTTTTTATATCAATAGGTGCTATGTGTAGCAAACTTATGGGCTTTGTCCGAGAGATGATCATCGCCAACTACTTCGGAGCGAGTTCTGCTACAGATGCATATCTAGTTGCTTATATGTTTCCAGGCATAATATTTAGTTTGCTTGGCGTTGCTTTGGGAACATCGTTTCTGCCAGTTTTCACGGAGTTGAACACTTCCGGCAGAAAAAAAGAAGCGTGGGCAACCGCATCTAATGTCTTATTACTGCTAGGGTTTATTCTCATTATTATCACGATCATTGGCGAAATAACTGCCCCAGTGATTATTCCGCTATTTGCCCCCGGTTTTGACGGAGAGACGCTTGAATTATCTATTTTGCTATCCCGCATTGTGTTTCCCAGCCTGCTCTTTTCAGTTATGAATAGTCTGTTTAGCTCAATCTTGCACTCTTATCACATGTTCAGGCTAACCTCTCTAAACGGCATCTACCTCAATGTTGGTTATATCATATGTATTTTGCTTTTTTCACGCTATTTGGGTATCAAAGCGTTGGCAATTGGCGTTTTGATAGGGTTTATTCTTCAATGTATCTATCTGATTCCCTCGGTCCTAAAACTCGGCAAGTTTAGCCTGAATTCTATGTCGTGGAAGGATCCCTATTTCAAAAGAATATTGTGGAATATGATGCCTGTAGTCTTAAGTCTTTCGGTGCATCAGATCCACATAGTTGCTGATCGCCTTATGGCATCCTGGCTGACTGCAGGAAGCGTATCTTCACTGAACTATGCTTATAAACTAATTTCATTGCCGAACCAGGTGTTTGTAACAGCTTTGGCAACGGCTTTGTTTCCTACTCTTTCACAGCTGGCAGCCAAAAAGGACTCTGGGCAATTCAGGCATGTCTGCATGCGTTCTCTACGTCTGGCGGCTGTTCTGATAATACCAATTTCAATTGGGATGCTTATTTTGAGAGTTCCAACTGTGGGTCTTGTTTTTGAACGCGGGGCATTTGACGCAGTAGCTACGCAGCAAACTGCGATTGCTCTTGCCTGGTATGTGATCGGCCTTTTGGGTCTTTCATTCACAACTTTGCTAACCAAAGCATTTTATGCGCTTCAAGATACCAAAACCCCTGTAAAGATAGCGCTGATTACTATACCGCTTAATATAGCATTGAATTTGATTCTGGTAGGTCCGATGGGTCATGGCGGTTTGGCATTAGGTACATCTATTGCTGTATTACTGCAAGCGGTGTTCCTGTTTTTTAAGCTTGAGAAGCGTTTGAAACCCGAGGATTCAGTTTCAAAAACGAAATTTACTCTCAAGGTTGCTATTGCAGGCACCATAATGGGTATTGCAGTTTGGGTTGCTTATTATTTTTTGACAGGACAATTCAGCAGTGGCAATTCTCTCAATTATGCGATTAGGCTATTTGTGCCAACATTGCTGGGAGTAGGGACATATTTGCTGCTTTGCCGTAAGCTCCAAATTAGAGAGCTGGACGAAATGATTGGTCGCTTTACTGGCCTGGCAAAAAAGAAATTGCGGATAGGGACGGGGCGTAACTCCGAGTAAATAGACATAATCAGTGGAGTTGACTTTCTTGAGGATTAAAAGGATCTATTTACCAATTCTGATCATTGCATCGTGCATATTTGCGGGTTATAGAAATATCAGCGCTGAGGAATATCCCAGGGCTGTTCTTTGGAGTCACGGTTTTAGTGCCAATGAGTTGAAGGCTGCCAATACCTCTCTATCCGAAGAAGCGGCAATTAGTGCTGAACTACCCGCAATGGTAAGTATAGGCGGTCTCGAATTATTGGCTGAACCGCTGCCCCCCAAAATTGGTGAATTGCTAAATAATGACGTCAAACTTGTTGTGTATCTTTATTCTACTCAAATTGCCAAAGAAGCGATCCGGAACGGGACGGATGTCGGTTGTCTTGAAAGAGGAGAACCGCTATATGCCCATCCGAAATTCATCGAGACAATGCGGGATTACGCCGAGAGGGTTGCCATCAGAGTTGCCAATGATCCCATTCTGAGAAAATCGGTCTATGGCTTTTGGTTGATTGATGAACCTGAAGGTAGTATCGCCCGTACAGATTTGGCTCCGAAGAAACGGGCAACTTACCTGAATAAAGTAGCCGCTGGTTTCAAACAGACCTATGGCTATGGTAAGTTTGATTTCCCCCAATCTTCGCTAAAGACAAATAGTAATTTGCACGATGCTCTGAAATATGCCTCCTATTTGCGGTGGTGGGATGATCGCCTTTATGAATTACAGAAGACAGTGTCCGACACACTGAAGAAGCATCTCCCTGAAACCCGCATCATTTCAAGTGATTTCTACTTTTCTGGTGATGTCGCATGGATCGATCCCTATCGGCTGTCCGCAGTAGTTGACGAATTTCTCTGTGTCGCTTATTCCTGGATTGAGGGTAGTAAAGAAGGACGGGGCGTTTTGAATCCAGGATTTGCAGCCAAGTATCTAAGTGATTTGACCGGCAAGCCGGTCTGGGTTCATCCGCAGCTGATCGATTATCAGGGTGCCCTTGCAGAGGGAAATCCTTTGCAAGGAGATATCTCCAAACGGATCAAACAAGTATTTCGTTTCGGAGGGCATGGCGTATTTTTGTATGCCTATGAATGTTATAAGCCGGAGTATCCGCGCTATATCAGGAATACAAGCCCGAGTAAATGGGCAGAGATAGCAGAATCTCTCCGAGACATATCAGAGGAAGATTCCATTAGCACTAACAAGGAACCAAAAACTGGGATTTTTGTTTCAAATCACAGCGTGAAAAGCCGTTTGGACACAGATACATTATATTGGGCGTTTACGCTCCTGAGCCATTCGCCAGCGGAGCAATTCAACTTCATTAGTGATACCCAATTGTTGAATAACCCCGATGTCTTAAAGGGTTTTGAAGTGTTATTGGTACCGCAGGCAGCCATCGTTACATCTGATGTAGCTGGAATTATTGAAAAATATGTTCACTCTGGAGGTAATATTGTCCTATTTGATCCGGAGGCTTTTCATTGGAGCCCAGATGGAAACGAGTTACGTACAAGGGAGAAACTTACGGGGGCAAAAGGATTCACGAAAGTCTACAGGGGGCTGCTTAACTCCACCGTTCGGATTACGAGCGAAGATAGCGACAAGCAGCCAGTCTTGCGGGTGAATGAGCCCGTATTTTATCGCTTTATGGGATTAACAAAGAGCATCGAGATTCTTGGCCGCTTCGTTCTTGGTGAACCTGCCATAATAAGGAATACTTACGGGTCAGGAAAAGTAATTGCTTTGTGTTTCAATCCCCTGAAAAAAAGTCTGAGCATAGATTTGGAGTTAATTAAAAAATTCCTGGATGATTAGCGCTTTTTGGAGAAGGGGAGATTAAATTGCGGGTCTGGCTTGTCAACCAATATGCAGGGGTAAGGCAAACGGGTTTCGGAAAAGAATTAAAAAAACGGGGTCATGAGGTTTTAATATGGCGAAGTAACTTTAGAATACGGCCTGGAGATTTTCTCGGAAAAAAATACTTGCTCTGGCATGATACAATTCAATCAGGAATACCTCTGCGGGCTATCGCAACCTGCGGTTATCGCCGAAATGATCTAAAAAGGGCATTTAATATGTTCCAGTTCACCTTCCATTTTGCATTAGTAGCATTATTCTCTAAAAAGCCAGATGTCATACTTGGCTCTTCGCCGCATCTACCAGCGGCTTGGTTGGCCTGCATGTTGGCCAAACTATTCCATATTCCCTTTATTGCGGAAATTCGCGACTTATGGCCAGAAAGCCTTATTCAGATAAGCAATAACAATCGCTCTCTGCTATTTAAGATACTGGGATGGATGGAAAAGTCTTTATATAAGAATAGTAAGAGTATCCTGGCATTAACACGTGGTATTGAAAATGGCATCAGGAAAAAGGTGACTAGCCCCGAGAAAGTGTTGTTTTTACCGAATGGCGTTTCTCTGGCGGAAGTACCCGTTACACCCCCGCCGGATAATTGGCGCAGAGAGCTCAGCCTTGATGACCAGTTTGTATGTCTTTATGCAGGTGCCGTTGGCCCTAATAATGCATTAGACTTGGCCGTCAAAGCCGCCAAACGCTTGGAAAAGCAAAACGTTTCCATTATTATCCTTGGCGATGGGCCTGCAAAGGAGAGTTTGGTCGCACTAGCAGGAGATTTGGAGTGCACTAATATGTATTTTATTCCCTGGGTGGAGCGACACGAAACGTTTACTTACATGATGAACGCAGATGCTTTGCTTCTATTATTCTTGGATATTCCAGTAGCCGAAGGGGCGATACCGAACAAGCTTCAAAACTATCTTGCTTCCTGCAAGCCGATTATCTGCGCTGGCAGAGGCGAAGCGGCTGATATTGTAAACGAGGCGCAGGGAGGCGTTGTTATCCCGCCCGGGAATCT
>DHDG01000047.1:163540-167562 GCA_002399265.1 Firmicutes bacterium UBA4882 | reverse complement strand
TGTTATCCCGCCCGGGAATCTCGAAAAGCTGGTGGAGACTATTTTGTGGCTTAAAGATAATCCAGATAAGTGTAAAGATCTGTCCCGGCAAGGAAGATCCTACGTTGAAAAATATTTCAATCAGGACAAGCTTGCGGTATCATTCGTAGATCTCGTTGAATCTTTGAAAGAGAACGGATCATGCAATTTCTGAGTGAGGTTTGGGGGATAATCATGTTTTACAGAAATGTAGGGAAAAGGATTCTTGATATATTCTTCGCTCTGATCGGTTTACTGTTTTCCGTTGTATTATTTCCCATAATCGCCGTACTGATCGTTTTAGATTCTCCGGGGCCGGTCTTTTTTCTGCAAAAACGTGTCGGGCTAAATGGCAAAGAGTTTTCCATTTATAAGTTTCGTACCATGGTGAAGGATGCAACTTCCAAAGGTGCCGGCTATTATTTTGAAACCAACGATTCGCGTATCACAAAAGTCGGGGCGTTTTTGCGTAAAACCAGTCTGGATGAATTGCCTCAATTGTTGAATATTTTGCAGGGTGATATGAGTATTGTTGGTCCAAGGCCTCAGTTACCCTTTATTGTTGAAAAGTATTATAGCTATTATGAGCCAGTCTTGTCCGTTAAGCCCGGCCTGACAGGTTTGGCACAGGTTAGCGGGCGTACCAGTCTGCGCAGATCACAAATGGTGGCGCTTGACCAAGAGTATGCGCACATCATTTCATTCCTGACAGATGCCAAAATAGTCTTGAAAACAATTCAGGTAGTATTGCAGAAGTCCGGAGTCAAAACAGATGTTAGCGAGGAATTTTTGGAGGACTTGACTCCCGGAACAACTAACTCCTGATTATAAAGGTTGATCCAACCGATTCATAAAGGTATTTTGCCATTCTGGAAGAACATATTGTTCATCAGTGGCTTCTGATTCGCTTTACCGAAATGAGGTGAGTTAGCCGTGAAAAAGAGAATAGTCACATTTATGTTTTTGTTAATTTTACTTGGCATGGTGGTCAATATCTTCCCGGCGGAAGCAGACAGTTATATTTTGGGGCCCGGCGATCTGCTTGAAATTGTACTGTGGGGGAGAGTTAATCAGAAGTTTTCGGCAGTCGTTAACGAAAATGGCCTACTGGAACTGAACCTGATTGGATCTGTCAACGCCGAGGGCATGACTATCGATCAATTGACGGAAGTCTTGACTGCCGAATTCTCCAAGTATGTCAAGGAACCCAATATAATTGTAACACTTACTCGGGCGCGTCAGCTCAATGTAATTATTCTTGGCAGTATCCGTACGCCCGGAGCATATAGTTTTCCCGCCGGTACAACTCTGGTGCAAGCCCTTATTAAGGCGGGTAATCCGACCGATCAGGCAGATTTGACCGCCATCACTATCAAAAGAAATGGCGAGACAATTGTCGTAAATATGGCTGAGTTTACCAAAGATCCGATTACCAACTCCATAGAGGATGTTCAGCTGCAGAACGGCGATTCAATTATTATACCTTCTGCTATGGTCAGCATTGCTGTATTAGGGGAGGTTAACCGGCCTGGTGTTTATCAAATACCTAAAGGTGGTTCCTTATTCGAAGCGGTTACTGCTGCCGGTGGCTTCTCCAGAGAAGCAGTTACCGGCAGGATCACAGTTTATGAGGCGCAGGATTTGGCGGCGGATGCCCCGACAGGTAAGGAAATCTATAAAGGTGGCCTGGAAGGGAATTTGAGACTTCAACATGGTCAGGTTGTCTTCGTCCCACGTAATTATTTTTGGGACATTGGCATTGTAGTAAGCTTGATTAGTGTCCTTACAGGCATAAAATCGTTGATTGGACTGTAAGTAATGGAGAAATTGCAATACCCGATTGCCGGTGATACTGCACGCTGGGAGCATGGGTCTGAATTTCATTGGGTTGATGGCAGTCTACAGCCTTCAAATACTGAAACCCCTTGGTGCAGAGCGAGTATTGCCTATGGTTCAGGCCGTGATGCTCTTTGCGGCCTCGTACAATACGGCCGTCATAATTTGGGATGGCGGCGGTTCTGGCTCCCGACATATTTCTGTCAGGAAGTCGTAACCGCAATAAGATCAACTGGTATAGAAATCATGGTTTATCCTGATTCGCCATGGGAAAGCCTTGACTTTTCAGGGCTGTTACTAAAATCAGGAGATGCCCTGTTTACCGTAAACTATTTCGGGATTCGTTCCAGTTCTCCTGAGTATGACATACTTCGATCCAGAGGTGTGTCTATTATTGAAGACCATACCCATGATCCCTGGTCACCGTGGGCTTTTGGCAGCCGGGCGGACTGGTGTTTGGCGTCGCTTAGAAAGACTTTACCGGTGCCGGATGGCGGGGTTCTCTGGTCGCCACTGGGGCATGACTTGCCGCCGCAGCCGGAAATAACCGAAATTCGGAGGACTGCCGCCGCCTTAAAATTCTCAGCGATGGTTCTAAAAGGCATTTATATGGCTGGTGGAAACCTCGAAAAAAGTGATTTCAGGAAGTTAGCTATTTTAGGTGAAAAGCAGATCGCTGCCGCACCAGTTTCCGGGATGAGCGAGATTTCCAGATCCATATTAGGAAATATTCCTATTCAAAATTGGCGCGCAATTCGTAGACAGAATCATCATTTTCTTATGGAAGCGCTAAGTTCCTGTCGATGGATTGAGCCATTACAGCCAACAATGGAGAATCATGAAGCGGCTGTTCCCTTTGCTTTCATATTTCTGTGCGATAGCAAAGAACGCCGCTTATTCATACAGGAACACCTTATTGAACAGCGTATCTATCCTGCGGTCTTGTGGCCGTTGGAGGCTGGTGACGGTTTTGAACATTTGCGTGCCATTGACCTGGATTTCAGTCAGCGCATGCTCTCTATCCATTGTGATATGCGTTACGATGCGAGAACCATGAGTAAGGTAGCAGATCGGCTTCTTAGAGCAGGCAAGGAGTTTGAGCAATGAGTTTACTACGGATTTTGGATGCTGCTAATGCTGCTGAACTAAAGGCATGGCAGGAAATCTACTCTACTTTACCGGCCAAAGAGGTACAGGCCAATCCGGCTTACGTTAGATTATTTGCCAATCAGAGCGATCGTGCTGTTTGTGCTCTGTGGCAGGATGCCAAAGGAACTATTTTGTTTCCATTTATATTGCGTGCATTGAGTGAAGAGGACTGGGCAGGAGCAGACAATGATGCCACTGATCTCATCACACCTTATGGATATGGCGGACCATACGCCTGGGGCGAGCCTGACAATGGAGCGTTTTGGTGTTGCTTTGAAGAATGGGCACGCCAAAACAAAGCAGTCAGCCTTTTCGCCAGGCTTTCTTTGTTTCCGGAACAGAGTATTCCCTTTCATGGGGAAGTGGAAGCTAAATCTGCCAACATAGTTCGTACGCTTGATCTTGAACCGGACGAGATTTGGATGGACTATAGCCATAAGGTTCGGAAAAATGTAAAGAAGGCTCAGCGCAATGGGCTTACAGTCGAAATTGATGAGCAGGGATCACGGCTCGAAGAGTTTCTGGAAATCTACTATAGTACGCTAGACCGTCGTAATGCCCTTGGCGGATACTATTTTGAGCGGGAGTTTTTTAATGCGATAGTAACTGATCTGCCTGGACAATCTGCTTTTTTTCATACCTTATTGGACGGCAAAGTTATTTCCACAGAATTAGTCCTGATTTCAGATAATCATATCTACTCATTTCTGGGGGGGACTATTGTTTCCAGTTATGATTTACGCCCAAATGATTTGCTGAAACACGAGATAATTCTCTGGGGGCATTTTGCCGGCAAAAAGGCATATATTCTCGGCGGCGGGTATCACGATCAGGACGGGATATTTCAGTATAAAAAATCATTCGCCCCCGGCGGAGAGGTAATGTTCAGAGTTGGCAAAAAGATCTTTGATCCCGATCGATATGCGCAGTTAGTGGAGAAACGTGGCAGCTTACTAAATGGCAGTAGGTCGACTGTTGCAGATTATTTTCCAGCTTACCGTGTTTAACTTACTACCCGG
>DHDG01000047.1:162888-163404 GCA_002399265.1 Firmicutes bacterium UBA4882 | reverse complement strand
ACTACCCGGGAAAGTAACGCAGCAGAGATATTTTCGAATTCAATGAGGGTGATTTTGATGGAAGCAACCGAGAAGTTCTTCAGACAAATCAAGAAGAAGGCAGTTGGACAACCTTGGGCCGTTTGCCTGGGAGCTGGCCATGGAGGCACCGGTGTTATTCGGGGGCTGGGACGGGCCGGTATTAACGTAATGGCACTCGGGATTAATTCGATCGATTTTGGTTTGTCTTCAAAATACTGCATAGGTATAAATCTTGGCGAAGAGCAGTGGTCCGAAAAAATGCTTTTGATGTTAGAGCGAATAGCTGGAGAAGTACCAGGGAAAAAGGTTTTGTTTCCCGATAATGATAAATTTGCCGATTTCATTTACCTAAATAGTGAACGCTTGTCGCCTGATTTTGTTTGGTTAATGCCGCCGGATTTAGAATCATACCGTTCACTGTCAGATAAAACGCATCTTGTTGATAGCGCTGCCAAAGCCGGGGTGCCTTTTCCCAAGACAGTAATTCCGTCAAGC
>DHDG01000047.1:146775-162771 GCA_002399265.1 Firmicutes bacterium UBA4882 | reverse complement strand
CCGTCAAGCAGTGAAGATTTGCGTAAATGGTGTGATTCCTCCTTATTTCCAATTGTAATAAAACCAATCAACAGCCCGGCTTTTGCCGCACATTTTAAGAGAAAAGGATTTATTGCCGATAATATGGAGGAAGCGATCCGGTTTTTTAAATCTGCAGCTGATGCGGGTTTTGAAACGATTGCGCAGGAGCTTATTCCCGGTGGAATCGAGAGTTTGATCACTGTCTATCTTTACCGCTCTCGTAGAGGGAAAACAATTGTGAGCTTTGTTGGAAAGAAGGTTCGCCAATATCCAGTTGACCTTGGCACAGCTTCCCTTTATGTTTCAGAAGCCCATCCCGAAGCCGTGATACTGTCAAAAAAACTACTTGATCTGAATGATTACCAGGGTATTGCAGATGTTGAGTTTAAGAAGGATTCTCGCGATGGCTTGTATAAGGTAATTGAGGTTAATGGACGTGTGCCAATGTTTTCAGGGATAGAAAGAGGTACAGGAATTCCATTGTCGGTTCACATTTATAATGATCTCGCCGGGAAGGAAGCACTTGAAGGCTTGTCTGAGCCGTTGTCTGGCGACCGTACCCGTTGGCTTTATGCCGCCAAAGATGCTATTGCAGCGTTATCAATGTTACGCAAAAAGGAACTATCTCTTTTTCAAGCGGTTCATTCTCACTTTGCAGGGCCTAAAACTTATGCCATTTGGGCTGTTGATGATCCAGGCCCCGGGTTTGCTTTCTTGAAATATCTGCTGGAAGACGCGCGGGCTTATGCCAAAAAGCGCAAAGTGATATAGCCGGGCTCAGCCAATCCATAGTTCAGAAAGGAAGTATAACATGGGCGAACAGCCTGTCCATACTGGCATAATTAAGAAAGCTGCTGCGCTCTGGAAAAGGGAAGGAACAAGGCGTTTGTTGACTTTGTTCTGGAACCGCTTATCCGGACTGATCTACGTCAGGCGATCCTTTTACCTTTTGCGTAAAGATATTTCCGGGCCAGTAGCGGTGGAGACGGCGCCTGGCGTGCGAATCCGCCTGACTGAAGAGGATGATCTGGCAGGATTGGCTGAGCTGATGTATATCAGTCAGGAAGAACTGCGGGACATTTTGGCGCAAGGCAACAAATGCATGCTGGCATATGTGGATAACCATCTGGCTGGTTACAGCTGGATTTATTATCATTCTTACCGCATTTCCGACGTGTGCTACACCGTCATTGCCCAGCAGGGCGAGGCCTATGTAGGCCCCGATTATGTGCATCCCGACTTTCGGGGGCGCAGGATTCATTCCTCATTATTGCAGGCTGTGTTTAGCCTGCTGAATCAGGAAGGGTACAAAGTAGCCCTCGGGTCAGTAAACATCCGCAACACCGCTTCCATCAAAGGGTTGGTGCGGGTTTCCTACCGGGCCTATCAGAGAGTGGACTATATCAAAACAGCAATATTCAAGCGCGTCCTTGAAGTTTCTTTGCCGCGGGACTTTGAAATGAGGATGCGTTAAATGGGCTTACAGAAAAAAGAGCATTCTAACGTAGTTGTGGCCCAGTTATCATCAGTACACCCTTGGGACGATATACGCATATTTTGGAAAGAATGCTGCAGCCTTGCCAAAGAAGGATTTGTAGTTCATTTGGTAGCTCGGGGAGATACTAAAGAAGTACCGAATCAAGTCATATTACACAAATTTGAGGGCTGCAAAGGCAGATTGCAGAGGTTATTCAGATCAGGCGAACAAGTATATCAGATTGCCATGGATCTTGATGCTGACATTTATCATCTTCATGATCCCGAATTGATTAAATGCGGCATAAGACTTAAGAAGTTGGGCAAAAAGGTAATTTATGACGCTCATGAGGATTTGCCAGCGCAAGTAATGGCTAAAGGTTACATTCCCAGGCCTTTTCGTAAGATTGTGGCATTCTGGGCAAAGCATCTTTTGCTTAAGGCGGATAGATCATTTGATGGTATTGTGGCAGCCACTCCTGAAATCGCCAAGCGTTTCTCCAACAGAAATACTGTTATTGTCCGCAACTACCCATTACTCAGTGAGTTCCAGACCGAACCTTTGCTGTCATATGAAAAGCGGCCCAATAGAATAGTTTATATCGGCGGCTTATCTGAAAAACGGGGCATCAGGGAAATTACAAACGCAATTAGTGCACTTCCGGATGATCTTTCGGTAAGGCTGGACTTAGCAGGTTCATTTGGCAACAGCGATCTAAAAGACCAAATTTTGCAGAATAACAAAGTTCAGTTTCATGGTTTCCTAAACCGCGCCGAAATCCAAAAACTCCTAAGCGAAGTAAAGATTGGGCTGGTTGTTCTACATCCCACTCCCAACCATATCAAAAGCTTGCCTATAAAAATGTTTGAATATATGGCAGCAGGTATTCCTGTTATTGCATCAGACTTTCCGTTGTGGAGAGAAATTGTGACCGCATATGATTGTGGGTTGTTGGTTGACCCATATAATGTCGAGGATATTGCGAAAGCAATGGACTTTTTACTAAGAAACCCCGAAAGGGCCAAAGAAATGGGACATAATGGTAAGAAGGCTTTTCAAACCGTAATAAACTGGGAAGTCGAATTCCAGCAGCTCTTAAGACTTTATTCTTAAATCAGATTTTGTATCGTAAGATACTTTTCGGCGGGATCCAGCCTTAGCAAGGATGATATTTCTGCTTCCCTGGAGGGATTTTTAAGAATAAATCGAAGCTTAGAGCTTAAGAGACTGCATCAAGTATAAGGAGCGGCTGCTAACATGAAAGTACCTCTTTCAGCGCCAGACATTAGCAAGGATGACATTTCCGCTGTAATGAGTGTTTTGCAGACTAATCAGTTGAGTATTGGGCCGAAGCTTATTGAATTCGAGAAAGTAATGGCGGAATGGGCTGGTCAAAAACATGGCATTGCCGTCAACAGCGGGACCAGCGGCTTACATCTGATTGTGCGAGCGATGGATCTTAAAGACGGCGATGAAGTCATCACCACTCCTTTTAGCTTCATTGCTTCGAGTAACTGTCTGTTGTTCGAGAGGGCTGTTCCGGTTTTTGCAGATATTGAGCCAGATACACTCAATATTGATCCCTCTGCGATCGAACGGGCGATTACGCCTAAAACCAAGGCGATTTTGGCAGTACATGCATTTGGTCATCCAGCAGATATGGATCCTATCCGAGAGATCGCCCAGCGCCATAGTTTGCGCGTAATTGAAGATTCATGCGAAGCGATCGGCGCTCAATATAAAGGACGCCCGGCAGGTTCATTAGGTGATGCCGGGGTGTTTGCTTTTTATCCTAACAAACAAATGACTACTGGTGAAGGCGGGGTCATTGTTACCGATGACGACGAGATCGCCGCGCTTTGTCGCAGCATGCGCAATCAGGGCCGTGGCGAGGGTGACCGATGGCTTTTTCATGAGCGGCTCGGCTACAACTATCGCTTGGACGAGCTTAGCTGCGCATTAGGTGTCTCGCAGGCTGCCCGGCTCGAGGAGATTCTTGCCATGCGTACAGATGTTGCCCAACGCTATCATCAGCGCCTGGCCGGTATTGACGGAGTCAGCTTGCCATTTACGGCTGATTATGCTAAGATCAGCTGGTTCATCTATGTAATCAGGCTTGCCGCAGGAATTGACCGAGACAAAGTAATGCAGGCACTTACTGACAATGACATCGGTTGTCGGCCGTATTTCACGCCGATTCATCTACAGCCGTTTTTCCGGGAAATGTTCGGATACAAAGATGGAGACTTTCCAGTCACTGAACAAGTAGCCAAGTCAACAATTGCTCTGCCGTTCTATAACAGGATTACCGATGAACAGATCGATTATGTAGCGGATATGCTCGAAAAGGCCATCAGGCAGCAGAGATAAAGGCAAAATACCTATGGGCGGTACCTTTTGGGGGACTGCCTTTTTTTATGATTTTTCACCGGCATTTCGATTATTTTTTGTTACATTCTGTTACATGGCAGGAATTTCCGGAAAGAGCGAGAAAATAGCGAATAGGTAAAGACCGACTAATATGGGTAACGTTGTAAACAAGGAGTCATAGTTTCAATGGAGTTAGAACTGAAGGACTATATAAAAATAGTCTGGAAAAGACGCTGGCTAATCGCGAGCATTTTTGTTGTCTGCGTCATAGCCGCTTATTTTATTAGCGGGGCGATGACCCCGGTCTATCGCGCCAGCACCAAGATTCTGATCAAAACGGCAGGTGCCGGTCAATTTGATCTCTTTGATCAGTTGGGCGGTACTGTACGTAATCAGGTACAAAATTACGTTGAAATCCTCAAAAGCAGATCGCTGGCCAAAAGCATGGGTGAATCAATGGGGCTTGATATCACAGATAAGACCGGCCGGTTTGCGGCTCTGCGAAAGGGAATATCAGTTCAGCCGATTCAAGGCTCGGACACGATTGATGTAAATGTCGAGTCAACAGACCCGCTGGAGGCAGCTACAGCAGCCAATGCACTGGTGGAAGCCTTTAAAAAGCGGACCCAATACGAAAACCAGGCCGACGTTCGGGCTGCCCGCGAATTTATTGAAAAGCAGCTTTTGACGGTTCAGGGCCAGTTGGGAGAAGCCGAAAATTCCGTACAGGCATATCAAAGCGAAACCGGGGTTGTTCAGCCGACCCAGGAGGCCACAGCGATTATCAACCGCCTCACCCAGCTGGAAACGGCACGTGCTGAAGCGGAAGTTGCTATTTTTGAAGCAGAAGCCCGCCGGGAAGAACTGGAGCGTCAGCTCTCCGAGCGTGAACAGACTGTAATTTCCTCTCAGACACTAAGCGAAAACCCGGTGGTGGCGCAATACCGCAAGGCCTTAGCCGACCTGCAAATTCAGCATGCTCAGGCTCTGGAGAAATATGCATCGCATCATCCGGTTGTGGCAGCCATTGACGGTCAAATCGCTGATATCGAAAAACGTTTGGCAGCAGAAATCGAGAGAGTCATCAGCACAGAGACTGTTACTCTGAACCCAGTCCGTCAGGCGTTGATCCAGCAAGCATTACAGGCCGAGTCGGAAGTAATTGCTGCTCAAGCCCGGCGGGATGGCTTGGATCGCATGATTGGCGAAGCTGAGAAACAAATCAGCCGTCTGCCCAGTCAGGAAGTACAGCTGACGCGCTTAATCAGAAACCGTTCGGTGCTTGAGAATATCTATATCATGCTGATGGAAAAGCTGGAAGAGTTCCGTATTTCCGAGGAGATGACAACTGCTGACGTGCAGGTTATTGATCCGGCTGAGATTCCCGAAACTCCAATCAAGCCGCGCAAGATGATGAATACAGCCGTGGCCGGGATGCTGGCTCTGTTTGTCGGATGCGGTTTGGCGTTTTTAATTGAATACATGGATACGTCCATTAAGACAACGCAAGATGTCGAGCAATATTTAGGGTTGCCGGTGCTGGGCCTGATACCTTCCGCGAAGCTTGAAGATCAAATTTCGAAGAGTAATAAGACCCGTTTTAGCCAGCATACGGGGCGCGGAGCGGAGGATTACAATTGAACAAAACTGCGCAACGCAAACATTCTCATGGCCAACAAGCATTTGCCGAACGTCTGATTACCCATCTTTCGCCGAGGTCGGCCGTTTCCGAAGCATATCGTACTTTACGAACTAACATCCAGTTCGGCGCTTTAGACCGGGCTGTCAAGACTATCATGGCGACCAGTGCCGGTCCCGGTGAAGGCAAATCAACCACGATCGCTAACCTGGCCATTGCCTTTGCGCAGGCGGGACACCGATGCCTGCTAATTGACGCGGATTTACGGCGACCAGTGCTACATAAAGTCTTTGGGGTGGATCAGCGCCGGGGATTGAGTGCCGTCCTGGTCGGTAAGGTAGAAGTAGCAGCGGCGATTCATTCCGTAACAGCTGTGCCGGGATTGCAGGTTTTGCCTTCCGGACCCCTCCCCCCTAACCCGGCCGAGATGCTTGGCTCGAAACAATGGCAGGGGTTGCTACATGGGTTAAGGGAGTCTTTTGACTTTGTCCTGATCGATGCTCCGCCTGTAATTGCCGTGGCGGACGCTTCGGTACTGGCCCCCCAAACGGATGGAGTCATCCTGGTGCTGGATGCCGGCTCAGTACCACGGCAAGCGGCTCAGATGGCTAAAGACCAGCTGGATAAGGTTGGCGCTAAATTTCTTGGTGCGGTGCTCAACAATGTCCGGGTTGAAGACGACTACCAGTACTATTATTATTACTACACGAGCAACGACTGAATTTAGTACTTTTAGTACGTCTGCCCGGATCATGGATCCGGGCATGTTTTATTAAATATTCTATTTCTGGGAAAAAGAAAGAAATATTTGGAACCGACAGTTCCTGACGGTGCCGGAGGTTATAATCAAGCGGAGGCCAATATGACAGGGCAGGAATTTAAAGGCATGATCGATATTCATACCCATATTCTTCCCGGGCTTGATGACGGCGCGCACAGCTGGGAAGAAGCAATGGCGATGGCACAAGGTGCCGTAAAAGATGGCATCGCAGCAGTGGTAGCCACCCCGCACATTTATGAAGATAGTGGCATTACCCCAGAGGAAATCCGCGAGAAAGCGCGTAAGCTGCAAGATATGTTGGACAGTCAGGAGATCAATTTACACGTCTTTCCTGGGGCGGAAGTGCAATTGGCGGTCGATTTGCCAGATCGGATTAGGGACGGGAGGCTGCAAACCCTGGCCAATGCGGGTCGGTATTTACTCGTGGAATTACCGTTCGGACTTCTACCCGTTTATACGGATGAAGTGCTCTTTGAACTACAGGCCAGCGGAGTCATACCGATTATTGCGCATCCCGAACGGAATGAGTCGGTGCAAAAAGACCCTAACCTCCTTCATGGTATGATCCGGAAGGGCATGCTGGCGCAGCTGACCGGCGGCAGTCTACGCGGCAATTTTGGATCCAAGGTGGAGTATACCGCCAAATTACTGCTAAAGCACAGTCTGGTACAGATTCTGGCGAGTGATGGCCATCGGGCTGACCGCCGGAGGATTTTGTTAAGCAAAGCCAGTGGAGTCGTTGCGGATTTGGCCGGGATCGAAACGGCTCAGGCTATGACGAGCCTGAATCCTCGTAAAATTACGCAGGGAATCGTGTTTGACCCAAGGGAACCGAGAGAAATTCGGGGGCTGTCTGGATTTGTGCACACCATGACTTTCAGGGCGCTGCGCTGAAAGGTCAGAATATGGCAGGAGGTGTACTGATGAAATTTAGCCGTCGCAATGTATTTCTCTTTTCCAGTGACTTGGCAATTGCTGCACTAGCCATGCTTGGAGCACACTTTCTGAAGTACGATTCCCTCGGAACCAATTTCGGTCTGGAATATTGGAGCAAGCTGATACCTATTATCTGGGTTGTTAATCAGGCGATTTTTGTCGCACTGGGGCTCTACCGTCCACTTTGGCGTTATGCTAACCTGCGCGACGTTTTGAAAATTGTTGTTGGCATTGGTCTGTCGCAAGGGCTGACTTTGGCAGTCTTAAACATTTTTAGTATTAAGGTGTCTTCGTCAGTATTAATCATCTATTCGCTGTTGTTTATGATCGGAATCGCTGCCTTGAGATTGGTATTTCGTTTTCGTTGCGAGGTTCTGGAAGAACTGGTGGGACAGAAAACCCGAGGTAAGCGAGTGCTCATCGCCGGGGCCGGTCAGGCCGGTGCCATTGTGGTCGGTGAAATGTTGCGCGATACAAATCACAGCTACTATCCCGTGGTCTTAGTGGACGATGATCCTGTCAAGCAGGCGATGGAACTAAATGGGGTCCGGGTGCGCGGCAAACTGAAAGATATCCCGGCGTTAATTGGAAAATATCGCATTCAGGAAGTAATCATTGCCATCCCGGCTGTTTCCAAAACCATTGTCCAAAATTTGGTCAAGACCTGCAAAGAGCTTAATGTCATGTTGCGCATGGTCCCGGGAATTTCTGAGATGATCAATGGACGGGTTTCAGTCAGTCAGCTGCGGGAAATCCGGATTGAGGATTTACTAGGGCGTGAACCGATTCGAATGGATCTGAACGATATTTCCCAATATCTACAGGGCAAGAGAATATTGGTGACCGGAGCCGGCGGTTCCATCGGATCGGAGCTGGTACGCCAGATTAGCCGTTTTAATCCACAACTGATTATTATGATGGGGCGCGGCGAAAACACCATCTATGAGATCGAACAGGAAATGCGTGATTTCCATCCTAATACTTCCTTGTATTCTGTGATCGGCGATGTCCGGGATCGTGAATTTGTGGATCAAATGTTTGCGGAGCTAAGGCCGCAAGTTGTTTTCCATGACGCAGCCCATAAACATGTGCCTTTGATGGAAGCGTGGCCCCTGGAAGCCATTAAAAACAATGTATTTGGTACTCACAATATTATCAGTGCCTGTGAAAGTCATAATGTGGAACGTTTTGTTTTAATCAGCACTGACAAAGCGGTTAATCCTTCGAGTATCATGGGGGCAACCAAGCGGGTGGCAGAACTCATCATGCAAAGCTATGCCAGACGCAAGAAAACGACCGTTTATACAGCAGTACGATTTGGCAACGTGTTAGGCAGCCGGGGCAGCGTGGTACCGCGCTTTAAGAAACAGATTGCGCGCGGTGGCCCGTTGACCGTAACGCATCCGGAAATGAACCGCTATTTTATGACCATTCCGGAAGCAGTTCAGTTGGTGCTGCAGGCTGGCTCAATGGCACAGGGTGGCGAAATCTTTGTGCTTGATATGGGGCAGCCAGTTAAGATTATGGATCTGGCGGAGAATATGATCCGGCTTTCAGGGTATGAACCCGGCAAGGACATCGCTATTACAATCGTAGGGGTACGTCCTGGAGAAAAGCTCTATGAAGAACTCTTGACCGATGAGGAAGGTACCAATGCGACATGTCATAGCCGCATCTTCATTGCTAAAATGCCTGCGGATATCAGTAAGCTCTCTGAGGTTCAGGAACATTTATCAATTTGTCTGCAGCAGGAGGATGCCCTAGGAATCCTGGAGTTTATCGAGGAAATGGTTCTCAATGAAGCGGTGCGCAGTAGCAGGCAGGCCGCTGACGCAAATAGAGAAGTGGCTGTTGCGGCTGATTAATGGAGCCTTTCTTTTACTACTAAAGATATTTTCATGGGAAGTACATCAATGTCTGAAACTGAATAGCCGATAGATTCGGCACTATTCTGGCGTTGAGGGGATGTACTAATGATTTATCCGATATTAAAACGGCTGGGGGATTTCACTCTCTCACTTATCGCTTTAGTGATTTTATCACCTCTCTTTATTGTTATTGTGATTTTGATAAAACTCGATTCAAAGGGGCCGGTTTTTTTTAGGCAGAAAAGAGTGGGCCGTCATAAAAATTACTTTAACATCTTGAAATTCCGGACAATGCGTTTTGAGGCTCCAAAAGACATGCCTACTCATTTGCTGGAGCATCCAGAGCAGTACATAACAAGGGCAGGAAGGTTTCTGAGAAAGACCAGCCTGGATGAGTTGCCTCAGATTATCAATATTCTGCTGGGCCATATGTCGATCATCGGACCGCGCCCGGCACTATGGAACCAATATGACCTCATTGAGGAAAGAGACAAATATGGCGCTAATGATGTAACACCGGGCCTTACGGGCTGGGCTCAGATTAACGGTAGAGATGAGCTCCCCATTGAAGAAAAGGCGCGAATGGATGGCGAATATGTAAGAAGAATGGGCATTGCGATTGATGTCAAATGCTTCATGGAGACAGTTGTCGCTGTGCTTAAAAGTAAGGGTATCGTAGAAGGCGCGGCGGGAGCTAAAGAAGCTGCCACATTAAAAGAGGTAGTAAAATGAAGATAGCTGTACTTTCAAGTCACACACAATCACTTTTTTGGTTTCGGCTCGATATGATGAAACTTTTCATTGAGAATGGCCATCGTGTTTTTGCTTTAGGACCAGAGCCACCTAAAGAATGGGAAATGAAATTTAAAGAAAATGGTATTGATTATAGGCAGATATTTGTGGAACGCAATGGGACCAATCCCCTTAGTGATTTTAGGACTTATCGCGATCTTTACCGTTTTTTAAAACACGAAAAGCCAGATAAAGTATTTTGTTATCAGGCAAAGACAATTCTGTACGGGTGCCTGGCAGCTAGATTTAATAGAATATTAGAAGTGTATCCATTAATAGCCGGTCTAGGTTCAATCATAATCAGTAGAGGACTAAAACATAGAATTTACAAGATTATCATGAAGGCCGGCTATCGTTTCGCGTGCAGATCAAGCAAAAAAGTTATCTTTCAAAATGAAGACGATAAAGTCGAGTTCATAAAAAACGGATTGGTTAATCATGAAAGGACTGCCATTATCAATGGATCGGGGGTTAATCTTGATAAGTTCAAACCTGCAGTAATGCCTCGTGAGCCTGCTTTCCTTTTTATTGGTAGGCTGATAAAAGATAAAGGGATCATGGAATACTTGGAAGCCTGTAAGCTAATCAAGGAAAAGTATCCATCAATAAGGTGTATGTTGTTAGGGCCTTATGATAGTAATCCTTCAGCCCTGCGAGCAGAAGAACTGCAACCTTATATAGATGAAGGAATTATAGAATATTTTGGGGAACAAGGCGATGTAAGGCCATTTATCGCAATGTGTAGTACATTTGTATTACCATCCTACCGTGAAGGGACACCTAAGGCTGTCCTTGAAGCAATGGCGATGGGGAGGTCTATAATAACAAGTAATGCTCCAGGCTGTAAAGAAACGGTAATTGATGGCGAAAATGGTTATTTAGTAAAAGTTAAAGAAGTAAAAGAACTGGCGGAAAAGATGGAGTATTTGATTCTCAATCCAGAAATATACCGGACTATGGGCGAAAAGAGCTTGATGATTGCAAGAGAGAAATATGACGTAAATTTAGTTAACCGGAAGATAATGGAGATCATGAAACTGGCATAACAAGGAGACTTGGCAGTGGATTTATATAAAAAAACATTGAAGGAACCGAAAAAATCTCACTAATCGGGCTTGGTTATGTAGGCTTACCCATCGCTGTTGCATTTGCCAAAAAGGCTAAAGTTTGATCTGAACGAAGAAAAAATAATGCTTTATAGAAGAGGATCAGATCCGACCCAGGAGGTCGGGGGGTGGCATTATTGTGTTTGAATCCACAATATATCCAGGCGTAACAAAGGATACTTGTGTCCCAAATTTGCTTTAGGATCGGTTACTCCCCTGAACGCATCAATCCCGACGACAAAGTACATCGCCTTTAGACCATCACTAAGATTGTATCCGACATGGATGAAGAAACTCTTGACACACTATTGCAAAAGTCTATGAATTAGTTGTTGAAGCAGGTGTCTGTCGTGCTAAATCTATTAAAGTAGCAGAAGCCGCGTAAGTCATTGAAATAGCCAGCGAGACATCAATATTGCTTTCATGAATGAGCTGCCCATCATTTTCGACAAAATGGGTATCAATATAAAGTCCGTTCTTGAAGCGACTGGCACAAAGTGGAACATTGCAGGAAAGGGTACGAAAGCGCTGACTACCTTTACTGGAGGCCTTGATATGAGTTACAAGCATTTAGTATTTCCTGAAGATTCGTTATTCCTCGTTACCGGCGGTGCCGGCTTTATAGGTTCCAACCTGTGCGAAGCCATTTTGAAAATGGGTTATTGTGTTCGTTGCCTAGATAACTTATCTACCGGTAAACAGGCTAATCTGGATCCCTTTCTGAATAACTCTAACTTTGCGTTTATCAAAGGTGATATTAAAAATTTGGATACCTGTCTGGAATCCTGCGAAGGAGTGAATTATGTGCTCCATCAGGCGGCATGGGGCAGTGTGCCCCGCAGCATAGAAATGCCGTTGTTTTATTGCCAGAATAACATCATGGGAACATTGAACGTATTGGAGGCGGCACGACAGAAAGGCGTAAGGAAATTTATATATGCTTCCAGTTCTTCAGTATATGGCGATGAAGCAACGCTACCAAAGCGGGAAGGTGTCAATGGTAATCTGCTCTCCCCCTATGCGGTGACCAAACGCTGTGACGAGGAGTGGTGTAAACAGTATACTATGCACTATGGATTGGATACCTATGGGCTAAGGTATTTCAATGTGTTTGGCCGACATCAGGACCCAGATGGTGCCTACGCTGCGGTTATCCCGAAGTTTATCAAGCAGCTTATGAACGGCGAGCAGCCGACAATTAATGGTGACGGTAAGCAGAGCCGTGACTTTACCTATATTGAGAATGTTATTGAAGCCAATCTCAAGGCGTGCCTTGCCCCCCATGAAGTCGCAGGTGAGGTTTTCAATATCGCCTTTGGAAGCAAGGAAAACCTCATTGATATTTATAATAAAATTGCCGGGCTCTTGGGCGAAGGCGATGTTCGGCCCATCTTTGGACCTGATCGCCCCGGCGACATAAGACACTCCAACGCAGACATTTCCAAAGCAAAAAAGTTGCTTGGTTATGACCCGGAATGGAGTTTTGAAGATGGCATAAACGCCACCATTGACTGGTATAAGGAGAATCTTTAAAAATGGCATATCAACGCGGGCGAGAGCAGTTCCGCAAATTTGAGGTAGCACTCGATATTCTAACGGGTTTCTTCAGCATTTTTCCTCGGCGCTTTCGGCAACACCTTTTTGAGTTCTTTCGAGACACAAATGGAAAAAAGGGGCTGGCGGTCCGCTATGCACTGCTAAAAACTCTAGCAAAAAAGTGTGGGACCAATGTGTCTGTATATCCGGGGGTTTACATCTTCCATCCGGGGAATTTGACCGTGGGGGACAATGTGTCCATTCACCCCATGTGCTATTTCGAATGTGGACAGGATGAAAGTCAGGGCCTGACCATCGGGGATGATGTATCTATTGCCCACGGGGTTACACTGATGACCACCACACACCTCTATTCCGACCCCACAAAGCCAATCAAGGATCAGGGCATAGAGGAAAAACGCATTGTAATTGTAAACTGTTCGTGGATTGGCGCAAAAGCCACGATTTTGTGTGGAAAAACCGTAGGGAAAGGCTGCATTGTGGGAGCCAATTCTGTGGTGACCCATTCGCTGGAGGCAATGGGCATTTATGCCGGAGCCCCTGCCCACAAAATTGGAGACAGGAGCCAATAAGATGAGCGTGCTACTAGCGCATGACCACAAGTTTAGACAGGTTGCAAGGATGCTTTACTCCAACGGTGGCTTGGGTAATGACATACTAGCTCGCTATGCGGGCTACTTTGACGCGGTAACGGTTGTCGCGCGTATCATCGACCAGGACCGGATTGACGGCAAAATGTCTGACATCGTGGACAAGCGGGTGCGAATTTTAAGCTTTGCAGCAATTGGGGAGCAAATGCTGCGGGAAGAAGTACGGGCGGCAGACGTAGTGATCGGACGACTGCCCAGCAGAATCGGCCTTCGCGTAATTGAGGAGGCTCAGCGGCAGAAAAAGAGCTACGCAGTGGAGGTGGTGGGATGTCCGTGGGATGCGCTGTGGAACCACAGCCTTAAAGGGAAGCTGGCGGCACCGATGATGACCCTGTTAACAAAGAAAGCGGTGAAAAATGCGCCAAACGCACTTTATGTCACCGACCAATTTTTACAGCAAAGATACCCCTGCAGGGGTAACAGTGTGAGCTGTTCTGATGTTGAGTTACCGGAAACAGACGAAGGTATACTGTGGCATCGTCTGGAGCGAATCAGAGGCAGAGAGCCCTCCCAGCCGCTGATAATAGGCACCATGGCGGCCACCGATGTGCGCTACAAAGGGCAGGAATATGTAATTCGTGCCATCGCAGAGTTAAAGAAACAAGGAGTTAGCGCCCGTTATTGGATAATAGGCAGTGGAAACACCGCATATTTGCAGTCGGTTTCTGAAGCCTACAGCGTTACCGAAAATGTTATATTCGTTGGCAGTTTGCCACACCAACAGGTGTTTGAATATCTGGACAAACTGGACATCTATGTGCAGCCCAGTTTGGTGGAGGGGATGCCCCGGGCACTGATTGAAGCTATGAGCAGGGCTTGCCCCGCTGTGGGTAGCCGAGTTGGCGGCATTCCGGAGTTGCTGGATGAGGAATGTGTGTTTGAGGGGAAAAATGTTCAGGAGCTCACAGAGAAACTCGTTTCCTGCGCCCGGAGCATGGAGAAGGAAGCAGTGCGTAACTTTAATAAGGCAAAAGACTTCAGTCCGGAAAAGCTAAGAGAGAAGCGAGACGCGTTTTATCTGGGACTCAAGAAATGATGTGTTGTCGGCGAATACGGAGCGGATATAGAAGATGAAGATTGCATGTTATTTTGGTGGGAGATCGCGCCTGGGTGGAGCGGAACGCAGATTGAGCCGGATTTTTAATGAGATGGCTCAAAAGGGCGTAGAGGTTCAGCTAATTTTCCGTTTGTATGAGCCTATGGAGGCAGTGGAAGAGGCCTATCGCGACGTTATTGGTCAGCCATTTTGCCTGAAGCTGATAGGACGTTCCAGCGGCAGAGAGATATTCTCCTACCTGAGAAAAGAGAAATTCGACTATGCGTTTTATACAGACCCTTATCGTGCCATGCTACCCTTTTTCTTCGGCGCAAAATTGTCCGGTAGCAAGACAGTTTTGCTGCAGGTGACCACGACAGCGGCTGAACAAAAATTTGAAAGCCTGCTAAGCAAAAAGGAGTTTGAATTGGTAGCGCGGTTGTCCAATCAAATCGACTGTCTGTACCCATGCGCCGTGGGAATGATTCAAAAACAGTATCCCAAACAGAAGGTGACGGTTACCCCATGCCCCTTTACTAACTTAAGTGTTTTCTCTCCCGGTGAAAAGCAAAAGATCATCGCCTTTGTGGGACGTTGGGAGTATATGAAGAATGTGGAGCTATTTGTGAAAAGCATGCTTTCTATACAGGACCAGCTTTGGCGGATGGGATACCATGTGATGCTATGCGGCAATGGCAAGGCCCAGATTGAGCAGAATGTCAGGGAACTGGTGAAAAGCAGCAACTACCCCCAGTTGTTTGAACTTCCGGGATATGAAAAATCTCAGGATGTGTTGCCCAGTGCGGAGATTTTTGTCTCCTTACAGCTGTACAACAATTATCCCTCCCAGTCCCTACTGGAAGCCATCGCCTGTGGCTGCTGCGTGGTGGCATCCGACCAGGGAGACACCTATCGTCTTGTCAAAGAGCCGTTTGGTCTCCTGTGCTCCTTCGAGGAGAAAAATATCTCAGAAGGAGTCCTCAGATTTGCCCAGATGTCCGATGAGGATAAGAAAAAAGCGAAAGAAGCGGCACGCAGCTTTGCAGAAATCCAATTTTCCATTGGAAATTCAGTCAGTCACTACATGAAAATGATTGAAGAGGAAAAGCAGGAATGAAAGTTTGCGTTCTCACCAGCATGTTTCCCACTCGCGTAGCTCCGTATAGCGGCGTGTTCGTTACCCGCAGAATAGAGGCGCTGAGAGCGCAGGGCGTCAGTGTGGATACATACGCCTTTGCAAGAAGCGAGACGAAAGCCATACGCCTGATTCGAAAACTACTGGGGAAGCAGCAAAAGGAAGTGTTTGGCCAGTACATCCCCTCGGACAACCCAGACATCACCTATAAAACCGTTTGCGTGAAACTGGGACTGGTGGGGATAGCTCTGAGCGCTCTGACCCATGAGGGTTATTTTGCCTGGAAGAGTTATCGAGCGGCCCAAAAAATCATTCAAGACGCCTATGACATTTTGCACGTCCATTGGCTTTACCCCACCGGAAAAGTCGGGAATATGCTGGCTGAAAAATGGAACATACCATGTGTGATTACCTGTCACGGCAGTGATGTAAATGTGACAATGCAAAAAAAAGGTTTTACCAGCCCCTGTGTCTCTGTAATGGAGCGCGCGGATAAGGTGGAATTTGTCAGCCACCGGCTTCTGGAGACAGCGGAAAGCTGCGGATATAGCGGGAGAAACGCTCAGGTGTTGCCCAACGGCATCCCTGCAATGCCTGATTTCGGAGTAAAAGAGCAAAAAGAAAAAAC
>DHDG01000047.1:145154-146667 GCA_002399265.1 Firmicutes bacterium UBA4882 | reverse complement strand
AGAGCAAAAAGAAAAAAAGGTCGTTGGTTTCGTAGGAAATCTGATCGACGTTAAGCGCGTCACCTTGTTCCCGACAATCTTTAGAATGATTGCGGAACAGTATCCCGACATAGAATTTTTGCTGATAGGAGACGGAACGAAACGCCAATGGTTAGAGGATTCGCTGGCAGGCTTACCGGTGCGATTTGCCGGTCGAGTTCCCCAGCAGAAGGTCCTTGAATTAATGTTCAGTATGGATGTATTGATTCTTCCCAGTCGGAATGAGGGTTGGCCCTGTGTGGTGTTGGAGGCCCACTCCTGCGGAACACCGGTGGTGGGAAGCGACTGCGGAGGTATTCCCGAAGCCATCGGAGACGATGATTTTGTCGTAAAAGATCAGGATGGATTCGAGATAACCTTTGCAGAAAGGGTTGTCCGGGTATTAAATCAAAGCATTCCTGTAGATGGAGAGCGCCTGCGGGACAGAGCAAAGCAGTACTTATGGGAAAACCTGCAGAGGCAGGAAATTAAGACGTATCAAAAGTTGCTTAGCAGGGAGGGATAATGGACATGGCAAAAAGAACGGTGGTTTTGCTCGTACTGGCCATATGCGTATGCATTTATTCCCTGTTTTCCAGTGGGCAAGAAACGCTGATCTTGATAAATTGCCTGTTAATTATCACATGCTTTGCGTCTATATATATGCAAATCAAAAATACAACAAAATATGATACGGCTTTTTGTGACGGAAGACTTTGGTTCTTCTCCGCTATTTTGATTTATACCATTGTTGTTCCAATTTACGGTTTATTAACCCATGTTCTAGAATGGGGTATTCGCCCTCTTGGCACAATTGCGGATGCAAGAACGTATACAGCGGAAGAACTGCTGAAAACCACTAAAATGAGTCTCCTGTTTTTCTGTGGAATGACAATCGGATTTTTTGTCAGAAGACATCTTCGGGTTCTGCGTAAAGAAAATGCCTTTCAAAAACCAGATAAGACAACGGCTCTTGCGGATAACAGACTTAATAATAGTATGTTTGTCGGCTGGACAATCATTGCAGGTATCTCAACTTTGGTTTTCCTGGCACCTTTTTTGCGGGGTGGATTCAACGTTCTGCGGAGTGGCGGCACCATTACAGACGTGACTAGTCTGGGACTGAGCGCACAAAACCCCGTTATCTCAATTTTCTTTTCTGCAGAGGTTATGACTATTGCCTCAGTTGCAATGGTCTATTACTGGTTCAAAACGGAAGTTTCCCGGCGCTCAAAACTGGTTCTGATGGTAGCCATGGTGGCGTTTCAACTTCTATTGGCCTTCGCGACCACCCGGCGTGCCCGGGCGCTGACAATAGTGGTGTGTGTGCTGCTCATTTATGTTGACTGGTATTTTAAACGAAAAAAAAGGATGCCCCGCTTCCAAATCGTAGCTATTGCCTGCGTTGGCATTGTGTTTTATTTTCTGGAGATGATTTCAGAGCAAGCCATAAAAGGGGTTACCTTTATCAGCGCATTGAGTTTTTTTGATGGAT
>DHDG01000047.1:127959-145010 GCA_002399265.1 Firmicutes bacterium UBA4882 | reverse complement strand
GCCCCTATGATGCGTTTCTGCTGTCTGCCCGAGAGGCCGAGCCCGCCGGGATGATTTCCAACGTATTGTACGGCTTGTTCCGACATATCCCGATTTTAGGGAAGAATATTATTTCACTTTTTGGAATGAACACCAGCTATCCTCCTCTCTACATCTGGATGGCGCGGAGGTATTCGCTGTATGCCCTTGGTGGCGGCCTAGCCTATATGCCTCAACTCGAGGCCTATCTCACAGGGGGGATGCCAGCCTGCCTGCTGTTTGGTGCAGTTTACGGCTTTATATTTGCCATGCCGAAAAAAGGCATCCTAAACTATGTTATTGTGGCTCTGGGATTTATGGTCGCCAGAGGATCCTTACAGGTGCTGCTGCAGCTTATGTGGCCATACGTTATTGTCTCCTACCTCCTGCATGACCAGTTCCTGCTAAGAATGCGATGGAGACACAAGGAAGAAAGGAGAACAGCGAGATGGCCACAGGATTCGTTAAAAATTTAGTCGGTTTTTCATCTGAAAGCATCATCAATTTCATTATCAGTTTTATCACGGTTCCCATTGCAACCCGGCTGTTCGCGCCGGATGCCTATGGCCAGGTGATCATGTTGCAGTCCGTGGTGCTTTTGTGCGTAGTGCTTCCACAGTTCGGTCAGGATCAGGCATTCGCACGGTTTTTCCATGAGTCAAAAGATAAAAACCGGCTATTGAATATTAATCTGACTGTTGTGTTGGTGGCATGGTCCTTCGTCATGATGGGCAGCGTAATTTTCTCCCGTATCCTGTCTGTAAAAATTTTCAGGGAAGTCAACGGTACTGCCATAATTTTGGCGGCCTATACTCTGCTTCCTATGTCTTTGATTCGAATGTCCCTGATGGTCTACCGGATGCAGATCAAAATCAAGTCCTACATTGCGCAAAGCGTGATTTACAATACCTTAATAAAGGCAGCGATTCTGTGCACCGGATTCCTCCGCTCAGATTACAACATGTATGCATTTCTCCTAGCCGGGATGATGACGGCTTTTGCCATTCTATGCCTGCTGGGACAGTATCGTAAAAACAAGGTTTCCTTTTGCGGAACAGTAAAAATGCAGGAAATAAAGCCGTTCTTGATATTTGGTTTTCCCGCAGTAATTGCTGCATTTTTGTTTCAGCTGCAAAGCTTTCTTCCCCGCTATCTCCTTTCGTCAAGCGTCGGCTTTATGGAGCTGGGTATATATAGTGCATCTGTCTCTCTGGCGTCCACCATTAATGTGGTGCAGGCGGGATTCTCCAGCTATTTTGGCCCGTATCTGTATGGGCACTATGAGCAGGATCGTGGGCAGATCAACTACATTCATCACACAATGTCCTACCTGTGCTTTCTAGCGGTGTGCGGGTTGACTCTGTTCAGCGGTATCATTGTTAAGCTGCTAGGCGAGAAATATGCCGGGGCACAGACCGTTTTCCCGGTTTTGTTGATTTATTTGATTTGCGTCACCCTTTCGGAGACGACGGTGTACGGCATAAATATTGCGAAAAAAATGTATCTCCACATTGTGGTCTCGGCATTGACAGTGGGTTCTGTTTTTGCATTTTGCATTATCTTGATTCCGAAGCTGGGCGTGCTAGGCGCGGCAATTAGCTACAGCGCTTCTGCCCTGGTTTTCTTGGCTTCCCGAACCTACTGGGGATTAAAATATTTCAAGCCCATCAAAAATGGCGGCGTGACAGTGGCCATGCTCGTGGCGGCCAGCGCGGTAACCCTTATAAACATATGGTTGGACGGTGAGACCTTGAAAAAGACGCTGGCGATCCTTGCAATTGTCGCAGTCATGAGCTGCGTATACCTGCCGCTGCTGAAAAAGAGACTGGCAGATTGGAAAACGCTGGAGAAGAAAAAATAATATACTGGGCAAAGCTTTTCTTGCTTTCGAAAGATTTACTTAAAGGCATGAACAGGAGTATTACCGTAGCATTTTGACTATTGGAAAAGACAGCGCGATCGTGGGCGGATGTAAAATCGACTGCCCCAAAATATCGCCATTGATCACGAGACCTTAATTAAATACGAAACCATACTGTCTGTATCTATTATTTATTGCGCGACCTTTTCATTAAAATTCTACCGCTGGCCATAACACCTATTAACGGTATGTTACTTATTTATTTATCCAAAATTGAAAAACGCCCTAATCTCGAATCAAAGTCTTTTACCATATAGTTAATATGATGCCAACTGAAAGATGACTCCGCAATAGAAAGAGTCAGCCGACTATGGAATAGAAGATAAAATATGTTCTTGGGCTTTTCAGGTCATTTTATATAAAAACCGAGCTGTTTCATTAATAACACCAATTTTACAATGAGGAAACAAAATGAACGGAGAATTCTTTAGTTCGCTTTCGAGAGAATTAGCTGTCCTCTTGGCGGCTGCCCTACCAGTAATAGAACTTAGGGGCGCAATTCCACTCGGCATCTCTTTAGGTCTTTCGCCATTATACTCGGCAATATTAGGCTTTATAGGAAGCATGCTTCCGGCTCCGGTTATTCTGTTTGCAATCAGACCTGTTTTCAATTACCTGAAAAAAACAAAACCATTTAGAAAAATAGTTGAGAAAATTGCGGACAAGTCTTTGAACAAAAACGGCCCCAAAATACAGAAATATGGTGCATGGGGACTTTTGATTTTTGTTGCAATACCTCTTCCTGGAACCGGAGTATGGAGTGGCAGCCTGATTGCAGCCTTGCTTAACATGCGATTTAAATGGGCGTTTCCATCTATTTTAATAGGCAACGCCATTGCAGGGTTCATTATTTACATCCTTAGCAACGGCATTATCCAAATTGTGAAGTGACCTCTCTTTTCCTTACAAACAAGGGATAAAGCCCCAAGTGCCGAATATAGACCAAATACAGTCCCGAGAGGATGAACTTATTATGAGGCGTAAGATTGCAGTCTTATTATTGTTCTCAGTACTAACCCTCTGCTTTGCCCCCTCGCTAACTGCATCAACCTACACCCTCGGCCCCGGCGATGAGCTACTCATCCGGGTCGAGAACCATCCCGACCTAACTCTTGAACTGGTAGTGGGCCCCGACGGTTACATTTCCTATCCCATGGTCGGTGCCTTCAAAGTTACCGGCCTGACCATTACCGAGGTTAAGGATCAGCTCACTGATATGCTGCAGCCGCACATTCCGAACCTGTGGGTTACGGTGGTGCTTTTAAAAGCCCGTCCAATTAATATTCAGATACTCGGTGAAATCAAAACCCCAGGCAAGTACAGTGTTCAGCAGGGTACTACCGTAATGCAGGTTATTGCCCAGGCCGGCGGATTGACCGAAAAAGCTGACCGGGAACATATCGCTTTGAACCGCAGTACAGGCGTTGTTGGAATTAATATGAAGGCCATCGCTGAAGGTGATCTTTCAGGCGACGTGGTATTACAGGATGGAGACACCATTATTGTCAATAAAGGCGTTATCAGAGTTGCTGTAATGGGCGAAGTTGTCAAGCCTGGTGTTTACGAGATCCTGCCCGGTTCACGCCTGATGGATGCGTTGGCGCAGGCGGGAGGTCCTACAGTCTCAGCTAATATCAAGAAAATCTCTGTTTACCAGGGAGTCGATTTGGACAAGCCCAATCCCAGCGGCGAAAAGCTGTTTCAAACCACCTTTGAGCAGAACCCGCCGATGCAGGAAGGGTATCTCATTGTGGTAGCCCGCAATCATTTCTGGGATATTAGTATCATCGTAAGCATTCTGACCGCCTTAGGGTTAATCAAAACCCTGATAGGGCTATAAGCTGTCATCCGAAGTCGAGCAGTGCTCCAGAAGTGAGGAACACTATGAAATCAAAAAATTTATCAATTATAGCGCTATCTTTATTGCTCGGAATAGTAATTTGTAAGCCAGCTGCGGCCGGAGAGACAACACTATTCGGGCACTTCTCATTAAGCCCGAACACAGTGCCACGTATTGACGAATTCAGTTTTTCAACTTCATATGGGCCTTTGGAGCTTAATATCGGGCGCCAGGAACTTGTTTTCGGACCTGGGCAAATCGGCAATATGGTGCTGGGACCGCAGATCGGGCTGGATGCTATTGAATTTAGCCTTACTTTCAAATGGCTGCAATACCGTCAGTTTTGGGCTCTGCTCGACAGCGCTACCGATAAAAAGCTCTTTGGCCACAGGTTGGAGATCTACGCGGGATCTGTTACGGTAGGTCTTTCCGAGACTGCGCTAATGGTTGGCGACATTCCCGCAGCTTTCTATATTCCCCTGCCAATGCCCTATTTAGTAACCCAATTGTTGATCTATTACCTTGATGGGGATATGCCAAATGCCAATGCTAACATGGTACTGGGCATTGATGTTCATTGGCAGCCCTACGACGGCTTGGAGCTCTACGGAGAATTTCTTGTTGACGACTATCCTTTTTCCGTTCCCGCCACCGCTCCGATGCGTACCGGCGGACTAGCCGGCCTGGTGTATCGGGATTTACCTGTTGGGGAACTGGTTATTGAATATGCCCGCATCAATCGCTTCACCTATTGCCATTATACGTCCAAAACGGACTATGCCTTTCTCGGCAAATCGCTGGGACATTGGGCTGGTCCCGACACCGATCTGGTGACTGTCAAATATACCTGGAACCCTACGGAAGATCTAACATTGGCACCTTCTCTAACGTTACAGCGCCATGGTGAAGGCATGTTAGGCGATCGCTGGCAAAAAAGCGATGGCCCTTCCCCGATCTTTCTTTCCGGAGAAATTGAAAACAGTGTAGGGTTGAAAATGGATGCCGCTTACCGTCTGTCCGATTATGCTGTTCTTTCAGGCTATCTGGGCGGAGCAGTACACTTCCAGGTGGGAGTTGAAGAAGCTATTTGGCGGGGTAGTGGCACTTTTGGCATTGAGTTGAGCGTGCAATTTTAAGGAATGATAGGAGATTATGCTATGAAGCGGATTTTGGCGCTAGTGGCCGCATTGCTAATTCTCGCAATACCCATCCCTGCCCGGGCTGCTGAAAGCAGGTTTGACGCTCAGTTTTCTCTCGTCCCGGCGGAAGCTCCCCGTATCGATCAATTATCTTATTCACTATCAGACACCAACTGGTCGTTGACATTTGGGCGACTGGATCTGAAGTATGGCCCGGGAGTCTTTGGGCAGATGGTGCTTGGTCCTGCCACAGGCCTCAATGGGATTGCTTACTCAGCTTCCCTAGGCGGATTCAGTTATGCGCACTTTTGGGCCGATTTGGATGGGACAGCGGATCGCAGATTACTGGGTCATCGTTTTGAATATAGCTTTAAGGCCCTTACGGTTGGCGCGTCTGAAACCATGCTGCTATATGGCGATTTGCCTTTCATTTTTTATTCGCCCTTGCCAATCCCGTTTTATGCCTTGCAGCATCTTTCCACAAAAGCGGGATATTCGAAAAACATGTATACCAATATTGTAATGGGCATCGATGTGCATTGGCAGCCCTATGAAGACATCGAATTTTATGCCGAGATCATGGCGGATGATTATTCGCTGTCAGTTCCGGCTACAGCGCCGATGCGTACCGGGGCTCTACTGGGAGCAGCCTATCGCGGGTTTGCTAATGGGGCGGAGTTACGGATCGAGTACGCCCGAGTTAATAAGTTCACTTATTGTCATTTTCAAGAAGCCTCAGACTATGTATACCACGGTTCTGCAATCGGCCACTGGGTTGGCCCCGATGCTGACATCCTCATTGCGCAATATGCCTGGGATGCCAATGAAAAAGTGCGTCTCGCACCAGCACTGGTTTTACAGCGCCAAGGTGAAGGTGCCTTGGGTGATCGTTGGAGTCGTACAGAAGATGGGCCGTCCCCGAAGTTCCTGACTGGAGAAATCGAGTATTGGGGTGGCCTCAAGTTGGGTACCGAATATCGTCTATCTGAACATGCGGTAATTTCGGGCTATCTGCAAGGCTCCCTAATCTATAAGGCTGCTGTTGTAGAGGCTGAGTGGCGTTTCGAACCCGAAGCCAAAGTGACGCTCAGCGTTGAGTTTTAGGGATCATTTATCTTTAATGCGATTTTGGGGGTTATCATGTGACCAGTCAGCAAACCAAGGTGATGTTCATCTATGGCACCCGGCCAGAGACAATTAAACTAGCACCGGTAATTAAAGAATTAAATAATGATAACAATTTCCAGACGATCGTAACAGTGACTGGCCAGCACCGCCAGATGCTTGATCAGGCCATGGACGTATTCGGTCTGCAGGCTGATTACGATCTCAATGTCATGCAGGAAAACCAGACCCTGTCGGGATTATCCCAGCGCATCCTGGCTGGCCTTTCTGATATCTTCGCCGATTGCCGCCCGGACATCGTGCTGGTACAAGGCGATACTACCAGCGTACTCATCGGGGCCTTAAGCGCTTTTTACCACGGAGTCAAAGTCGGTCATGTCGAAGCTGGCCTGCGCACCGCCGATAAACGCAATCCGTTTCCGGAAGAAATCAACCGCCGCCTGGCCGGTGTGATTGCTGACCTGCATTTTGCGCCAACAGCCGCCGCCCGGGGCAATTTAGTGCGGGAAGGCATCGACCCGTCAACCATATTCATTACCGGCAACAGTCAGATTGACGCCCTCTTGTCGGTCGTGGATCCCAACCTGAACTTGCCAGCAGAAGTCGCCCCTCGGCCTGGACGTCGCACGATCCTGATGACAACCCATCGCCGCGAAAACCTGGATGGCGCGCTCACCGAAATTTATCGGGCTGTGAAAAAAGCACTGGCGGATTTTCCGGATGTCGATGTCATTTTCCCCATGCATCTAAACCCCAAGGTGCGCTCTGTCGTCATGGAAGAACTGCAGCTCTCCGACAGGGTACGTTTGCTCGATCCGTTTGATTATCGTACCATGGCGAATGTGATGGCACGCAGCTATCTGGTGCTCACTGATTCAGGCGGCCTGCAGGAAGAAGCCCCCTCACTCGGCGTACCGGTACTGGTTACACGCACCAACACCGAAAGACCGGAAGGCATTGCCGCCGGTACCGCTCGCTTAGCTGGTACAACCGAAGCAGGAGTATCTGCCGCCCTGAACGAATTACTCGGCAACGCGGATACCTATCGCCGCATGTCGCAGGCTGTCAACCCTTATGGCGACGGCAAGGCCTCTTTCCGCATCAGGAAAGCGCTGCGCTACATCCTTGGCTTGGATCAAAGCAAGCCGGAAGAATATATCTAGAAAGCGAAACGCGAGGATCAAGTGCATAGCAATAATGAAGTAGCAAATCTCCTGTGGACGAGTGGCTGGGATTCTACCTACAGGTTGATGGACTTATTGTCGAAAGGCAGAACGGTCCAGCCGTATTATATCTGCTTCCGTTTGAGAAAGTCCACAGCGATGGAATTAAGTCGTATGGACGAAATTAGGGCATACCTTGGCAGGAAAGACCCAGCGCTCGTGAATGCCATTTTGCCAACCATTATTGTGGCCCAGAAATCAATCCGTAAAGTGCCAGCCATCAGGGAGAGTTATGAAAGCATAACCCAGGACCATTATCTCGGTAAGCAATACGTATTATTAGCCAGCTACGCTCTGCAAAGCGGCATCAGCAATCTGGAGCTCTCCATTCACGCCGATGATAAAGCCCGGCATGTAATCAAAGACGAGGTCGAATTTCGCGACGACCAGCATGGCGGCTATTGCAAAATAAGAGATGATGCCGACTCTCCGGCGGCTACCATATTTAAGAACTTCGTTTTTCCTGTGCTGCAGCTTAGCAAATTGGATATGCAAGAAAGTGCCGCAGAACGCGGCTTTTTGGACGTGATGGAGCTGACTTGGTTTTGTCATAATCCCACGCCCGATGGTCAGCCTTGTGGCACGTGCAATCCATGTAACTACACCAGAAATGAAGGTTTAGGCCGACGAGTGCCGAAAGTATCACGATAAAGATCGACTGCAGGAAATGAGAGAAAAAGACTGACTGGAAAGGGGCTTTCAAATGGCGCACAGAAAATCATTTAGACCCATCTTTGTCGTAGGCCTGATCGGACTTTTAACTGGAGGCTTCGTAGGCTTCCTTCTACGCCCAGCGGACGTGCTTGGCAATCAGTTGCCTTTTGCGGATGTGATCACCAGAGGGGCATCGATGGAAGGCTTAGAGAGCGCACTAATGAAAACATTGGCCGAAACCTCTTTTAACTACCTGGCCGCTGGTGCGGTAATCGGCCTAGTCGCAGGAGCCGTCATAGCCTATTTGCTGACCCGCAGGTAGCGGGGACGCAACGAGATTGGAAAGAAGAGGTCTGGTGATATGCCAGACCTCTACATTAGTTATCCCCTAGTTAATAATGATTGATATGCCACCGGTATCAACCGGCGTAACCTCAATGGTTGGAAATGTGTCGAAAGCAAAGACCAAGTCATAGTATGAATCTGTCACAGGTTGAATGTATCCCAGACCAACGCCATAAAGATACCATGTGCCAGCTACATCGGGCGCAATATCTTGGAAATCCAAGTCTACCCAGGAATTGGAGGGGAAGTTTGGGATATAATTTTCATCAAAGAATAGCCCATATCCATTTGCGTTGTCAAGATCAGTCGGGTTGTCAGTTAACACTGCGCAACAGTGATCAATATTGAAAGAATACAGTGAAACTGGGCTATATAGTGACAATGATACATCCATTAGACTATAGGCCGGGACTGTTGTAGGATAAGAGAGCGCATTGATTTGGAACTTATTCACGGTAAGTGTTACGGAAGTATTCGTTCCCGACGTTACAACGATGTCATCGGCGCGGCCCATTGCGATAGCGACATAATATTCATTCGCGGGTATTACTTCCACAGTATAGCCACTACCGACAGGAATATTGGTCACTAAAGCGCTGGCTGTAGTTTGCCCTGAATTAACAGATATTTCTGTTTCATATGACCAATTGGTGGTTTCGTTATATACGGCAAGGTCTATGTAGCGGGTTCCGGAAGGAATTGGACGCTGTCCGACGTCACGAGACAACGCACGGTCAGTTTCAAGAAGAGGGAAGTGCGGATATTCCGAAGTCCCTTGGGGTATGGAAAAAGTTAGTGTCAGGGTACCGGTCTGCTTGGCAGGTTTGGAACATCCGGTGAAAATCACGGCAATCAGAAGCAACGCGGCTAACAGGTACAGGCCTTTTCTCACAATACAACCTCCCTTTTGGGGAACCCTTTTCCTTTACGGGCAAATCCCCAAAATTTATTGATTGGCACTTGGAAGAATATTATGTCTGTCGTACATACAATTAAACACCAATCTTGTAAATACCTTCCTGACAATGCCAATCAAATAAAAATATTAGAGATAACACATTATCAAAGAAAAAGCTAAAGGCCTGGTGAGCCCACCAGACCTCTGTGATGTGCGCCACGCATGGCGATTAACTAGGCGGTGAGAGTCCGCTATGGGGGTTAGTAGTTACCAACCATTAGCCAAGGGCAAGGGCTGGTCGCAGACTGCGTCTGCTGCTCGCCTATGCATCCTAGGTTTCACCGCGAGATGGAATCAGAAGGAAGCCGGCGGCAAAATTCCGGCCCAAGGAACACGAACATCATTAGGCACAAGGCATGGGATGAGTTTGCATTTCAAAACGAAGTCCAATAAACTACGCGGACAGGCCAGTGTAAATGATGTGGGTAGATGGAAGGACCGTGGGAGGTCCCATGGACGTGAAGAGATGGTTTCAAATCACGGTTGAAACAAGATTTACCATGAGAAGTCAGCAGAGGTCATAGTACCCGTGAGGTCGACACCAACGGGGAAGGACTGAACCTTATAATTTCGGACTATAAACAATTGACGGTTATAACCAATCAGAGCCGTTTGGACAATGATCTTTTTTCAAGCGTGAAATCAGCAGTAGGAAAAGAAATGAAGGTTGTTGATTCTCGCGACTTTCATGATAGGTTTTGGATTTCGGGAAATAAAGGCTAAATAAGAAAATTAGAATAAAATGACTGGAGTATTCCACCTAGCCAAAACCTCTTTTAATTACCTGGCAACTGGCGCCGTGTCTTGACTTACGGCTAATCGTCATGTATAATCAATGTAGATACATTCTGCTTGGAGGCCGTCTTGATGCGAGCTAAAATTCAGAAGTGGGGAAATAGCATGGCACTGAGAATCCCAAAATCATTTGCAGATCAAGTATCTATTAGACTCGGTTCTTCAGTTGATCTCTCCATACAGGGGGGTAAGATTGTTATTGAACCTCTAAAAACAGAAGAGTACGACCTTAAGGTGATGGTTGAGGCGATTAACGAATTGAATTTGCATAGCGAGTACTTAATTGACAAGCCGAAAGGAAAGGAGATCTGGTGATCATGCCGGACCTTTACATTCCGTCAAAGGGGGATGTTGTCTGGCTTGATTTTTCACCACAGGCTGGTCATGAGCAATCTGGTAACAGACCGGCACTTTGCCTATCCCCAAAAGAATACAATGAGAAAACAGGATTAGCCATCTTCTGTCCTATCACATCACAAAGCAAAGGTTATCCATTTGAGGTTTCTATACCAGATAATATAACAATACATGGCGTTGTTCTTTCCGATCAACTCAAGAGTTTAGATTGGAGAACCCGTAACGCGAGATTTGCTTGCACTTTACCTGATAAACAATTAACTGAAGTATTAGGCAAACTGCGTACCCTGCTATAATTGAGGGGACACACGGGGGACGGTTCTTTTGTGCTCTTTATGCCCCAAAGCAGGAGCGTCACAAAAGAACCGTCCCTCTGTGTCCTTTTCCCTTCTGCTTCGCTACTCCTTCATATTCTCCACAGCAAAGAACTCATCTTTCACACCGGTGTTCACCCGCACATTACTGAACTCGACTTCCGTTTTCGATCCCAAGCCCTTATTGGACATCTCCATCATGGAATTAAACCAAGCGCCGGCCTTAACCTCAACCGGTTTGGAAGCCAATTGCACCTTGGCAACCTTTTTGGCTTGATCATAGAATTCGGCCTTGGCGCGTGTAAAATTGCTGGTGCGGATCCACCAGATCTGCTTGGAAAAGCCGCTTGCTTTCCGAATTTCCTCCGTGCGCGGCACCGATTCTACGACATAGACCTCTTCGCCGCCTAATTTCTCGGTGCGCAGCAGCCTGCTCTGATAATCCTCCGACCGGACCGTACCCATATCCTGATAGGAAAAGTCCGAACCCATAAAGCTACCCCCGCGTTCGCTGGCGGTAATGCGCTTCGGTTTACCCAGTGCAGGCAGATAAAGCCAGGTTTCATCCGCCTGCCCGGCACGTGTAATACTGAGCAAACTAGTACCTTTAATCAGCGCCGGCAAATCAACTTTTACAAAGAAGAATTGCGAGCCATCGGCTTTACCCTTGGTATACATGGTCATGTTGCGCACCTGGGTCTGACCGCTCTTGCTGGTGACGGTCATCCTCAGCTGACAGGTCATATCGTTGACGCCCTCCATCCGATCCATGCGGTTGAGAATCTCGTCAGCCGACAGCTCTGGGGCCGCACTGACCGCGATACCGCACACCAGCGACAGCAGCAATACGGGAATCAGAAGCCTCATTTTGTTATACATTACGATCTTCCTTTCGCCTTAGCAGCACTTTATCTCCAAAAACCCGGGCATTTAGTTTGATTACTGCCGGCAACAGGGTGATTGAACCGAGCGCCGTCAGTACCATGGACAGAGCGAGCAATCCTCCGAAACTGCGGAAGATGCCAAGACCGGAAAGTAAAAGCACACCAAAACCGGAGCCAACCGACAAGGCGTTGGAAATGATCGCCAGGCCGGAAGTGCGGCCGGTTTCGGCAACTGCCTCATCTATGCTTAGACCCCGCCGGCGTTCCTCTTTATAGCGTTGATAAAAATGAATGCAGTAGTCTATGCCTATGCCAGTCGCCAGACTGGCAATAATGGCCGTGGCGGTATTGAGCGGGACACCGGCCCAGCCCATGAATCCAAAAATCAGGATTACAGTAGCTACAATCGGACTGAGACAGGCGGCCCCGGCAATGAAGGACCGGAAGAAGATCACCACTATGAGCAGGACAGTGATCAGCGAGAGGACGATATTTTGAACCTGCTCCTCCCGGATGATGTCCATCATGACCATTTCCAGGATCGGGCTGCCGGTGACCCTGGCCTCCACATCGGCACCAAAGATAGATCCTGCCAAATCTTCAATCTTTTCCAGCAAGGCTGCGCGATCGGTAGTATGCATCACGTTACTGACACGCATCGACAGACGCGCTTCCGTCTGGTCAAAATTCATAAAGCGCATCATCTCATCAGGCGAACCTGACAGGGATAGCAGAAAGAGCAGTTGCGGAATGATGGCCGGATCTTCCGGAATTACTGCATATTGCGGATCATCATTGTGCAAAGCCCGGTTGGTCTTGATCAGTAAATCGGCAATCGAGAGCGGACGCTGCAGCCCCATCGCTTCGACTGCGTCCTGCATCGCGACTAAATTGTTCAAGAAGGCTGGATCATTCAAATCGCCCTTGACCAGGAAATCCAGTTCCACGGATCCGCCAAAGCCATCATTGACGATTGCTTCAGCAACGCGGTGATCGCTGTTGGTCGGCAGGAAGCCGCCCGGATCAAAGGTGGTTGTCAAGCGCGGCCAGCCTAGCAAAGCGCCGAAAACCAGCAGCAGGACGCCGAGAGAAACCAGGCCGTAGTGTTTAGCAGACCAGGCAGCCAGGTGCCCCAATGCATTTTCGGTGAAAGCGATAAAGCCGTTGCGACGCTTCGGTTTGGCGGTCGGCGCGGCTTCTTTGGCCGGCCTGTCAGGTAGCAGCAACAGGATGGCCGGGATAAAAGTAATCGAAATCAGGAAGGCGATGGTGACCCCGATAGCACTGAAAGCACCAAAGTCTTTAAACATTTCCATCTTCGAAAAGACCAGCGAGCCGAAGCCGGCGATGGTCGTCAGGGCTGCCATCCAGACCGCGGCACCGGTGGAGGTAATTGCATTGTGAATGGCCTCTTGGCCGCTGAGCCCATGACGGATACCTTCCTGATAGCGTGCCACGATGTGAATGCCATAGGCGGAACCCACACCCACCAATAGGACTGGCAGCACATATCCCAGGAAAGAGAGCGGCCGCCCAGCGATCGACATAATGCCGACGGTCCAAACCACGCTGATCAGGACTGTCGCCAGGGGTAGCAATACCCCCTGCCAGGAACGCAGGGTCAGGAACAGAACAAGCACAATGCAGAAGACGACCACTGGGATCAGCAGCAGCACATCCGTATTCAGAAAACGGTTGATTTGTTGCTCCATGACGATGGCACCGGCGTAGTGTATTTCCAGTCCATCATTGGCCTCGTCAACAGCGGTCGTAATCTGATCGAGCATCAACTTGCTTTCCTCAAAGACAGAGATATACTCCAAGTTGACAAGAATCAGGGTTGATTTGCCGTCGGCGGATACCACATTGCCGGAATACCACGGATTCGGCAAGATGCCCTCGCGCAGTAGATCCGCTTCAGCCTGGGATTGCGGCAGCTCCGGAATAATCGGTCCACTGGCTAATCCTTCTGGCGTGCCTTTCATATCCACCAGGTTGGTCAGGCTGGACACACTGACCACGAACGGCAGATCCGTAAGGCTATTCGTAATACGATCGATCGTTTGCATCGACTGCGGAGCAAAAATATCATCGGAACTGGCCACAACCACCACAGCGCGGTTGCTGCCGTATTCCTCCATAAATTCGAGGTATTCTTTCAGCCGTGGATGGCTGGAGGGAATACTGCCGGCGAGATCGGACTGGCGATCAATACCGGCGGCAAATACCCCGAATACGATCGTTGCGACAATAATGACTGCGATAATAAGGCGGGGAAATTTGTTGACAAACTTGCTGAGCAGTTTAATACGAATCACTCCTTTTCTGTCTGAACGTCATGCTTTGTCGGGCAGGACCTGCAACACTTCGTTAATCAGTGCCATCAAGCGGTTTTGATCAGCGTCTTCCAGGGTAGCCAGCATTTCTTTGACAACCGCCACCAGGCCCTGGCGATGCAGGTCAAAGATGTTGCGACCGGCTGGCGTCAGCGATATCGTCATCACACGCCGATCCTCCGGGAGCGGCTGTTTCTCTAGATAGCCCTTGTTAACCATGCGATTGACCATACTGGCCATGGTGGTAAACGGCACACCCAGCCCCGCGGCTAGCTCGGACATGCTGGCCGTACCCTGGCGGCTGAGGTGTTCGATCACAAAGATCTCTTTCAGTGAAAGGTCTTCGCTTTTGGAACCAAAGTAATGCAGCAGACGCCTGCCGATTGAGACGATCAAATCGTCAAGCAAAGCCGCTTCCGATTCTCCTTTCACCATTACCACTGCTCCTTTCTTTGAAGACAGGATAGTGCGTGATGAGTAATGAGCCACGTTCATTAGCATGGAATATTACGAATATGGTATTACGATAATCGTAATTATATTTTAGTATTGCCAGCTTATCCATGTCAATCCATTAATCTAAGAAAAACATAAAAAAGTGTGCGGAGTGGCTGCGGAAAGGTAGGTTGTTCCAGAAAAGGAAATCGTGGTAAAAGGTGGAATTAACTAAAAGACAATTGCCGTATACAGCATGAAGAGCGACATTTAAACCCGGCATAAGAATTAAATTATGTTTGGAGGTTCTCTGATGTGTAAGACGGTGCTTAGGTCAATCGTGGTGGTTTTGATTATTACATTGATTTCCGGTATAGTCGGCTGCAAAAAAGAGGATCCTTCCGGCACCAATGAATTTGCCACTGTTAAAGGGAGAGTCATTTTGCCAGAGGTTACGGAGGATGACTTCTATGATCCCGAAATGCTTGAACATGCGGTTGTCTATTTGGGAGGGCGCTATGTAGTCACCGGGGCGGATGATACTTTCCAGTTCGATAATGTTCCGGTAGGGACTCACGAAATTTTTGTCTATGACGGCTGCTATCAATCTGAGGTGCAGAAGATTACTGTGACAAAGCAAGGATTAGCGGATGTTATCATTGAGCCGTATCTGTCTTATGCGTTTCCGGGCGGAATCAACGATCTGACTTCCAATACTCAGGATTTATGCGTGGGTGTGCTTGTCAGTGAAGCACTTGGTGGTTATTCTCCCGTAGTGACCCTGTCTTATCTTAAGGATGACAAATATGTGGATTTGGGTTGGGCATCGTTCCTGGATGCTTATGTCGTAGATGTTACCGACGTACTGGAGGCCGGCAATGAATATACATTACTGTTCACGGTTAGATTGTCATACCAAGTGCGCCATTTTAAAAGGACGATCCATTTTGCAGAAAACCAGCTTGAATTGCTTGAGCCGGTACAACCAGAACCGGGAGCAGTCATTCCAATAACTGACTCAACGCCGTTCTTTAATTGGATACCGGTATCGGATAACGAAACCTATGAGTTAGTGTTGCTGACGCCAGACTATGCCTTGGTAGAGCGCGTAGCCGGCCTTACTGAGCCGCAGTATCAATTTCCGGACGAGGCTGCACTGACGGCAGGAGAATACCGCCTATGGATTATGGCCTATCAAAAAGACAATGCCGGTCATGTCATAGAAGCTTATCAGCTGGAGGCAATATTGGATTTGCCTATGGAATAGGGCAAGGGCTTCTAGGCAGAAGAAACCTCGCCCCAGGTGTGATGAAACGAAAAAACCCGCCGTTTGGGCGGGTTTTGGTTAGAGGCTGACGATTCGATTGAGTACATTAAACGGCGCTTGTCTCCGTATCTGATCAATGCCGGCTAAAAACGGTACTGCAGTCCAATCAGCGCAGTATACAGGTTGCCAGTCTCACCGGCAATGTGACTGTAGTTCTGAACATGGCTGTAGCTGCCGCTGGCAATCACGCTGAACGACCGCCAGACCGGCCAGAGCAAATCCAGGCTGACGGTGTTATAGATCTCCACCGTGCCAATGTGGCCGTCGACGGGCTGCAAATCATCATTATGAGAATACCACGGATGCGGAGTGGCGTCCGTGCAATCGGGATCGTTACAGGCACCCAGCTCGACTTCGCCTTGAATCATATGGAAATATGACAGCGAGGCTTGGACACCCGCTTTGGACAAGGTGCGGTAATACACCCCGTAATGGTCAAGGTCCGGCCCGTAGGTATAGCCCATGCAAAAATCCATATACCAGTCTCGGATGCTCGAAGAGTAGGGCTGGCGCTGATAGAACATCTGATACGGATAGAAGTGATTATAGGTCCAGGGGTCGACATGCGTGTATTCCAGCCCGATCATATGCCGCCAATTGTCGCCGCTGACCGGCAGGATGTAGCGTGCGCCCAGCTGCCAGGCGAAGGCGTTCGGCTTTTGGCTGCCGCCTTCACGGGGCAGCCGATAATCGTCCAGCATGAATTCGCCAAACAGATGCAGTCCCTTAAATGGGACGGCGGACACGTCGACTGATCCCATTACATTCTTGTAACCGTAGGCGTACGTGTTATGCCAGATGTTGAAAGGTAACAAGCACTGCAAATCAGGCTTGACACCACCCAGCATATTGCCTTCCGCCGCTCCGACCAGTAGCCAGGGAAATGGACGATATTCCAGGCGGTGATAGGTGAACGTTTTATATGGATCAGAGTATTGATCATGCTCCGGCGAGAATTCCCAGGGGGTTTGCTGAATCGTCTTCTCTTCCGGAGTCAGCCAGGGAAAGGATGTTCCATAAAGATAAAAAAACTTGAATTTGTCGGAGGAAGCCGTGAACTGAATTTGATCGAGATAATTGGCTTTACCGTTCAGTACGGTATTGCCAAAATAGCCATAACCGATGCCGCTCTGCAGTCGACCGGCCGTAAGGCTGAAATGACCATTACCAGCCGTGATAAAGCCCTCGCGCGGCGTGCTGGATTCCAAAAGATAAACCGGGAAAATGCTACCGCTGTTTTGGGCGATCTTGCCGGCATCAAAGCGCATGTCGACATTAATCTTCAGATAAAGCCAGTCGCCGACGGTGAGTTCGTCATAGACCTCAACCCACGGGGGCATGGACCAGTACATGGTGTTTGCGACCGGTTGAAAAGTGTCG